>DASXVK010000835.1:0-16047 GCA_036504295.1 Polyangia bacterium
GGCCGTCGCGCGCGCGGCCGCGCTGGAGCGGCAGCTCGTCGAGGCCGACCAGTGCTTCCCGCGTACGGCCGCGACCCGGCTCATCGCCGGCTGGATCCCGGCCGCCGACGCCGCGGCGGTCGCCGCCCAGCTCCGCGCCGCGACCGGCGGCCGCTGCCAGCTCGAGCTCACGCCGCCCGGCGCGAGCGACCAGGCGGACGTGCCGGTGCTGCTGCGGCCGCCGTGGCCGCTGCGGCCGTTCGCCATGCTGGTGGCGGGCTTCGGCCTGCCCGCGTACCGCGAGCTCGACCCGACGCTCTTCCTGGCCGTGAGCTACCTGCTCATGTTCGGCATGATGTTCGGCGACGCCGGCCACGGCGCGGTGCTGGTGCTGGCCGGCGCGCTCGCCCGCCGCGTCGACCGCCGCGTCGGCTGGCTGCTCGTCTACGCCGGCCTCGCGAGCATCGGCTTCGGCGTGGTGTACGGCAGCTACTTCGGCATCACCGCGCTGAAGGAGCACGCGCTGTGGCGCGATCCCCTCGAGGGTGATCCGCTCACCCTGATGCGCGCGGCCGTCGGGCTCGGCGCCACGATGATCACCCTGGGCCTCGTCCTGAACATCATCAACCGCTTCCGCCGCGGCGACGTCATCGGCGGCCTCCTGGACAAGTTCGGCGTGGCCGGCGTGATCTTCTACTGGGGCGCGCTGCTGCTCGCGACGAGGTACGCGACGCTCGCGGCGCAGGGGCTCGTCACCACCGCCGTCGTCCTCGTCCTCGGCCTGCCGCTCGCGGCGTTCGCGCTGCGCGGCCCGCTCGAGGTGCTCGCGCGCCGCCGTCGCGCGGGCCGTGGGCCCGCGCCCGGTGGGCTCGGGGCGGCGCTCGCGGAGTCGCTGCTCGACCCGTTCGAGGCCGTGCTCGTCTACCTCGCGAACACGGTCAGCTTCGTGCGTCTGGCGGCCTACGCCCTCAGCCACGCGGCCCTGCTGCTGGCCACCTTCATGCTCGCCGCGGAGCTCCGCCGCGCCTCCGCGGCGGGGACGGTGTGGAGCGTGCTCGTCGTCATCGCCGGCAACGGCATCGCCATCGTCCTCGAGGCCATCGTCGCCGCCGTGCAGGCGCTGCGGCTCGAGTACTACGAGTTCTTCGGCAAGTTCTTCTCCGGCGCGGGCCGCCCGTTCCAGCCCTTTCGGGTGGAGGGCGCGCTGGACCGTATGGCCGCGCGATACCGGGAGGCGGGAGGAGGGAAGGAATGCGACACTCGCAAGACACCTGGAGGCTGATCGCGCAGGGCGCGTTGCTCGGCGTGCTGGCCGGGCTCGCGTTCGCGCTGGTCGAGGTGCTCACCTCGGTGGCGCGGGGCCACGCGCCGGAGGTGCCCCTGCGCATGGCGGCCAGCGTCGTCCTCGGCCGGGAGGCGCTCGACCCGCTCGCACCGGCGGTCGTGCGCGGCGTCGGGATCCTCGTGCACCTGGGGCTCTCGGTCGTCTTCGGCGCGCTCTACGGCGCGATCCTGCCGACGCTCACGGGCGAGGTCCGCGAGGGCGTCACGAGCCAGGCGCTGGTCGGGCTCGGGTTCGGCGTCTTCCTCTGGCTGGTGAACTTCCAGCTCATCGCGCGGACCGAGTACCCGTGGCTGCTCGGCACCCCCCAGGTCACGCAGGCGGCCATCCACGCCGCCTGCTTCGGCCTGCCGATCGCGATGGGGTTCGCGGCGCACGAGCGGCGGCTGCGCCGGCGCGGGGACGCGTGAGTCGGCTTCCCCCTCGGCGGGAAGAAGCGCGCGCACGGCCGTTGCACCGCCCGCAGCGACGGCGGCCGAGCGCATTCTTGACGCGGCTCGCCAAACGGGAGGAATAAGAACCGCCGCGCTGCGGGCACTTGAGGATTTCCGCTTGCGCGGGCATTTCAACCACCCTAGTGTGACTCTGGCGAACGGCAAACACGTGCCCGGGGGGGCTCATGACGGCCGGACGATATGCGAGCGGACCCGGGTCCGCTGAGGTGAGATCCGATCACGCGCCGGGGGCGCGTCCGACCGGCGCCGATGGCGCCGCGCCGGACGACCCGATGCTCGAGGCGCTGAAGGCGAGCGAGGCCAGCTACCGCGCGGTGATCACGGCCGCCGGCGACGCCATCCTCGCGGTGGACAGCGGCGGCCGGGTCACGTCGTGGAACCACGCCGCCGAGGACCTGTTCGGCTACCGCGCCGCGGACGTCCTGGGGCAGCCCATGACGCAGCTCCTCGCGCCGCGCTGTCGGGCCGAGGTCGAGCGGACGATCCGGGACATCCTGGGCGACGCGTGGACCGCGGCCTCACGGCGGCTCGAGTGGACCGGGCTGGGGCGGGACGGCACCGAGGTGCTGCTCGAGGCCACGTGGGCGCGGTGGCCCACGCGGCACGGCACCTGCATCACCTTCGTCCTGCCCGATCACAGCGAGCTGCGGCAGGCCGAGCGCGCGCTCGCGGCCGAGCGGCGGCGGCTGCTCGCGCACGTCGCGCGGCTGGAGCAGGAGAAGCAGTCGCTCGACGAGCAGGTCCGCCGGACGCAGAAGCTCGAGGCCGCCGGCCAGCTCGGCGCGGGCGCGGTCCACGAGGTCAACAACATCATCGCCGTGATCGTCTACTGCACCGAGCTGCTCCGGCGTCAGCTCGGCCCCGACACCTCGGAGGCGTCCCTCGTCGGCCGCATCGAAGCGGCGGCGTCGCGCGCGACGCGCCTCACCCGCCAGCTCCTCGACTTCAGCCGGCGCGACGCGCTCGAGCTGCGGCTCGTCGACGTGAGCGAGCTGACGCGCGAGCTCGAGCCGCTGCTGCGCCCGGTCGTCGGCGCCCGCATCGAGCTCGTGACCCGGCTCACCGAGAGCCCCGCCCGTGTCTGGGCGGACCGCGGCGAGCTCGAGCAGGTGATCGCGAACCTCGTCCTCAACGCGCGCGACGCCATGGACGGGGCGGGCCGCCTCGTCATCGAGACCGCCGCCGAGACCGTCGACGAGGAGCTTGCCCGCCGCCTCGGGCTGCGCCCGGGCCGGTACACGCGCCTCGCGGTGACGGACACGGGCACCGGCATCTCGCCCGAGGTGATGGCGCACCTCTTCGAGCCGTTCTTCACGACGAAGCGGGCCGGCGCGGGCACCGGGCTCGGGCTGCCGACGGTGCTCCGCATCGTGCAGCGGGCCGGAGGCGCGCTGCAGGTCGACTCGGCGCCGGGGCAGGGCGCCACCTTCACGGTGTACCTGCCCGGCGCCGACGAGCCCGCCGCCACGGGCGCCGAGCCGCCCAGCCGCGGCACCGTCCTCTGCCGGTACGACTGAGGCCGCCATCGTCGTCGGTGGCCGACGCCGGCGGCGTGCTACACTGGCCGGGTTGCGCCTGCCGCTGCTCGTGCTCCTCCTCGGGCTCCCCGCCTGCGCCGTCCAGTGGGATGGCGATCCGGCGATCTACGGCCTCGACCTCGACGTCGCGCTCACCCAGCACAACGCCGCGTGGACGGTGCGGGACGACCTGAAGCCGCGCCTCCGCACCGTCGTGGCGGCGGCCGCCGCCTACTGGGGCATCGCCCCGGAGGCCGTGGCCGGCTGGCGGCTGCGCCTGACCGAGGGGCTCCTGGAGTGCGGCGGCAGCTCGACCGCCAACGGCTGCACCACCGCCGACGACCGCACCGTCACCATCACCGCGAACTACTTCGTCTGCATCGAGAGCTCGACGCTGGTGCACGAGCTCGGCCACGTCGCGCTCGGCGGCGACTCCGACCACCGCGACCCCCGCTGGCGCGACAGCGACGCGCTCCGCGCGCTGTGGGCCGACCTGCACGCCGGGCTCGCGGGCGCGCCCGACTGCGGCGGCGAGCCCTACCACGGCCAGTGGCAGGGGTTCTAGCGCACCCGCTCAGTCCGCCGTCTTGAACACCCACGTGGGCTCGACCGCCGCCGTGCGGCCGCCGCGCACCGGCGGAAAGCGCCAGCCCCGCATCGCGTTCTCCATGCAGCCGACGACGTCGGGGGCGCGGAGCGTGTTCTGCTCGACCGCGATGCGGCCGACGCTGCCGGCGCCGGTGATCGTGATGCGCACCGTGAGCTTGCCCCCGAGCTTCGCGTTGTGCTTGAGCCCGCGGTCGTAGCAGGCCTTGATGGCCGCGTAGCCGCGGTTGATCGTCTTGCCCACCTCCTTGGGATCGGCGTCGCCCTTGACCGTGTCATCGTCGATGCGCGGTCGGTCGATGACGATGCGGCGCTCGCGGCGCTGCGCCCGGCCGAGCCCGCTGTCGCCGACCGGACCGGCGGTGGCGCCGTCGAGGCCGGAGGCGCCGGTGATGCCGTCGTGGCTCGGGCCGGTTCCCCGCGAGGAGATGCCGAGAGGGTCGGGGCCGGCGCCCAGCGCGACGCGCTTGCCCTTGATCACGCGGTCGAGGTCCGCCGTCGCGCCGCCGTCCTTCATGGCGTCGGCGAACGCGCTGCGGCCGCCGCCCGGGCCCTTCGAGACGAGGGCGATGATGCCGACGTGGGCGGCGGCGTCGCGCGCGTGGGCCCGCCGCTCGGCGTCGCGGGCCGCCTGCTCGCCCACCGTGAGCGGCCGGCGCGGCGCGGGGGTCGCGATCCGTCGGCGCGCCGGCGCCGCCGCCGCCGCCGGCGCCGGCCCGGTGCCCGCGCCGCCCGGCGCCCGGCGCGGCTCCGGCGGCTGGACCTGGACCCGGATCGCACGCGGCAGGTTCGCGAACTCCTCCTCGATGGTCGGGTTGCGCGGGATCTCGACGAAGACGAGGGCGTAGAGGAAGAACGCGAGGTGCACCGCGAGCGAGCTGCCGAGGACGCCGGCCATGACCCGGTCGATCTGGCTCCCGAGACCTCCGCGCACCGCGGCCGGGAGCCGGGGCCGCGGCTGCGGCGCCGGCGGCGTGACGAGCTGAAACAGGATCGTCGTGTCCCCGGCCACGACCTTGCCGCGCGCGGCCTCGCCGAGCGCCACGCGGCCGCCGCCGCGCCGGGCGAGGTCGCCGAGCGCCACCACCGTGTCGCCGACGCTGACGCGACCCTGCAATCCCGGGGCGGCGTTGAGCACGTACCCCGCCGCGGTCGCCTCGAAGAGCACGAGCGAGCGCGGCAGCGACTCCGAAGGCACGACGAACGTGCTCCGCGCCGACTGGCCGACGCTCACCGGCCCGCGCTCCCGCACGAGCCGCTCCTCGACGATGCGTCCGTTCTGGACGATGCCGATGCGCAGCACCTTCTCACGCGGCATGCAGATCTCCTCCGTCCGGCCGCGCCCGCGCGGCCAGGCTCCGCCTGCTCACCGCGCGAGCCCGTCGCGCGGCGACCCCCGGCGTCTGATCGTCGTCCCCCAGACGTGCGAGGACCGCGTCGGGTCTACGCGGAGTGCCGAGGCACCTGAAGAGTGAGCACGTCCGCCGCGCCGTCCCAGGCCCGGCCACGCGTGACCGCCCGTCGAGCTTGACGCGCCCCCCCCGTTGACCGATGATCCGGGCCACTCGGACCCCGAGTCCCCGAGGAGGAACGATGTACATCCGCACCGTCACGATGCTCGCGCTCTGCGCCTTCGCCCTCAGCGCCGGCGGCTGCTGCCGCTCGATCAAGGAGAAGCTGTTCGAGTCCGCCGTCGAGTCCGCCGTCGAGAGCGGGGGCAACGGCAAGACCAAGGCCAAGCTCAACCTGAGCAAGGGCTCGTTCGAGATCACGGGCGACAAGGGCGAGAAGGTGAACTTCGGCGGCGGCGCCGCCACCAAGGTGCCCGACTCGTGGCCCAAGGACGTGCCGATCTACACCGGCATCAAGCCGACCTTCAGCATGACGACCGACAAGGGCAGCTCGATCACGTTCGAGAGCACCGAGGCGCCGCAGAAGATCTACGAGTACTACATGACGACGATGCCGGCCCAGGGCTGGAAGATCAACATCAAGGCCCAGACCGACGAGGGCGGCATGGCGAGCTTCGAGAAGGCCCCGAAGCGCAGCGCCATCGTCACGATCTCGTCGAGCAGCGGCAAGACCGCCGGCAGCCTCAGCGTCGCCCAGAACTGAGGTGGCCGCCTCCCCCGACCCCGCCAGCGCGGCCCCGCCGCGCCCCGGCCGTTCGCTCCTGGGCTTCTCCGGCACGTTCTGGACCGCGATCGGGGCCGAGCTCCTCGAGCGCGTGGCCTACTACGGGCCGATCTCCGTCCTCGCGCTCTACATGAAGACCGCCGCGGCCGAGGGCGGCCTCGGCTTCCCGCCGGGCCGCGCCTCGCTGCTGCGGTCGCTCCTGTGGTGGCTCATCTACGTCCTCAGCCTCGTCGCCGGCGCCGCCGCGGACCGCTTCGGCTTCCGCGCGGCGCTCGGCTGCGCGTTCGCCGCGCTGACGCTGGGTTACTTCGTCGCCGGCCACGTCACGAGCTTCCTCGGCATGCTCGGCGCCATCCTCCTCATCGCCATCGGCGGCTCGATCATCAAGCCGACGATCTCGGGCACGGTCCGCAAGACCTCCGGCGAGCGGCAGGCGCTCGGCTTCGGCATCTACTACATGGTCGTCAACATCGGCGGCCTGCTCGGGCCGGTGCTCGTCAACCCGGTGCGCAACCACCACGGGTGGCGCGCGCTCTTCTGGGTCGGCGTCATCGCCTGCGTGCTCGCCTTCGGGCTCGTGACGACGCTCTACCGCGAGCCGCCCGGCCTCGCGCAGCCGAAGCCGCTGCGCCAGGTCCTCGCCGACACCGTGCTCGTCCTGCGCCACTGGCGCTTCATGGCGCTCATCGCGATCTACGGCCTCTTCGAGGTGACCTGGGTCCAGCTCTTCGGCGCCGTCGAGCTCTACATCCCGACGTACCTCGACGCCCGCACCAAGAGCTACGTCGAGCTGATCACGTCCATCGACGCCGCGATGATCGTCGTGTTCCAGATCCTCATCACCAAGCTCGCCGGCAAGCTGCCGGCGATGCGCTCGATCATCATCGGCTTCGTGATCTCGTCGCTCGCCTGGCTCGTGAACCTCATCCCGCCGCTCTGCGGCCTGCGGGGCGAGGTGGTCCTCGTCGGCCAGGCGATGAACATGGGCGTCGTCTTCATGGCGCTCTCGATCGCGGTCTTCTCCGTCGGCGAGATGCTCTCGGGGGCGCGCTACTTCGAGTACGTCGCGAGCATGGCGCCCAAGGGCCAGACCGGCCTCTTCCTCGGCTACGGCTTCCTCTCCATCGCCCTCGGCAGCGCGCTCGGCGATCCGCTCGGCACCTTCCTCCTCTGGCTCTGCGGCGAGCGCCTCCACCGGCCGTACCTGATCTTCCCCGCGTTGACCCTCATCGGCCTCACCGCCGCCGGCCTGCTGGTCGTGTACGACCGCCGCGTCGGCCGGGCGGTCATCGCGTCGGACTGACCCCCCGCGCGTGCCATTCCCGCCGCGCCGCCTTACACAGGCGGTATGGGACACCTCTCTGGCCGGGGCGGCGCATGAGCCGGCCCCGCACCCGGGCGAAGCCGTCGCGGCCGGCGGGCCGGCCGCGGTTCCGCGAGTACCAGGCGAAGCGCGACTTCGCGGTCACCCCGGAGCCGGCGCCCGGCGCGGGCACGCCGGCGCCGGCGGCCGCGGCGACCTTCATGGTGCACAAGCACCACGCGCGGCGCCTGCACTACGACCTGCGCCTGGAGATGAACGGCGCGCTCGCGTCGTGGGCGGTGCCGAAGGGGCCGAGCTACGACCCGCAGGTCAAGCGGCTGGCGGTCGAGACCGAGGACCACCCGCTCGAGTACGGGCAGTTCGAGGGGCGCATCCCCGAGGGCGAGTACGGCGCCGGCGACTCGCTCATCTGGGACCGCGGCACGTGGGACACGATCCCGCCGGGCCAGGCGGACTTCATGCGCCAGAAGGGGCACCTCCACTTTCGCCTCGACGGCGACAAGCTCCGCGGCGGCTGGCACCTCGTGCGTACGCGCGCGGGCGCCGGGGACAAGCCGCAGTGGCTGCTCTTCAAGGAGAACGACGAGGCCGCGGACCCGACGCTCGACGTCGTCGCCGCGCGCCCCGAGTCCGTGGCGACCGGGCGCGTGGCCGCCCGCGGCCCCGAGCGCGCGGCCACGCTGCGCGCCCCGCACCTCGCTCCGGACCAGCTGCTCGAGCGCGTGGGGCCGCCGATGCTCGCGACGCTCGCCGCCGCGCCGCCCGCGGACGACGCGGCCTGGGTGTACGAGACGAAGTACGACGGCTTCCGCGCCCTCGCGGCGCTGTCGCGCGGCCGCGTGCGGCTGGTGTCGCGGCACAACCTCGACCTCGCCGCCCGCTTCCCGCACGTCGCCCGGGCGCTGGGCGCGCTCGTCCTCGGCGAGGCCGTGCTCGACGGCGAGATCGTCGTCCTCGACGAGCGCGGCGCGCCGCGGTTCGAGCTCCTGCAGCAGGGTGGCGACGCCCGGCTCGTGGTCTTCGACCTCCTGTGGCTCGACGGCGAGGACCTCCGCGGCCGCCCCCTCGAGCAGCGCCGCGATCTCCTCGCGAGCGTGCTCGCCAACCCGCCCCCGGGGGTGAACGTCGCCGAGCGCCTCGCCCCCGACGCCGCGACCGCGCTGCGCCTCGCCACCGAGCGGGGCCTCGAGGGCGTCGTCGCGAAGCGGCGCGGCTCGGGGTACGAGAACCGGCGCGCGACCACCTGGCTCAAGCTCAAGGTGCAGGCGGGGCAGGAGGTCGCCATCGTCGGCTTCACGCCCCTGCGCGGCGGCGCCCGCGCCGTCGGCGCGCTCCTGCTCGGCGTGGTCGACGAGGGCCTGCTGCGCTTCGCGGGCAAGGTCGGCACCGGCTTTTCGCACCGCGACCGGGAGGAGCTGTGGCGCGCGCTCGAGCGCGACGCCGTCGACGGGCCGCGCGTGCAGGGCGCCCCGCGGCTGCGCGACGCCACCTGGGTCGCGCCGCGGCTCGTCGCCGAGGTGCGCTTCACCGAGTGGACCGCCGACGGCAAGCTGCGCCACCCGACGTTCAAGGGGCTGCGGCCCGACAAGCGCCCCGAGGAGTGCGTGCGGGAGCGGCCGCGCGTCGACCCGCGCGCGGCGCAGCCGGCGGCCCCCGCGGTCGCGCTCACGAACCCCGGCAAGCTGCTGTACCCGCGCGACGGCGTCACCAAGCAGGACCTCGCCGACTACTACGCCGCGCTCGCGGCGCCGCTGCTCGCCGCGCTGCGTGATCGCCCCGTCGCCCTGCAGCACTGGCCGCGCGGCATCGACGGCGAGCCGTGGTTCCACCAGGACCTCGGCCGCGACGCCCGGCCGTGGATGCGCCTGGTCGAGACGCCGGTGCGCACCGGCGCCGCGCGCACCATCGCGCACCTCGTCGTCGACCGGCCCGAGACGCTGCGCTGGCTGGCCCAGCACAACGTGCTCGGGATCCACGCCTGGTCGGCGCACGCCCCCACGCTCGCGGCGCCCGACTGGCTGGTCTTCGATCTCGATCCCGCCGAGGGCCAGGGGATCGAGCAGGCCGTGCCGGCGGCGGTCGCGCTGCGGCGTATCCTCGAGGAGCTCGCGCTGCCGAGCCTGCCGAAGACCTCGGGCCAGCGGGGGCTGCACGTCCTCGTGCCCCTGGCGCCCGGCCACACGCACGCCGAGGCGGCCGAGTTCGCGTGCCGCATCGGCGACGGGATCGCGGGTATGCTGGACGGCGTGACCACGGAGCGGCGCCGCGCGAGCCGCCACGGCCGCCTCTACCTCGACTGCCTGCAGAACGGCTACGGCAAGACCATCGTCGCGCCGTACTCGCCGCGCGCGCGCGACGGCGCGCCGGTGTCGGCCCCGCTCCGCTGGGAGGAGGTGACCCGGCGCCTCGATCCCGGCCGCTTCACCGTGCGCACCATGCCCGACCGCGTGGCGAAGGTGGGCGACCTCTTCGCCGCGGCGCTGGCGGGCGGGGTCACGCTGCCGACGCTGCAGTAGGCTGCCCGATTTGATAAGCTGGCGCGGCCGCCATGACCCCGAACGAGCACCCCTATCTGGTCGAAGGCCTCGCCGTCCGGCTGTCGCTCCGCGGCGCCGAGGTCCGGCGACTGGATCGGCACGACGAGATCATCGAGCTGGGCGGGAGCGCCGGCCTGTTCCTGGCGCAGATGAACGGCCGCCGGACGGTCGCCGCGATCGTCGATGCGGTGGCGGCCCAGACGGAGGTCGAGCGGGCCACCATCGCGGCCGACTTCGACGAGCTGCTCGCGGGCCTGGTGCAGCGCGGCGTGGCGGCCCGCTCCGCCGCGGCCGTCGCGGACGCGGACCGTCCCTACCTCGGCATCCTGGCGCCCGAGCTGCGGAGCACGATCCACATCGACGTCACCCACCGCTGCAACGAGCGGTGCGTCCACTGCCTCGTCCCGCGGGACCAGCAGGAGATCCCGTTCCCGGACCTGCGCGACCTCGCCCACCAGGCCGCGCGGCTCGGCTTCACCGGCCTCTCCTTCTCCGGCGGGGAGCCGACGCTGCACCCGCAGTTCTGGGAGCTGCTGCAGCTGACCCGTGACCTCGGCTTCTACGCGACGATCTTCAGCAACGGGCTGGGGCTCGACGACGAGGCGGTCGCCCGTCTCGCCGCGCATCGCCCGAAGCACGTGCGCGTGAGCCTCTACTCGATGGACCCGGGGGTCCACGACCGGGTGACCGGCGTCCCCGGCTCCCTCGCGCGGACGCTGCGCGCGGTCCTCGCCCTCGCCGCGGCCGGGGTCCGCATCTACGTCAACAGCCCCGTCGCGAACGTCAACTACGACGGCTTCCGCGCCATCGCCGCGTTCTGCGAGGAGCACGGCTTCGAGCGCAACTTCGATCCGGTGATCCAGCCGACGCGCGACGGGACGAACGCCCACGCCGAGCTGCAGCTGAGCTGGGCGCAGGCCAAGGACGTGACCGGCTTCCAGCAGTACGCCGCCGAGCTGGTGTGCAACGTCCAGCCGGGCACCTCGGTGTGCAACGCCGGCGACGACCCGAGCGTCGACGCCGCGCTCGATTTCTACGCCTGCCCCGGCGTGCGCCTCCCGCTCGGCAACCTGCGCGAGCGGAGCCTCGAGGAGCTGCTCGCGCACCCGACGTTGCGCGAGCTCCACGACCTGGGGCTGGACGAGCTGCCGGTCTGCCAGCGGTGCGACGTGCGCGACGGCTGCTACCGCTGCCACGGCCACGCCTTCCAGGAGACCGGCGACTACCGCCTGTGCTCGGCGCTCGATCGCCGTCAGGCGCACATCCGCCGCGAGCTCATGGTCGAGCGGGGGACCCGCAAACGCCTCTAGCTCACCCGCAAACGCTTGCCTTGAGGGCCACGCGAGGCCTACAGTGCCGTCTGTACGCCTAACGGAGGACTGCACATGACCTACAAGAAGCCCACGATCGAGGATCTTCGCAGCGAGCCCGTGTACGCCGGTGCCTGTGGGAGCTTCGACAGCTCGTGCGGCAACGCCGTCCACAAGCGCGGCGCCGCCGGTGCGTGCGGCGACTACGACAGCTCCTGCTACAAGCAGGTGCACAAGCGCGGCGGCAACTCGGCCTGCGGCGACTTCGACAGCTCCTGCGGCCACAAGGTCCACAAGCGGTAGTCCGTCTGGCGTCCGTCTGGCGTCCGTCTGGCGTCCGTCGGGTATCCGCCTCCCCTCGGGCTCCCGCCGCCGGAGCGGCCATGTCGCGGATCATCGACTTCCACGGCCACTGCGGCATCCAGCACAACAGCAACTACCGGCCCGACGAGATCCGCAGCTTCCTCGACGGCTCGCCGGTCGCGCGCATCCTCATCAGCTCCCTGTCGGCCACCTTCAGCCAGGAGTATGCCGCGCGCGAGCTGCTGGCCCTGCGGGACGACCCCCGCGTGGTCCCCATCTACTGGGTCAACCCCTACGTCGCCGAGTGGCGCGAGCAGCTCGGCGCGCTCCGCCGGCAGCTGGCGATCCCCGGCCTCAAGCTCCACCCCACCGCGAACATCTACGAGATCGAGACGAGCTTCCTGCGGCCCGTGTTCGAGCACTGCCGGGCCGAGCGGCTCTTCCTGTGCGTGCACACCGACGCCCACCGCAGCTCGCCCGAGCGACTGACCGAGCTGGTGCTCGACTTCCCCGACGTCGACGTCGTGTTGATCCACATGGACAACCCGATCAACAGCATCTTCCTCGCCAAGCGCTGCCCCAACGTCTACCTCGAGACCTCGTGGGTCGAGCGCAAGTGGACGAACCTCGCGCCCCTCAAGATCGCGCTCGACTGCGTCGCGCCGCACAAGATCCTCTTCGGCACCGACTTCCCCTACGAGTTCCCGCTCCCGGCGCACCTCGACGGCATCGGCACCGCGCGCAGCTACGAGGAGATCGTCGGCTGCTACCACGAGCTGCTGCCGCCCGACGTCGCCCGGCGCCTCCTGTACACGAACGCCCGCGACCTCCTGCGGCGCCACGGGGTGACGGTCGGCGATGATTGAGCCGGCCGCCGTGCGCCGGATCGCCGTGGTGCTGCCCGACATGATCGGCACCACGGTGTGCGCCCTGCCGGCGCTGGGGGCGATCGCCGCGCGCTTCCCCCGGGCCGCGGTCCAGCTCTTCGGCTTCGACCCGGTCAGCCGCTTCCTCTGCGACGAGCCCTGCGGCCGCGACCTCGTCCTGCTCGACCGGTCCCGGCTGGCCGCGCAGCTCACCGAGCGGCTGGCCGCGCCGCCCGACCTGGCCTTCGACCTGCTCGGCGCGGACGCGAGCCTCGGCGCCCTGGCCGGCGCCGGCGCGCGGCAGCTGGTGGGCTGGCCCGACCGGGCGGGGCGGGTCACGATCGCCGTGCCGTGTCCGGCGGAGCGGCACCAGCTCGCGGTGCAGGACTACCTCGACTTCCTGACCGCCGTCGACGCGCCCGCGCCGTTCTCCGCGCCCCGCCTGACCGCCGCGCCGGCCACCCGCGCGCGCGGTCGGGACTGGCTCCGCGGGCACGGTGTCGCGGACGACGAGACGCTCGTCGTGCTCGGCGTCGGCGGGGGCAACGACCACAAGCGCTGGCCGCTGGCGCGCTTCCTCGAGCTCGCGGACCGGCTGGCGGGGCGCGGCCGCGCCATCGTCTTCGCCGGACCGTGCGAGACGGAGCTCGCCCTGCGGCTGCGGGCGGCCCCGGGCGAGCGCGTGGTCGCCGCGAGCCTGCCGCTGGATCTGGCGAAGGGGATCATCGCCGGGGCGCGGCTCGCCGTCTGCAACGATCACTCGATGATGCACGTGGCGGCCGCGCTGCAGGTCCCCACGATCGGCGTCTTCCTGGCGAGCGATCCCGGCGAGTGGTTCCCCCATCCGCCGCCGTCGCGCTACGTCATCGGGCCGCCGCTCGCGTGCCGGCCGTGCTATCGCGACGACTGCGAGGACTGGCGCTGCAACGACGCGACCCTGGCGCGCCAGGTGTGGCGCGGCGTGGAGGAGCTGCTGCCGGGGTGACGCCCGGTGGGTCAGCTCAGGACCTGGATCTCCCAGAAGCGCCGGTACAACCCCTGCTCCTGCGCCAGCAGCTGCTCGTGCGTCCCCTGCTCGACGATGCGCCCCTCGTCGAGGACCAGGATGGCGTCGGCCTTGCGCGCCGTGGTCATCCGGTGGGTGATGATGACGACCGTCGAGTCTCGCTTCACCTCGTGCAGCAGCTCGAGGATGCCGAGCTCGTGCTCGGCGTCGAGCTGGTTGGTCCCTTCGTCGAGGAGGATGAAGGGGCGCCGCTGGAGCATGGTGCGCGCCAGCACCACCAGCTGCGCCTGGCCGCCCGACAGGCTGACCTCGTCGCCGACGAGGCGGTCGAGACCGTGGGCCGCGACCACCGGCGCCAGCTTCAGGCGCTCGAGGACCGCCCACACCTCGGCCTCGGTCACGTCGGGGCGGCAGCCGAGCAGGAGGTTGTCCCGGAGCGAGAACGAGTCGAGGACGAAGGGGGTCTGGGTCACCAGGCTGAACAGCCGCCGCACGTAGCGCGGATCGAGGCCGCGCAGGGGCTCGCCGCCGACGCCGATCCGGCCCGCGTCCGGGTCGTAGCCGCGGACGAGCAGCTTCATCATGGTCGACTTCCCCGAGCCGTTGCGCCCCACGAGCGCCGTGACCTTGCCCCGCTCGAAGCGGCAGCTCGTGCGCGCCAACACCGGCGGGTTCGGCGCGCGGTGCTCGTCGAGGAGCGCCTGCCACTCGCGGACCAGATCGAAGTCGGTGGGCCAGACCTCCCGGCGGCGGTTGGCCAGCTCCAGCACGTGGACCAGGTGGCCGATGTAGGCCTTCTCGTCCTCGTGGAGCCCGGGGTAGTGGAAGTCGACGCCCTCGAGGGTGACGTCACCGGCGAGCGGCCCGGCGGGGCTGCGGGCGGCCGACACGTCGACCCGCGGCTTCATGGCGAGGAAGAAGCCGAGCTGCACGAAGGCCGAGCGCAGCCGGTACCACTCACCGATGTTGACGTTGATGCCGGTGAGGCTCGCCTGCAGCTGCGCGGTGTAGAGCGTCACCATGACGAACGCCCCGATGCTCATCCCGCCCCGGAGCACGCTGGCCCCGATCAGCACGGCGGAGGCGAACAGCGAGAGGTTCTCGATGACGTGGTTGATGAGGTCGTAGCGCACGCCGATCCGGGCCTGCGTCATCTCGAGCGCGAGGGCCTGCCGGCGCTTCTCCCAGAACCTCGGCATGATGCGCTCTTCGCCCGACGCCCCGAGCACCTGGTGGAAGTAGTAGCGCAGCAGGAACACCATCTCGTTGATCCCCGCCATCGCCTTGCCCTTGAAGAGGCGGAACGCGTTCTCGCGGCGCATGCGGAACCGGAGGACGACGAGCTGGAGCGCGCTGAAGGCGGTGATGAGCAGGCACAGCCGGAGGTCGATGAGGGCGATGATGGGGAGGATGCCCGTGAGGGAGATCACGATCCGCACCACGGAGCGGAAGAACTCCAGCAGCGCCACCGGGAGCACGTTGACGTCGAAGAAGCTGTAGACGAGCTTGCGGTTCTTCGGGTTCTCGAGGAAGCCGGCGTCCATCTGCTCCAGCTTCTCGTAGAGCAGCCGGTCGGCGTCGATCACCAGCCGCTCGCGCACCAGCGTCTCGAGCAGGTGGCCGAGCCCGGAGATCACGACCGCGAGCAGCCGCGCGGCCAGGATGAGCCCGAGGACCAGCAGGAACACGGCCCACGGCGTGCGCAGGCCGGCGAGGCCGAGGGCCGGCCGTCCCTCCAGCACGTTCACCTGGTGCTTGCTCAGGTACGGATAGACCAGCCCGAGGCCGGCTTCGGCCCCGGCGGCGATGGTGGAGAGGATCAGCAGCCACCGATTCCGCCGCAGGATCTGCAGCACGTACTGGAGCCCGGGGCCGCGCATCGCTGGTCCGGCACACGTTGACGGATCGACGGGCCGAGATCAACCGCGCGCGAGCGCCCGGGCGCGTGCCGGCGACGACGGGTGGCCGGCCGGTCCGCCGGACGCTGGCCGGAATCCGGACGGACGAGGCGGCGCGCGGCGCGTGATCTCGGGCCCTTGCCGCTGGCCCGCGGCTTGCTTTGTGTCCGTGCGAGCCACGAAAGGAGGCCACCATGAGCGTCAACCGCGCGATCATCGTCGGAAACCTCGGCAAGACCCCGGAGCTGCGCCGCACCCCGAGCGGCGAGGCGGTGTGCGACCTCAGCGTCGCGACCAGCGAGCACATCACCGACAAGCAGGGCGTCCGCAGCGAGCGGACGGAGTGGCACAAGGTGGTGGTGTGGGGGCGCAGCGCCGAGAGCTGCGTCACGTACCTCGGCAAGGGCCGGCCGGTGTGCGTCGAGGGGCGGCTGCGCACCCGGAAGTGGGACGACCGCGACGGGCACAAGCGCTGGACGACCGAGATCGTCGCCTCCCGCGTGCACTTCCTGCCCGGCGGCGCCCGGCCCGGCGCGGCCAGCGGCGCCGGGGCGCCCACGGGCGCGCTGACCGCGCACGAGGACCTCGGGACGGCGCCGGACCACGGGGCGGCCGGCGCGATGGCCGCCCGCGAGGACGTCGGCCCCGAGGCGCCCGACGACGACGGGCCGCCGCCCGAGGCGTGCTTCGACGAGGAGGAGGAGCGGGCGGCCGCCGCGCCGGCGCCGTTGACGCTGCCGGGTCTCGGCGGCGCGCCCCCCCCGGGGC
>DASXVK010000836.1:0-1694 GCA_036504295.1 Polyangia bacterium
GACCGGCGGGGCGGGCCGCGGCGCCGGCAGCGGCGCCGGGGCGGGCGCCGGCGCCGGCGACCCGGTGCTGGGGCGGGTGCCGGACCTGCCCAGCGGGGAGCCGTACCCGCTGCGCCCCGACGGCGCCCGCGGCCTCGTCTACGGTGACCAGCGGTTCACCGCGCACGTCGCCCCCGACGGCAGCGTGCGGTTCGACGACCGGCACGGCTCGTTCGACCCGACGCGGCTCGCGTTCGGCTTCGACCTCAACGACGAGATCATGCGCCTGCGGGGCCACGACCCGTACGGGTACGAGAAGCGCAAGTTCCTCGCCGCGACGTGGGAGCGGCGGCTGCGCATGCGCGAGCGCGCGGATCGGGACACCATGCGTCGCGCCCTGCGCGAGCTCCCCGACCGGCTCGAGGCCATCTGGGGCGACGCCGGGCGCAGCGTGGCAGAAAGGCGTCGCCTCCTCTTCCTGCTGTGGGAGGAGGCCGACACCGCCACCGAAGGCGGCCGCCAGGCGCGGCGCACCATCGAGGGCTTCGTGCGCCGGCGGCTCCCGCGGGGCACGCCGGCCGGCTTCACCGACGAGGAGCTCGGCCGTCTGGCGGGGCGCGCCGCGCGCCCGTTCGATTAGGAAAGGGACCCTGGGAGGGTCCCTTTGACCTCCCGCGCCGAGTGCTGGCAGGCACAGCCCGCCAGCACTCACGCGATCCTTGCCACGCGCTCGGTAGCAGGTAGCCGGGGCCCCCGGCTCCGCATCCAATCAGGTCGGAGGTTGCATGTTCGACCTGGCACCCCTGGAGCCTTTGTTCGAGGTCCCCCTCGGTCGGGATCTCCCGTTGCCGCCCGCGCTGGCCGCGGTCTACGGCCCGCTCGAGTTCCCGCCCCACGCGGGCCGGCCGTACGTCTTCGGCAACTTCGTGCAGACCCTCGACGGCGTGGTCACGCTCGGCGTGCCCGGCCTGCTCGAGGGCGGGCCGATCAGCGGCTTCAACCAGCACGACCGCATGATCATGGGCATGCTCCGCGCGGCCGCCGACGCGGTCGTGATCGGCGCGGGGACGAACCGCGCCACCCGCAACAGCCTCTGGACCGCCGAGCACATCTTCCCGCCGCTCGCGACCGTGTACGGCGAGCTGCGGGTGGCGATGGGGAAGCCGAGCCCGGCGCCGCTCGCGGTGCTCGTCACGCGCAGCGGCCGGCTCGACGTGGATCAGCGCCTGTTCCAGTCGGGCGAGATGGCGGTGCTCGTCGTCACCACCAGCGCGGGCGCCGCGGAGCTGCACGCCCGCGGCCTGCCCGAGCGGGTGCGCGTCGCGACGGTCGAGGCGACGAGCAACGGCTGGATCGGCTCGCGCGCGATCCTCGACGCCATCCGCGCCGCGGGCCCGAGCGACCTCGTGCTGTGCGAGGGGGGGCCGCGCCTCATGGGCGTCCTCATGACCGACGGCCGCCTCGACGAGCTCTTCCTGACGATCGCGCCCCAGGTGGCCGGCCGCATCGACGAGGCCACCCGGCCGGCGTTCGTCGCGGGCAGCCTCTTCGCCCCCGACCGACCGCTCTGGACCCGCCTCGCCAGCCTCAAGCGCGGCGGGCATCACCTGTTCACGAGGTACGTCTTCACGCCGATGGCGTAGTGCCTGCTCCAGCCGTCGCGCGGACCGAACGTCAACGTTGACGTTGACCTTGACGTCGTCGTGGACCTTGAC
>DASXVK010000837.1:0-11172 GCA_036504295.1 Polyangia bacterium
AAGCCTCACGTCGCTGGAACGCCTGCCTAGAACTCGACCGCCCTGCCGCGCGGGCCTATCCGAGCTGCTCCGCGAGGTCCTTGGCCTGGTCGCGCTTGCGCGCGGCGTCGCGGCGGTCGTACTGCCGCTTGCCCTTGACCAGGCCGATCAGCGCCTTCACCTTGCCGTTCTTGAAGTACAGCTCGAGCGGCACGAGGGTGAGCCCCTTCTCGCGGGTCTTCGTGTCGAGCTTGCGGATCTCCTGCTTGTGGACGAGCAGCTTCCGGCGCTGGCGCGGGTCGTGGTTGAACTGGTTGGCGAAGACGTAAATGGCGATATCGGCGCCGACCAGCCACAGCTCGCCGCCGCGCACCTCGGCGTAGGCGTCGACCAGCGACACCTTGCCGTCGCGCAGCGACTTGACCTCGGAGCCGACGAGGGCGACGCCGGCCTCGATCGTCTCGAGGACCTCGTACTCGTGCCGCGCCTTGCGGTTGCGGACGATCGAGCGGTTGCCCTTGTCCTCGTCCTTGGCGGCCGCCTTCCCCTTCGCCATGCGGGAGAGTTATTGCACCGCCCGGCTCAGCGTCAAGACCTCGACGCTGCGGGCGCCCGCGGCGCGCAGCGCCGCGGCGCACGCGTCCGCCGTCGCCCCCGTCGTGAGGACGTCGTCGACCAGCAGGACGGCGCGGCCCGCGACCCGCGCCGGCGCGGCGACGAAGGCGCCCCGGACGTTGGCCGCGCGCTGGGCGGGGGTGAGGCCGATCTGCGGGTCGGTGTCGCGCACCCGGCGCAGCGCCGCGCGCTCGGGCGCGGGCGCCGCGACGCCGCCCCGGCCGAGGTGGCGCACGGCGCGCGCCGCGAGCAGGAGCGCCTGGTTGTACTCGCGCTCGCGCAGCCGCCGCGGGTGCAGCGGCACCGGCACCACCACCTCCGCCCCAGCGGCGAGCGCCGCCCCGAGCGCCGGCGCGAGGAGGGCGCCGAGGGGCCCGGCGAGCTCCGGGTGGTCGCCGAACTTGAAGCGGCGGATGGCGGTCGCGACCGCGCCCTCGTGGCGGTAGCGCGCCCGCGCGACGGTGAAGGCCGGGGGCGCCGCGAGGCAGCGGCCGCAGCGCGGATCCACCCCCGGCGGCGGCGCGCCCGCGAGCGGCTCGCCGCAGCGGCCGCAGGCGGCGGGGCCGGGCGGCTCGAGGCTGAGGGCGCAGAGGTCGCAGAGCGCCTGCCCCTCGCCGAGGCGCGCGCCGCAGGCGGCGCAGCGCGCCGGGAACCCGAGCTCGAGGAGGCCGCGGCCGAGGCCGCGCAGGATGGTGAGCACGCCGGGAGTATCGGGCCGGAGCGGCGCTGGTTGCGTCTGCGCCTCACGGCGTTACCCCCATCGAGATACCGTGGTATGTAAGGCCCACGGAGGAGCAAGGATGGATCTCAAGCTTCGCAAGCTCGACGGGTTCAACGGTCGGCCCGGCCCGGTGGTCATCGTCGTCATGGACGGGGTGGGCCTCGGCCGCGGCGACGAGGGCGACGCGGTCAAGCTCGCGCGCACCCCGACGCTCGACCGCCTGATCGCGACCTGCCCGCACACGGCCCTGCGCGCCCACGGCACCGCCGTCGGCCTGCCGTCCGACGACGACATGGGCAACTCGGAGGTCGGCCACAACGCCATGGGCGCCGGCCGCGTCTTCGACCAGGGCGCGAAGCTCGTCAACCGGGCCATCGCCACCGAGGCGCTCTTCGAGGGCGAGGGCTGGCGGAAGCTCATCAAGAACTGCCGCAGCCACAAGAGCGCGCTCCACTTCATCGGCCTGCTCTCCGACGGCAACGTCCACAGCCACATCGACCAGCTCGTGGCGCTGCTGCGCCGGGCCGCCCAGGAGGGCGGCGAGCGGGTCTACGTGCACCCGCTGCTCGACGGCCGCGACGTGCCCGAGACGAGCGGCCTGCTCTACCTCGACCAGCTCGAGAGCGTGCTCGCCGAGCTGCGGGCGAAGCACCCCGGCAAGACGTTCGCGATCGCCTCGGGCGGCGGCCGCATGGTCACGACCATGGACCGCTACGAGGCCGACTGGCGCATCGTCGAGCGCGGCTGGAACGCCCACGTCCGCGGCGCGGCGCGCACGTTCCCGAGCGCCCGCGCCGCCGTCGAGACCTACCGCGCCGAGCAGCCCGGCATCGCCGATCAGTTCCTGCCCGCGTTCGTCGTCGCCGACCCCGCTGGCGCGCCGGTCGGCCCGATCCGCGACGGCGACTCGGTCGTCTTCTTCAACTTCCGCGGCGACCGCGCCATCGAGCTGTCGCGCGCCTTCGAGGACGAGGACTTCGACAAGTTCCCGCGCGGGCCGAAGCCGAAGGTCGTCTACGCCGGCATGATGGAGTACGACGGCGACTTCCACATCCCGAAGACCTTCCTCGTCGCGCCGCCGTCGCTCGACCGCACCATGGGCGAGTACCTGGCGCGGGGCGAGATCCCGCAGCTCGCCGCGGCGGAGACGCAGAAGTTCGGCCACGTGACCTACTTCTGGAACGGCAACCGCGGCGGCATGTTCGACGAGCGCTACGAGACCTACGTCGAGGTCCCGTCGGACCGCGTGCCCTTCGAGCAGCGGCCGTGGATGAAGGCGGCCGAGGTCACCGACGCGGTCATCAAGGAGCTGCGCACCGGGCGCTACCGCCAGGCGCGGCTCAACTACGCGAACGGCGACATGGTCGGCCACACCGGCGTGCGCGAGGCGGCCATCCAGGCCGTCGCCGCCGTCGACCTCTGCCTCGGGCGGCTGCTCCAGACGGTCGCGGAGCTGAAGGGCCTCGCCCTCGTCACCGCCGACCACGGCAACGCCGACGAGATGTACGAGTGGGACAAGAAGAAGAAGGCCTTCGAGGTGGACAAGGCGACGGGCGAGCGGAAGCCGAAGACCGCCCACACCCTGAACCCGGTGCCCTTCATCATCTACGACCCGGCCTTCGCCGGCGAGTACGAGCTCGCCGCGCCGGACAAGCCCGGCCTCGGCAACCTCGCCGCCACCGCCCTCAACCTCATGGGCTTCGCGGCGCCCGAGGGCTACCTGCCGTCCCTGGTGCGCCTCAAGAAGTAGCACGCGGGCCGGCGCCCGGCCGCCCAAGTACTTGAGTTGACTCGGCTGCTGGCGTCGGCTACGTTCCAGCGCAGCACAGGAGCCCAGCCGTGAGCCCGATCTCAGAGAACCGCGACCCCCTGCTCACTCTCGATTTCCTCCGCGCGCTGCCCAAGACCGACCTGCACGTCCACCTCGACGGGTCGCTCCGGCTGTCGTCGCTGCTCGAGCTCGCCTCCGAGTACCACGTGGACCTGCCCTCGTACACCGAGGCGGGCCTGCGCGAGCTGGTGTTCAAGGAGCGCTACAAGGACCTCGGCGACTACCTCACCGGCTTCAAGTACATGACGGCGGTGCTCCAGAGCGAGTCGGCGCTCGAGCGCGCCGGCTACGAGCTCGCCCAGGACAACCAGCAGGAGGGCGTGCGCTACGTCGAGGTGCGCTTCGCGCCGCAGCTCCACGTCCACCGCTACCTCAACCCGATCTCGGTGCTCAAGGCGGTCGACCGCGGCCTGCGCCACGCGACCGACGAGTTCAACCGCCGCCCCGAGGTGCAGAGCGGGGAGGAGCCGCCGTTCGACTACGGCATCATCGTCTGCGCCATGCGCGCGTTCCGCGAGGGCACGTCGGAGTACTTCACGCAGCTCCTGCGCTCGCACCAGTACGCGCCCGACCGCGAGGTCTTCGGCCTCGCGTCGCTCGAGCTGGCCCGCGCGGCCGTCAAGGCGCGCGACGAGTACGGCCTGCCCATCGTCGGCTTCGACCTCGCCGGCGAGGAGAAGGGCTACCCGCCGGAGGACCACCGCGAGGGCTACGAGTACGCCCACCGCAACTTCCTCATGAAGACGGTGCACGCCGGCGAGGCCTACGGCCCGGAGAGCATCTTCCAGGCGATCACGGAGCTGCACGCCGACCGCATCGGCCACGGCTACTTCCTGCTCGACCCGGCCATGATCCGCGACGAGGACATCGAGGACCGCGAGGCCTACGTCAAGAGCCTGTCGCAGTACATCGCGGACCGGCGCATCACCATCGAGGTGTGCCTGACGTCGAACCTGCAGACCATCCCCGAGGTGAAGGACCTGTCGCAGCACGCCTTCAACCGCATGCGCGAGGCGCGGCTCTCGACGACGATCTGCACCGACAACCGCACCGTGTCCTCGACCACCGTCACCAACGAGCTGGACCAGGCGGTGAAGTACTGCAACATCGATCAGAAGCAGCTCAAGAGCATCATCATCTACGGCTTCAAGCGCAGCTTCTACCACGGCTCGTACCTGAAGAAGCGGCGCTACGTCCGCCAGATCATCGACTACTACGAGACCATCGAGAAGCGCTTCATGGACCAGGCGAGCGCCCAGTCCGGCAAGATCCACGCGGCCCCGCCCAGCGCCTGATCGTCCGGCTCCCCGCCATCCCCCGAGTTGCCTGCCCGGCGGTTCAGGACCCCGCGCGGGGCGCCGAGGCATCATACTGGACCGGAACCACGGTGGTGGCACCGGAGGGGCATCGATGATTCGCATGATGGTCGAGCTGCGGGTGAAGGCGGGTGAGGTCGAGGCGGTCGAGACCGCGCTGCGCGCGTACGTCGGCGCCGTGCACAAGCACGAGCCGCTGACGGAGCTGCAGGCGTTCCGCCGCGGCGCGGAGCCCGTCTACGTCCAGGTGATGGGGTTCCCGGACGAAGAGACGGCGCAGCGCCACCGCCGCTGCTCGTACACGCGTCGCTTCATGGAGGAAGTGATGCCGCGGTGCGAGACCGATCCACAGGCGATCCCGCTGACGCTGATCGGGTAGCGCCGGCGCGGCGCGGGGTGCGCTACACTCGCGCCCATGATCCCGCTCCCGATCCCGTGCGGCGCCTGCGGCGGCTCGCTCGCCGGGGCGCCCGTCATCGCCTGCCCGCGCTGCGGCACGACGAGCCACACGCTCTGCGCCGCGCAGCGCGGCGGCTGCCCGCGCTGCGGCGCGCCGCTGCCCGGCGCCGTCGCCGCCATGGGCGCGGCCGCCGTCGCCGTGCCCGCGCCGCCGCCGCAGGCGCTCACCTGCCCGCGCTGCGGGGCCGCCGCCACCCCGGCCGCCGGCCCGCAGCAGTGCCCGCGCTGCCGCGGCCGCTTCGCCCTGCACGCCGGCGCGCTCCTCGACGGGGCGGTGCGACCGCCGCCGCCCGACGCGCGCTGCGACCTGGTCAAGGTCCGCTGGGCCGATCTCGTCACCCACCACAGCGGCCTGCTCGACGGCGTCGGCGTGGCGGAGGGCGTGAACGACCCGGTGACCGGGCGGATCCCGCTCGAGACCTCCGGCGTCGCGTTCGCCGACGTCTACACGCTGGCGGTGTGGCGCCGCCTCGACGTGATGCGGCTGATCCTGACGCTGCTCGCGCCGCTCCCGCTCACGGTGCTCCTCATCGCGGGCGCCTTCGCCTCGGCGTGGTGGCTGATCCCGGCCGCGCTCTTCGCCGCGCTCGACGCCCGCCTGCTCTATCAGGTGTTCGGGGCCCGGGTGTGCCGCGCCCGCATCGCGGGTCGCTACCGCACCATCACCGTGCGCTTCGACCAGCCCCTGCGCCGCCGGCGCCGGTTCCACGCGGAGCTGCTGCGCCGCTGCGGCCTCGCGGCGGCCGAGCTGCCGTAGCCCGGCTGCGGGGAGATGCAACACGGAGACGCGGAAGCACGGAGGATGATTCTGATCATTCAAGAGCTTACTCCGTGTCACCGTGCCTCCGTGTTGCATTCCCCCGGACGCTCCTAGCACCAGCACCGCCGGCGGCTGCGCGCGTGCGCGATCGGCGCTAGAATGCGCCCGCGCATGACGCTCGCACCGGGGACGCGGATCGGCCCGTACGAGATCACCGCCCAGCTCGGGGCCGGCGGCATGGGCGAGGTGTACGAGGCGCAGGACGCCCGCCTCGGCCGCCGGGTCGCGGTCAAGGTGCTCCTCGAGAGCGGCCGCCACGACCCCGAGCGCCAGCGGCGCTTCGAGGCCGAGGCGCGCGCGGTGAGCGCCCTCAGCCACCCGAACGTGGTCGCCGTCTTCGACGTGGGCGAGCACGAGGGCGCGCCCTACCTCGTCAGCGAGCTGCTCGAGGGCGCGTCACTGCGCGACCGGCTCGAGGGCAAGCCGCTGCCGGTGCGCCGCGCCGTCGACTACGCGCACCAGATCGCGGCCGGGCTGGCCGCGGCGCACGACAAGGGCATCATCCACCGCGACCTCAAGCCCGAGAACGTCTTCGTCACGCGCGACGGCCGCCTGAAGATCCTCGACTTCGGCATCGCCAAGACCATCGCCGGCGACGTCGCGGGCGACGGCGGGACGCTGCCGGCGACCGCGCCCGGCGTCGTCTTCGGCACCGCCGGCTACATGGCGCCGGAGCAGGTCCGCGGCACCGCCGTCGACCACCGCGCCGACGTCTTCAGCTTCGGCGCGATCCTCTACGAGATGCTCGCCGGCCGCCGCGCCTTCGACGGCGCGTCGCCCATCGAGAAGGCCCACGCGATCCTGACCGCCGAGCCCGCCGCCCTGCCCGAGGGGGTGGCGCTGCCGCCCGCGCTCGAGCCGATCCTCTGGCGCTGCCTCGAGAAGGCGCCCGCCGAGCGGTTCCAGTCGGCGCGCGACCTCGCCTTCAGCCTCGAGGCGCTCAAGGAGACCTCGGGCCCGGCCCCGGCGGTGGCGGCGCGGCGGCGGCGGCCGGCCGCGCTCGTCCTGCTCGCCGGCATCGTCGTCGGCGCCGCCGGCGGCGGCACGCTCGCCGTGCTGCGCCGGCCCGCGCGCCCGGCCGTGGTCGCGCCGGCGCCGGTCGTGCCGCACTACCGCCGCGTCGTCTATCGCCGCGGCTGGATCGAGAACGCGCGCTTCGCCCCGGACGGGCAGACGGTCGTCTACGGGGCCGGGTTCGAGAGCCGGCCCCCCCAGGCCTTCGCCTCCATCATCGGCAACCCCGAGGCCCGGCCGCTCACCGGCCCCGACACGGGCTTCTACGGCATCTCGCGCACCGGCGAGATGGCGCTCGCGATCAAGGCCGAGGACCAGCACGCGAAGGCGCCGCTCCTCGCCCGCGCGCCCCTCGCCGGCGGCGCCCCGCGCGAGGTGGCGCAGCACGTCGTCAGCGCCGACTGGAGCCCGGACGGCGGCGCGCTGATGATCGTCCGCTGGGTCGGCGGCGGCGCCGGGATGCGGCTCGAGTACCCGATCGGCACCACGCTCTACGAGACCGCCGGCGCGATCGCGAGCCCGCGCGTCTCGCCGCGCGGCGACCTCATCGCGTTCTTCGATCTGCCGAGCGTGGCGGACACCCGCGGCACGCTGCAGGTCATCGACCGCCAAGGCGCGCGGCGCAGCCTCTCCGGCCCGTGGGGCGATCAGCGCGGGCTCGCCTGGTCGCCGCGGGGCGACGAGGTGTGGTTCTCGGCCGCGAAGAGCGGCATCGCCAACCGGCTCTGGGCCGTGCCCGTGGCGGGCGGCGCCGAGCGCGTCGTCGCCGAGATCCCCGGCACGTTCACGCTCCAGGACGTGGGGCGCGACGGTCGCGTGCTGATGAAGCGCGACGACCAGCGCTTCCGCGTCTCGGTGCTGGTGCCGGGCGAGACGGAGCCGCGCGACCTGTCGTGGTTCGACGGCTCGGTGCCGACGGACCTCACGCGCGACGGCAAGAAGCTGCTCTTCGTCGAGGGCCTCGACGCGGCCGGCGGCGAGGCGGTCTCGTACCTGCGCCCGACCGACGGCGCGCCCGCGGTGCGCCTGGGCGACGGCTGGGCCTACGCCCTCTCGCCCGACGGCAAGTGGGCGCTGCAATCGCCGCGCTTCCCCTACGAGCGGCTGCAGCTCCTGCCCACCGGCGCCGGCGAGATCCGCCCGCTCGCCGCCGGCCCCTTCGCCGAGATCCGCCGGGCGCACTTCTTCCCCGACGGCACGCGCGTGGTGATCGTGGCGCGGGCGCCGAAGGAGCGCTTCCGCCTGTGGCTGGTCGACCTCGCGGACGGCGGGAAGGCGCGGCCGCTCGGCGACGAGGGCGTGGAGTTCGCCGGCGATCCCGTCAGCCCCGACGGCACGCGGCTGGCCGTCACGGGCCCCACCGCGGCCCCGCTCTTCCTCGACGTCGCGAGCGGCGTCGCGACGCCCATCCCCGGCCTCGCGCGCGGCGACGTCCCGGTCGCCTTCAGCGACGACGGGCGCAGCCTCTTCGTCGCGCAGCCCAAGCGCTACGCCGGGCTCAAGCTCTCGCGCCTCGACCTCGCCTCGGGCCGCCAGACGCCGGTGCGCGTCATCCCGCTGGCGCCCGACGCCGTGCACGTCCGCACCGGGTTCCTGACCCCCGACGGGCGCGGCTACGTCGTGTCGTACGCGTCGATGGTCTCGGACCTGTACCTCGCCGAGGGCCTGCGCTGAGCTCCGGCTAGCGCGCCGCCGCGGGCGGCGCGAGCAGCTCCATCGTGTCGGCGAGGCACGCCGGGCAGTAGCTCCGCTCCGGCCCCTCGAGGCCGCACACGCGGCAGCGGTAGACCGGCGGATCGCCCTCGGCCGCGCGCGGGTCCTGCTCGCGCAGCCGCTTGCGCTCGGCCTCCTCGATCCGGTGGATCATCGGATCGACGAGCTTCGTGAAGTGGAAGAGGATGCTCACGGGACCCCTGCACCGACTGTAGCATGGCCCGCGGCCGGCGCCACCGGCCGCCGTTTCACGGCGGCCGCGGCGGCGGGTTGCCGCCGTTTCACGGCGGCCGTCCCTTCGGGTTGGCGCTTGACATCGTTCTTTGGACGAATATTCTACGGCGAGGTTCGGGACTCGCGACAAGGAAGGCGAGGACCGACGCAGTAAGGGGCCGCGTCAGTGCTCCGCGCCAGGGGACCGGAAGGTCCGCAGCAAGGATGTAGTAGATGGCTCAAGGAACGGTCAAGTGGTTCAACGACGCGAAGGGTTTCGGCTTCATCAAGCAGGACGGTGGTGAGGACGTCTTCGTCCACCACACCGCCATCCAGTCGGAGGGCTTCCGCTCCCTCACCGAGGGGGACCGGGTGGAGTTCGACGTCGCGCGCGGCCCCAAGGGCCTCCAGGCGCAGAACGTCCGCAAGATCTAACTGACCCGCGCTGTCTCGCCACTCCCGGGCACCGGTGGCAACGCCGGTGCCCTTCGTTTTTTCGAGGTCACGATGCGCAGCTTCGCCCTGGCGTGCACCCTCCTCGTCGCCGCCGCCCCCGCGGCCCGCGGCGCCGGCCCGGCCCACCAGTTCGGCGTGCCGGCCCTGAGCCGGCCCGACTTCAACCGCCTCGCCGCCCGCGCCGACAGCCCGCTCTTCTGGGTGGCCGACCGCAACGGCAACGGCCTCATCGAGCCCGACGAGCTCGCCGGCACGGGCGCCGGGCGGACGCTCGCGGCCTGGGTGGACGCGCGCGGCTTCACGCCGAAGTTCGTGGCCGCCTACCAGGCGCTGGTGGAGCTCCGGCGTCAGGAGTCGGTGCGCCGCGAGCTCGACTACGCCCGGCCGACGCTGGTGCAGTCGGACTTCACGCGCGCGCCGGCGACCGAGCGGGCGCTGCTCGCGGAGCTGCTCGCGGCCGCGGGGCTCGTCGAGGAGCTGTACCTGCGCCAGACCGGCGGCTTCCAGTACTGGCGCACCCGCGGCCCCGATCCGGCCAGCCGCATGCTCGTCTGGCGCAACCACGGGCCGTGGTGCGAGACGCCGGCGTCGAACGGCGACGCCTTCTGCAACGCCGTGCCGAGCTTCCCGCCGCGCCGCTCCGAGGCCTACCCGCAGGACCTGCCGCAGGACGAGGCGATGTGCCGCCTGCTCCAGGCGCAGCCGAACGCGCCGGAGCTCCTGAACCCGTTCACGGTCGTGCGCCGTCAGGGCGGCGGCTTCGTCGCGCTGCCGCTGACGAAGGCCTTCGGCCCCGAGATGAGCGCCGTCGCCGCCCGGCTGCGCGCCGCGGCCGCGGTCATCGCGCAGGACCCGAAGGAGCAGCCGCTGCGCGCCTACCTGCTCGCCGCCGCGCGCGGCTTCGAGACGAACGACTGGGCCCCCGCCGACGAGGCGTGGGCCGCGATGAGCGCGCAGAACAGCGCCTGGTACCTGCGCATCGCTCCCGACGAGGTGTACTTCGACCCCTGCCAGCAGAAGGCCGGGTTCCACGTCAGCCTCGGCCGCATCGACCAGAGCTCGCTCGACTGGCAACGGAAGCTGAGCGCGATCCGCACCGAGATGGAGCAGTCGCTCGCCCGCCTCATCGGCGCGCCCTACCGCGCCCGCGAGGTGCGGTTCCACATGCCGGACTTCATGGAGGTGGTGCTGAACGCCGGCGACTCGCGCCACCCGATCGGCGGCACCATCGGCCAGTCGCTGCCGAACTGGGGCAAGGTCGTGCAGGAGGGGCGCGGCCGCACGGTCGTGATGTCGAACCTCTACACCGACCCGGACTCGAAGCGCATCGCCCGCGAGCAGGCCCGCGACCTGCTCGCGCCCGCGACCTACGCCGCCTACAGCGACTCGCACGCGCCGTTCCTGCTCAACACCATCCTGCACGAGGCCACCCACAACTTCGGCCCGTTCAGCGACTACCGCATCGCCGGGAAGCCCGCGAAGGAGGTGTTCGGCGGCCAGCTCGCCTCGACGCTCGAGGAGCTCAAGGCGCAGATCGGCGGCATGTGGTACCTCGACCTGCTGCGCCGCAAGGGGCTCGTCGACGAGGCCACCCTGCGCGCCGCCTACGTCGACGACCTGACCTGGGCCCTCGGCCACATCTCGCGCGGCATGAAGACCCCGAGCGGGAACGCGCAGCCCTACAGCCAGCTCGCGGCCGTGATCGTCGGCGCGCTCCTCCAGGACGGCGCCGTCACCTTCAAGGACGGGAAGTTCGGCATCAACTTCCAGAAGCTCCCCGGCGCCATCGCCCGGCTCACGAAGCAGGTCGGCCGCATCAAGGCGACCGGCGACGTGGCCGCCGGCCGCGCGCTGGTCGAGCACTTCGTCAGCGGCAAGGGCCACGCCCTCGTCCGCCAGGAGCACATCACCGCGGTGCTGGCGAAGTACCCGAAGGTGAGCTTCCGGTACTCCGTCGCGTACTAGCGATTAGGAAGAAGCCGGGCACGGGCAGGGGCACGGGCACGGCCACGACGGCCGCGCTCACCCGCAATCT
>DASXVK010000838.1:0-6847 GCA_036504295.1 Polyangia bacterium
CGGAGCGGCGGCGAGCATGCGCCGGGTTGGATGCCCCGCGCCGGCGGCCCTGGGCGGCCGGCGCGGCGTGCGGCGGGACCTCAGATCACCTTGTAGAGCACGAGGCCGATCGAGAGGATCATGGCGACGAAGATCAGGGCGACGCCGATGTTGCCCTTCTTGATCTCCTCCCACTCGTTGATGTCCTTCGAGAGCCAGTCGAAGACCTTGATGGCGAGGCCCATCGAGAAGGCGAAGCTCACCGAGGCGACGATCGCCCAGGCCAGGCTGCGCCCCATCTGGAACGCCAGCTGGGTCAGGTCCGAGGTCATGGCGTGCTCTCCTTGCTCACCGCTGCTTCACCCGGATGGGGAAGTCGATCTGGCGCGGTGTGCCGTCGAACTTGGGGAACCGCATCGAGCCCAGCGCGGCGCCGAGGCACCCCTTGAGGGGGCCGGCGCGGCCCGCGCCGTCCTTGAGCGTGAGGTTGTCGGTGCCGCCGCTCGGCAGCCACCGGAAGCTCATCGTGACCCCGCCGAAGCGCGGGTTCTTGCTCGCCTCGGCGCGGGCGCAGTCGCGCAGCGCGGCGAAGCTCTGCGTCAGCACGGCGATGGCGTCGGCGTCGTTGGCCTCGCCGCCCCCGCCGCGCCGTCCGCCGCCGTCGTCGTCGTCGAAGGAGACGGTCTGGACGCCGGCCTGCGGCGTGGTCTCGCGCACGTAGGTGTTCCACAGCATCGCCGCGTCGATCTGCTTGTCCAGCAGCGCGAGCACCGGCTGGCCGAGGCAGCGGAAGCGCCGCACCTTGACCCCCTTCATGGGGACCTCGGCGTGGACCTCGATGTGGGTGGTCGCCGGCGTCGCCTGGTTGTCGCGGAAGGCCTGCGCCGTCGCGGCCATCGCGTCGATGACCTGGGTCTGCAGCCGGTTGCGGTCGGCCTTGATGCGCACGACGGCGTCGGCCTCGCCGCCCTGGCGCGAGACGCGCGGCGGGCCCGCGAGGGCGACGCGGAAGCGGCCGGCGTGCCGCTGGATCGCCTTCGCGACGAGCGGCTCGTACTGCGCCACCGAGTGGCCCATGCTGTCGAGCCAGGCGCGGCCGCCGCCGGCGCGCCGCCCGGCGGCGATGCAGTCGCTGATCGGGACGCGGAACTCGTCGCCCTCGGTGTCGCGGAAGCGGGTGGCGGTGCGCAGGATGAGCTGCTTGTAGACGAGGGTCCAGCGCGCGGTCTTGACCTCGGCCTTCTGCACCGCCTGGCCCACCATCTCGATGTGGCGGGCGACGGCATCGCGGCACAGCGACCGCTCGCACGGGTCGATGAGGATCTCGATATCGACGAAGACCTCCGAGAGCAGCTTCAGCTTCTCGGGGCTCACCCGGCCGGGGTAGACGAAGACGATCAGGTGCGGGGTCGCCCGCGGCCGCTCGCGCCGCAGGTTCGCGACCATCTTCTCCTCGATGAGCTCGAGCTCCTTGGTCGTGAAGCTCTGGTTCTTGGCGCCGGCGCGGCCGAGGACCGCGTCCATCTCGGCGTCGAGGGCGTCGCCGCCCTGGGCGGCGTCGATGCGGGTCTTCTTGCCGGCCCGTAGGTCAACCTCGAGGAGAGCCGTGCCCTTGCGCGGCTGCGAGGCGTCCGCCGCGACGCACACGAGCGCCAGGCCCAGCACCGCGGTCCATCGCCCCATGCCGGCGACACTACCAGTGATCGGGGGCGGGGGTCAAAGCGGCGGTCAGGGTCCGCGGCGCACGCGCCGGGGCGCGGCCGGCGCGCGGGCGGGCTTCGCGTGGGAGCGGCAGCCGCGGCCGCGCAGGCAGCGGCCGTAGATCTCGAGCTTGTGGCTGACCACCTCGAAGCCGTGCTGCTGCGCGACCAGCTCCTGCAGCCGCTCGATCTCGGGGTTCTCGAACTCGAGGATGCGCCCGCACTCGGTGCAGATGAGGTGGTCGTGGTGCGGCCGGGCGGCGCCGTCGGCGCGCTCGAAGCGGCTCTGCCCATCGCCGAACTGCCGCGCCACCGCGAGCTCCGCGTCGGCGAGCAGCTTGAGCGTGCGGTACACGGTCACGTAGCCCACCCGCGGGCTCTTGCGGCGCACGCGCGCGAGCAGCTCCTCGATGCTGATGTGGCCGTCGGCGCGCAGGAACTCGTCGACGATGAGGTCGCGCTGGCGGGTCGACTTCAGGCCCGTGCGCCGGGCGAACTCGTCCCAGCGCGTCTTGAGCTCGGTCAAGGCCTTGGGCATGAGGCCGTAAGCGTGCGTTCGGCCAGCCCCCGAAGTCAAGGTCTTTGCGGCGCGGGCGCGGCGCGCCTCAGGCAACGTCGAGGCTCGCGGGGGCGCGCCTCAGGCGGCGTCGGCGACGGCCTGGGCGAGCATGCGCAGGTGCTCGGCGCGGAGGCCGAACCGCGCGGTCTCGCCGAGCGCCGCGTCGCACAGCTCGCGCTGGCGGGCCGCGAGCCGCGCCCGCAGGGGCGGGCGGCTGTCGTCCGAGAGGTCGTCGGCGTGCTGGAAGGCGACGCCGAGCGCGGTCGCGAAGCGATCGAGCGCGCCGAGCGCCTCTTCGTCGCCGCCGCCGACGAGGCCGCCCATGACCACGGCGGCGCGGAAGAGCGACGCCGTCTTCTCGCGGGCGAGCAGCTCGACCGTGGGGAGGTCGAGGGCCGCGGCCTGGGCCGCGAGATCGCGCGCCTGGCCGCCGACCATGCCGTGCATGCCCGCGTGCTCGGCCATGACCGCCGCTGCGCGCACGAAGGCGGCGTGGCGGCCGCTCGCGAGGGCGGCGTCGGCGAGCCAGCCGAAGGCCGCGGTCAGCAGGGCGTCGCCGACCAGCACCGCGCAGCCTTCGCCGAAGGCCTTGTGCACGGTCGGGCGGCCGCGCCGCAGCTCGTCGTCGTCCATCGCCGGCAGATCGTCGTGCACCAGGCTGTAGCCGTGGACCGCCTCGATGGCGCAGGCCGCGGCCACGGCGGTCTCGTCGAGCGCGCCGCCGACGGCCTCGCACGCGGCCATGAGCAGGGCCGGCCGGAGCCGCTTGCCGCCGCCGCCCATCGCGTAGCGGCAGGCCTCCCGCAGCCGCAGCGGATCCTCGCCCGGGAACGACAGGCGCGCCCCGAGGCCGGCCTCGACCCGCGCGCGGACGTCGCCGAGATAGCGCTCGAGCTCGCTGGACGCCGGTGCCATGCACGACTCCCGGCGCCGGCTCAGGGCTCGGGCGGGCCGATGACCTCGCGGATGCGCGCGACCAGGCGCTCGCCGTCGATCGGCTTCGGGAAGTAGTCGTGGCAGCCCGCCGCGAACCCGTGCTCGATGTCTTCGGGCGAGGTGCGGCCCGAGATGAAGAAGACCGGGATGTCGCGGAACTCGGGGTTCTTCTTGATGGCCTGGCACAGCTCGAAGCCGTCGATCCAGGACATCATGACGTCGAGCAGGATGAGGTCCGGCTTGTCCACGTGCAGCGTGCTGATGAGGCGCAGCCCGTTCGCGGCGAGCTTCACCTCGTAGCCCTCGAGCTCCAGCATCACCTGGAGCATCTCGCGGGTCTCGCGATCGTCGTCGACGATAATGACCTTGCGAGCCATGGCTGGTGCCAACTGTCCCTCGAGGTTCAAGCTACTCATCCGCGCGGGCTACCGTGCGTACCGTGGCCGCATCCGGCCGCGCGCCAGCCGCCTCCCCGCGGCTCGTGTCCCCAAACGGCTCGGTCCGCACACCCTCCTCCCCCGCAAGGAGGATGTCGACCCGCTTCTCCGCGCTGTCAAGGATCTGCGCGCCCCGGCGCGAGAGCCGGATCCCGTCCTCGAACACCTGGAGCGACTCCTCGAGAGTGAGATTGCCGGCCTCGAGCCGCTCGACGACCTCGTGGAGGCGCTCGAGCACGACGTCGAAACCTTCGGCCACCGGGGCGGCCTGCGGCGCTTCATCTCCCACGCATGACCTCCAACAATGCGGGCCGGTGGATAAATACAGCGCAGAATGTATCCTTCACGACACTCCGGGTCAAGGCTGATTGCCCGAGTCGCCCGCGCGGCGGGACTCCCGGCTCAGGAGGCGTGAAGGGCGTCACACTCCGCGAGGCCGTTGATCAGTTCAACACCCCGGCCATCAGGGAGGGTAGATGCCGGCCGACACCCCGTCGGGCCCACCGGGCGTGATGGCGCTCCACCCGCCGTGGGCGGCGGGGGCGAAGCCGAGGTGGCTCTGCGTCACGCTGTCGACCGCGGGGGTCGACGTGCCCCAGCGCAGCACGCCGACGGAGGGTCCGCCCGCGCCGGCGCCGGCGTTGCCGCCCTTGCCGCCGTTGCCACCCTTCCCACCGGCGCCGCCCGCGCCCGCATGCGGTTCGCCCGAGACCTTCGGCCCGGCCGCACCGGGATCGCCGCCCGCACCGGCGCCGCCGCCCTGGCCGCCCTTGCCGCCGGCGCCACCGTAGGCCGCGACGATCGTGCAGGCGCGCACCGTCGGGCTCGCGTCAACGAGGAAGAGGCCGAACGAGCCGCCGCCGCCGCCGCCGCCCGTGCCACGCGTGCCGCCGCAGCCGCCGCCACCGCCGCCGCCGCCGCCGCCGCCGTAGCTGAAGCAGCACCCGGCCAGGAAGTCCGTCCAGTCGCCGCCGCCGCCGCCACCGCCGCCGCCGCCGCCGCCGTCAGTGCCGCTCGTGGCGGTCGTGCCGCTCGCCGGGACGAAGCTCCCGCCGGCGATCGCGCCGAACGCGCCGCCGTTGGCGCCGTCGGTGCCGGCGGTGCCGTTCGTGCCGGCAGTGCCGTTCGTGCCGGTCTCGCTCGTGAGGGCCCCGGCGCCGCCCGGGCCGCCGCGGCCGCTCGGCAGGCCGTTCTGGCCGCCCGGCGCTGCCACCGGCGGCTGGTGCGCCGGATCGTACTCCGAGAAGCCGCCGTGGCCGCCCGCCCCGCCGGTGGCGGAGCAGCTCGAGCCGCCAGGCGTACCGCCGACGGACTCGTTGGCGTTCCCGCACCCGACTGGACAGAACGGATTGCAGTTTACGTCGCAGCCGTAGATCGCGCTCGCGACGCCGTCCCCGCCCTTCGTGCCCGGCGCGCCGCTCGTCCCGTCGACCCCGTCCGCGCCGTTGCCGCCGTTGCCGGCGTGCAGCTCGCAGTTCGCGATCGTGAGCACGTTCGCGGCGACGCTGCTGATCTGCATGGCGTAGGAGCTGCGGCCGGGGCGGGCGTTGCCCGCGAGGACCTTGAAGCGGTCGAAGACCATCGGCTGCGTGAGGTTCTGGCCGCGCACCGCCACCTCGTCGCCGCTGACCGCGCTCGGGCCGATGATGGTCGTGTCGTTCGTCGCGGCTCGGGTCCAGTACTTCGTCGTCGCGTTGTAGCCGCCGTAGAGGCTCACGCCATCGACGAGATTCACGATCTCCTGGTAGGTGCCGCCCGCGACATAGACCTGCTTCTTGGTCGCGCTGCCGGACGCCGCGGTCAGCCCCTTGTTGATCGTGGCGTAGGGCTTCGCCATGGTGCCGTCGCCGGTCATGTCGTTGCCCGTGACGGCAACGAACACCGCCTTGGTCGGGTCCCCGTCGATGCCGTCGCAGTTCGCGTCGACGAACGCGTCGTCGGGGAGGTCGGTGGCGCTCTGGAACGTGCACTCGTACTCGCAGCCGTTGGCGGAGTTGCCGTCGAGGTCGACCCAGCCGGTCGGGCAGCCGCTCACGGTGCCGGTGATCGCGGCGGTGACGTTGCCGTCGTCGCTCTGGACCACGACCGACTCGGCCGGGGCCGCGCCGGCGACCTGGGCGTCGAACGTGAGGACGCCGCGGATCTCGGTGGGCGCGGTGCTGTCGTCGCCGGTCGAGAGCATCTTCGGGAACGCGGTGCGCAGGAGCGGGACCGGGTCCTCGATCTGGGTCGCCGGGGCGTCGGCCTTGGGGTGGCGGTAGTAGAGCTCGAGCGCGTAGTGGGGCGAGGTCAGGAAGCCGGTCGACAGCAAGCTGATCGAGTCGACCTGGATGACCGGGGTGCCCTGGCCGCTCGCGCGGACGTGGAAGGTGCGGGTGACGGCGGTGCCGTACGCGAGCTGCCCGAGCGGGAAGGCCGGCGGATCCTCGCAGGTGTCGGGGGCGCCCCGCTCGACGCACACGTCGAGGTCGACGGTGCCCTTGGCGGTGGTGACGAGGTTGAGGATCGTGGTCGGGTGCGCCGGGTCGGTCGAGTTGATGATGAGGCTGCCGGTGTCGAGCTGGCCGTCGGTGGGCCGCAGGACGATGGTGACCGTCTGCGTGGCGCCGGGCGCGAGGTCGAAGGGCGTGGCGACCGGCTGGAGCGAGAGCTCCTTGACCGCGTCGGCCTCGGTGAGGCTGACCTGGATCACCGTGACCGGCTGGCCGCCCGCGTTCGTGAGCGTCACCTGGCGCGTGATCTCGCTGCCGAGGACGGGGCTGCCGAAGTCGACCGTGTCGGCCGGGCTCGTGACGAGCAGCCCGGGCACGACGTCGGGGCCCGCGTCGACCCGCGAGCCGGGCACGCACAGCCCGCCCTCGCAGATCTCGTTGCGCAGGCACTCGTCGTCGAGGCTGCAACCGTGCGACGCGTCCTGCCCCGCGACCGCGACCGAGTCCCCGCATCCCGCGAGCGCCGCCACGGCGATCGCGCCCAGAAGCACTACCCTGCGCATGATTCCCTCTCGTGCTGACCGCTGGGGCCCACCCTAGTCGCACGGGGCGGGGGCTGTCAACGAGGGGCCCCGTGCCGGGTGCCTACCCGGAGCGGGCCCTCCCTGGCACGCCACAGCGGGCTAACGGCTGGTCGGGCGGGCGGCGGCGCCGCGTGGCGCGCACTTGCATTCCTCAGCGCGCACCCGCGACGCCCAGCACCACCGCGGGTGCCGGCTGCGCCGCCGGCCGCGCGCCCGGGGG
>DASXVK010000839.1:0-2235 GCA_036504295.1 Polyangia bacterium
CTCAAGGAGGTGGTCAACGAGGCCCTGCGCCTCGGGCTCGGGCTCCAGGAGAAGGGGCCGCGCCAGCTCCCCTACGAGGTCAAACCGCACCACTGCGGCGCGTTCCGCGCCGCTGTCGACCCGCTGCGGCTCAACCAGCTCTATGACGAGCTCGAGGTCGGCGCCGCCGCCCGCACGACCCTCCACGAGCGTGGCCCGAGGAAGCCGTGATCATCCCGGACCTCAACCTTCTCGTCTACGCGCACAACGCGGACGCGCCGTCGCACCGCGCGGCCCGGGTGTGGTGGGAGAAGCTCCTCACAGGCGGAGAGCCGGTCGCTCTGCCATGGGTCGTGATCCTGGGCTACGTTCGCCTGATGACGCACCCGGCGGTGCTGGAGCGCCCCCTGCGCCCCGTCGAGGCGCTCGCCGACGTCCGGCGATGGCTCGCGCGCCCCTGCGTCGAGCTCCTGACGCCCGGGCCCCGCCACCTCGAACTCCTCGAGCAGGCGCTCGGCGCGCTGGGGGTGGGCGGCAATCTGACCACGGATGCCCACCTCGCCGCGCTCGCGCTGGAGTACCAGTGCGAGCTTCACTCCAACGACCGGGACTTCGGGCGCTTCTCGGGGCTGCGCTGGCGCGATCCACTCGCGTGAGCGGCTGCCGTGGAACGGGGCGGCCTACCGGCTCGTTGCCAGGTACTCGGTCGCGACGGTCCGGGCGGGCCAGGGGAAGAAGAGATAGTTGAGCACCGTCGGCGCGGCCCCGAAGCTGTCGCGGTAGGCGCTGCCGTCGTAGCCGGCGGGCTCGTCCTCCAGGACGTCGAAGTCCAGGTGGTGGATGCGCGCGCTCTCCAGGGCGGTGACGACCCGGCGGTAGCGCGGCAGCAGCGCCTCCTCGTAGACGCCGCTGCGCGTCAGCTCGGACAGCCGCGCCGCGGCGGAGTCGGGCCCCGGGTCGACGGCGTCGAGCCGCAGCTCCAGCTCCTGCACCGCGGCGACCGGCCCGAGGCTCGACACCGCGATCCGCAGGTAGCGGTCGCGCACCGGCGGCGGGGGCAGCGGGGCCGCGCCGGCCTGCACCGCCAGCAGCCCCGGCTCGCGCCCGAGGCACAGGAGGTAGACGTAGTCGCAGAGGTCCTCCTCGGCGCCCGGGACGACGCGCGCGGGCGCCGCGGCGGCCTGCGACACGGCGGCGGCCAGGCGCGCGAGCGCGGTCCGGCCGAGGCCGCGGCGGAAGCGCGCCTCGTCGTCGGGCGCGCCGAAGCGCCGTGAGGGGTAGGTGCGCGCGAGGAGCTCCGCCGCGAGCCGGCGCTGGTCCCGCTTGCGCTCGTCGCACCGGCGCGGTCCGAGCTGGTCACAGACGGAGCAGCACGACACGACTTGAACTGTTGACTCCCCTCCTGCGGGTGTCAACTATTGGGGTCGGCATGCTCCTCATCGGCACCTCCGGGTACAGCTACGACGACTGGCGCGGCCGGTTCTACCCGGAGCGGCTGAAGAAGACCGAGTTTCTGCCCTTCTACGCCGACCACTTCCCCGCCTGCGAGATCAACTTCACGTACTACCGGCCGCCCGACGCCCGGACGCTCGAGGCCATGGTGCGCAAGAGCGGCGCCCGCGTGGAGCTCGTCATCAAGGCGCCCGCGGCGCTCACGCACGAGCGCCACGGCGACGAGGCCCAGGTCGCGCGCGCGCTGAACGTCGCGCTCACGCCCGTGCGCGACGCCGGCGTCCTCGGCGGCGTGCTGCTGCAGTTCCCGTTCTCGTTCCACCCGACCGAGGAGAACAGCGCCTACCTGCGGCGCCTGCGCGACCTCATGCCCGACGCGCCGCTCGTCGTCGAGCTGCGCAACGCGCGCTGGGTGTGCGAGGCCACGTTCGACCTGCTGCGCCAGCACCGGCTCGCCTTCTGCAACGTCGACGAGCCGCGCCTCGAGGGCCTGCTGCCCCCGCTCGGGGTCGTCACCGCCGAGCCGGGCTACGTGCGCTTCCACGGCCGCAACGCGGCCAAGTGGTGGCGCCACGAGGCGGCCCACGAGCGCTACGACTACCTGTACACCGAGGCGGAGCTCGAGGGCTGGCTGCCGCGCCTCGGCGGCATGCAGGCGCGCGCCCGCAAGACCTACGTCTTCTTCAACAACCACTTCCAGTCGAAGGCGGTCGAGAACGCCCGCCAGCTCAGGAAGCTGCTGGAGCAGCTGCCGCCGCCGGCGCCGGGGGAGTAGGAGCAATGCGGTTCAGATAAGAATTTGAA
>DASXVK010000840.1:0-12881 GCA_036504295.1 Polyangia bacterium
GACGCAAGAACGCTCCCGCCTTCCCGCATCCGCCCACCGGTCCGGCCCCTCGGACTCGGCCACCGTCTCAGGCGTTCCCTCGCGGGTGCAAACCGGCGAGCCGCGGGCGGGGAATCACGAACGAGCGTGCGAGCCTACACCCGGCCTCGCGAGAGGTGACGTACCATTGAGCCGTGGCAGCGGACAGGGACGAGATGCCGATGACCCGCCGCCCCCTCCTCTTCGGCGGGGTCGTGCGCTTCCGGCGTGCGCTCGGCGACGCGGTGCGATACCTCGACTACGGGCTCGACGCCGCCACCCTCGGGTTGTTCCCCGACAGCTACCTCGACGCGCTCACCCTGGCGCACTACGACAGCGCGCTGAACTACCACTCCGACGAGCACCGGAAGAGGGGGCTGTTCGACTGGGAGCAGGCGGCCGTGGCCGCGCACTTCGGCCGCCCCGGGACCGTGCTCATCACGAGCGCCGGCGGCGGCCGCGAGGCGCTCGCGCTGCTGGAGCTCGGGTGGCGCGTCGTCGCGACCGAGTGCACCCCGTCACTCCACGCGCGGCTCGCGCACAACCTCCGCGATGCCGTGGGCGCGGGCCAGGCGGACGCCTTCCTAGCACCGCCCGACCACGTCTGCCTCGAGCGCGCGCCGTACGACGCCGCCATCGTCGGCCGGGGCGCGTACACACGCACCTCGTCGGCCGCGACCGCCGTGTCGCGCTGCTCCGGGCCCTCCGCTCGGCGCTTCGACGGGGCGGCGCGCTGCTGGTTTCCTGCAAGGGCGCGCCCCGCCGACCCGCCGCGACCGCGCCATCGCCGGGCTCGCGAACGCCCTCCGCGCACCGCTGCGCCGCCGCCGGGTCGAGGTTGGCGAGTCGACGGCCATGGGTGACTTTCGCCGCTATTACACGCCGGGCGAGGCGAGCGCCGAGGTCCGCGCGGCCGGGCTGACGGTCATCGCGGAGCACGCGACGCCGTACGGCCACGTGATCGCCCGCCGCCCCCGACGAGCCCGCGCTTGATCCGCCCGCCGCGGGCCGGTACCCTCTGACGGTGCCCTTCACCGTCGTCCACGGGGTGCGCACCCGCTACCGCGAGACCGGCGCCGGCCGCCCCGGAACCCCGCTCGTCTTCGTGCACGGCGCCGCCGGTTCCTCGGTGACCTGGCTCGGCCTCCTCCGCCAGCTCGGCCGCACCCGCCGCTGCCTCGCCCTCGACCTCCCCGGCCACGGCCAGACCGGCCTCCTGCCCGAGGGCGCGCGCGCCGTCAGCATCGAGGCCTACCGCGACTTCCTCGGCGCCTTCTGCGCGGCCGCGTGCGTCCCGCGCGCCGTGCTCGTCGGCCACAGCATGGGCAGCGCCGTCGCGCTCGAAGCCGCTCTCGCCTGGCCCGAGCGGGTCGCGGGGCTGGTGCTCGTGGGCGCCGCCGCCAGGCTGCCGGTCGCGCCGGCGATCTTCGAGGCCATCGACAAGCACTTCGACAAGCTGCCGGAGCTGCTCGCGGAGGTCGGGTTCAGCCCGCACACCCCGAAGGAGCTGGCGCTCCGCTACGCCCGCGCCGGCGTCCACGCGACGCAGGAGATCGTGCGGGCCGACTTCGAGGCCTGCACCCGGTGGGACGCGCGTGAACGGATCGGCAGGATCGTGACACCGACGGTGGTGATCGCAGGAGACGACGATCTGCTGACACCGCCGAAGTGGGGACGGTGGCTCGGCGAGCACATTCCGGGGACGCGCGTGGTGGCGGTGCCGCGGGCGGGGCACATGGCGCAGCTGGAGGCGCCCGACGCCACCGCAGTGGCCGCGGCGCACGTGCTCCAGGGGAGTTGTTAGATGGCGGAGTCGTACCTCCGGATCGCCGGGCTCATCATATGCCTGCGGGCTGACCCCAGTGTGCTCGAAGGATTGCGCCGACGTTGCGGGGAATACGCCACCCCCCCCGCTGCGGCCGATCTGACCGTCGACGCGCGTGCGGTCAGCGGCTTCACGCCCGCCGCGCCGACGGTGGCCGCCTACCCCAATGCTGACGTCGAGCGCGACGCGGACGGTTACCGGTTCCGACGGATGGACCTCGAGGCGCGGCTGGTTCCGGGCGAGCGCGCCGTAGCCACCTGCATCACCGCCGGGAGCCCACTGTCGCTCGAGTGCGTTCTGCGCCTCTGCCTCTCTGTGTTGCTCCCGGCGCGCGGTGCGCTGATGGTGCACTGCGCGGCCCTCGCCCACAGCAGCGGCGGCTATGCATTCACCGGCGTCAGCGGTTCGGGCAAGAGCACCGTGTTGAAATTCCTCGCCGATGACCCTCGCGTTCAATCGCTGGGCGACGAAGTCACGATCCTTCGCCCCGTGACGGACGGCGTCGTAGTCGAGAGCACCCCATTCGGAGGCGAGCTCGATCCGGTCCCACCGGCCAGCGCCCTGCTCAAGCGCCTGTTCTTCCTCAACCGTAGCCCCGGCAGGCTCGATACGCCCACCGGGCGCAGCGTGCGTCTGCTGCGCAACTGCTTGAGCTACTCGCGCGACGCCACGCTCGCACGCCTCACCGTCGACCACGCCCACGCGGTCGTTACCCGGTCCGAGTGCCGCGAGATCGTCCGGCCCACGCCTGCCGAGCTCCGAGCAGCGATCGATCTCTCCGACCCGATCAGCGGGTAGATCGCGGCCGCGACCGCTGCTTCGGGTGCGCCGGCGCGGCGAGCGGAGGCGGGAGGCCAGTCTCACCGCAGGGGATCACGCCATGCTCGCGCAGGAGGTCGCGCCGGATCACGGCGTGGCGGCACTCTTCGAGCACCGGACCGTTCAGGTCACCGTGCTCAATGAGGGCGAGGCCGACGCAGTGATCGCAGTACTCGCGTAGGGCGCAGACCGCGCAGACCGGCAGGTCGCGCCACCGCAGCCGCCGGATGGGCGCGAGCGCGGCGGAGCCCCGCCAGATCTCCGCTAGCGACTGGTCGAGCACGTTCCCGCAGGGCACCCTGAGCTCGACGCACGGGAACGCCGTCCCGTCAGAGGCGACGTGCAGACCGAAGCGGCCGGCCCCGCAGGGCGCGTGATCGAGCGGCGCCCCGCCGGTGCGTGCTCGCCGCTCCTCGAGCCAGGAGGCCTCCCCGCCGTCCATCATCAGCTCGTAGTGAGCGCGCAGCGCTGCCGCGTCCGGCCGCACCGCGCACGGCCCGCAGGCGCCCGATTCGCAAGGTGTCACCAGCGCGTCGTATATGAACCCGCACTCGAGCTCGCGCGCGACCGCGCCAACCGCTTCGTAGGTGCCAGCAGTGCGGGTGGTCACCAGCGTCTTGAACGTCACTCGCACACCCCGCGCTCGCAACGCGCGCGCGGCGGCCACGGCGCGCGCATGCGACCCAGGGACCCCGGTGACAGCGTCGTGGACCCCCGGGTCCCCGGAGTGGAGGCTGATGTCAGCGCCGGTGATCGCCTCGCCGGCCAGGAAGTCTGCCTGGCGATCGTCCACGGTCCATCCCGACGTCTGCACCCGCACGGCGTAGCTCCGCCGCCGTGCGGCGCGCACGAACTCCTGGAAGTGGGGATGGATGCAGGGCTCGCCACCGGTGAGGCTCAGGCACAGGCAGCCGAGCTCCGCCGCCTCATCGAGCAGGGCGATCAGGCGCTCCAATCGGAGGCGGTCCGCGACCCGGTCGTCGTTGTAACAGTGCTCGCACTTGAGCGGGCAGCGCGACGTCAACTCCACCTGGAGCGTGATCAACGCGCCGGCGCGGACGGCCCGGTCGATGAGGATCTCGGACGACGATCGGGGGGATGCAGCGACGACGCGGTCGCTCACTCTACGCAGTCCAAGAGCCCCTTCTTCAGGAGGTCGTCACAGAAGCGATGGCAGTCGTCGCGGGCGGCCGCCTCCGCCACTGCGTGATGCGCACGCAGCGACTCCACAAGGTGGGCGAGGGTGCGAGGCTCGCTTAGCTCCTGCCAGATCCGCGTTCCGGTCCCGTTGAGGACGTAGAGTCGGTTGCTGTCGATGCCGACCACGATCGCAGCGCCCTCCACGACCCGGCTCGCCGTGCGGGGATGATGGCGGAATCGCATGCCCGGGGTCACGAGAGCAGCGGGTGGGAGCACTGCTTCGGAGGGCCAGACGTGTCCTTGGGCCTGCCGCCGGCGCACGCACCCAGTGCCGAGGTTTCGAACTCGGTCTCTTCCACGATGGCCGGAGGCTCGTACGGCTCCGCGCCGTCGAACTCAGCCAGCTTTGACTCATCCATCAAGGTTCCTCCCATTGCTACCTGAGCAAGGTGACGGTCTGTGTCGTGCCGAACCAATCCCCGGCGGCCAGATCCGGCAGCCCGTCCGCATTCAGATCCGGCAGCAGGCTCAGGGAACTCAGCTCCGCATCAGCCGTCGCCGGGGTGAAATGCCAAGCGGCCGTCGACGTACTAACTGTGGCTCCAAATCCGGTCGGCCCGCCATAGAAAAGATAAGCCTTCCAAGGGGTGAGTTCGTTGGCGACGAAGAGATCGACGTAGCCGTCACCGTTGAGGTCCCCCGACAGACCCAGCGCCGCCGGATTGGCAATGGAGTACCCCAGCCGCTCGCCCACTCCGGAGATGATCGTAGGGACCTGTGCGACCGTCGCCGTCGTGACGTTCAGCGTGCCAGTGGCGCCGCCGTTGACCAGGAAAACCGCGCCCGCGCTACCGCTGCCGCCGGGTGCTCCCACGGCGATCTCCCGGTGACCGTCGCCATCCGTGTCGCCGATCCCGGCGAAGCCGCTACCGAGGACCCCACTGGTGGTTCCGGTGAGAGTCAGCACACCGGCGGCGTTGGGCGCAATGGTGATGGCAGAGGTGGTCGGCTTGGCGCGACCGTAGACCACGTAGGCCGTGTCGGTCGACTGGCCCGCGATACCGATGTCGTCTGTCGTGTCGGCGCTGCCCTCGAGTCGGCCCAGATTCACGACGAGGTTACCAAACTCAGGCGTGCCGGCTGCTCCCGGATAGACCGTCTGCCACGCCTTGTACGCTGCCGTGGGCCCGAGCGTGTCATCGGGGATAAGGACGCTCGTGGCCGACGGCAGCGGCTTGACGCCGTAGATGACGAACGCTTCGCCAATGAACCCCGTGCTGCCAAGAGCTCCAACCACGAGGTCGTCAGCGCTGTCTCCGTCGAAGTTGGCCGCGGCGATCGACCACCCGAAATAGTTGCCCGCCGGGCTCGCGCGGGTGAACGCGACGTCGCATGTCGTGACATCGATGACCGTCGGCGGGATCGCCGGCGCCGCGAACCTCGTCCCGCCGCGGCAGAGGTACACCGCGCCGCCAAACCCGTTCACGCCGGGGGCCCCGATGGCGAGGTCGGGAGTGCCGTCGCCATCGAAGTCCAGCACCGAAACCGAGGTACCGACCCACATGTCCCCCGAGTATCCGCGGATCACGAAGTCCGGGGTGGTATGGAGGCCGGTCGCCGTGCCCAGGTACACCAGCACGGAGCCCTCGGTGCTCGTGGCTGAGGCGAAGGAGGCTTGGGGCATGCCCACGACGAGATCGGGGTAGGCGTCGCCGTTGATCGAACCCGAGGCGATGGAGACCCCAAACCACGCCAGGCTCTGCTGGTTCCCGATGCTCGGCATCGCGTAGGTGGCCATCTGGAAGGCGAGCGTCACCGGCCCAGCGCTCGCGACCGTCGAGGCGTTGCCCGCGTGGTCGGTTGCCTGGACCCCGAAGTAGTACGCCGTGTTCACGTCGAGGCCCGTGGCGGTCGCCTGCTCCGGAACCCCTGCGCCTCCCGCGGAGGGGGCCGCCGGCGCCGGGCCGATCGGCGTCGCCGCGGCGAAGTTCGCGTCGGTGACGGCGCTGCCGATGCGGTACCGAATGCGGTAGGATTGCAGCCCAGTCCCGACGTCGGCTGGCTGCGTGAAGGTCAGCTTCACCTTCGACCGGCCATCGGACGCCGCGAGCAGGGTGCCGACCGCGTCCGGCGGGTGGGTGTCGATTTGAACGGTGATCGTGGCGTCGCCCGTGCGGCCTCCCGAGGCCGTGGCGGTCGCCTTAAGCGTGCGCGCCCCTTCGGCAACCGGCACGTTCGCGACGCTCCAGTTGTTGCCCGCAGCCGTCGTGCTCCCGGCGGCCACGCCGTCGACCTGCAGCGCGACCGTCGCCCCGGCAATGCTGACGGTGCCGGTCACGGTGGTCGAGGTGACATTGAGCGCTGCGCCGTCGGCGGGGGAAACGAACGTCACCAGGATGTCCTGGATCGTGATGGTGCAGGTCGCCGAGGCCGCCTCGTTGCCGTTCTTCGACACCACGTGCGCGACGATTTCGTTCGCGCCGCTGCCGACCGTCACTCGCACTATGTTCGAGATGGGCGCGTTCGACGCAATGAACTGAGTCGTCGTGCCGGCATTCGTGACATCCACCACCAACGACTGCCGGTCGAGTGAGGCGGCGATGCTCAGGTCGATCTGGATGCCCGCCGCCGGGTCCTGGTCGGCTGACGGCGTGAGCGTGCCGCCGCACGTGGTGCCTCCCGGCTGGTAGACCGTCACCGTCGCTGGCGGCGGCGTGTTATCCCCCACCACCGTCACCGTCTTCACCGTCGTGTTCCCCGCCGTGTCGCTCACCGTCGCGGTCAGCGTGATGTTCGTCTGGCACGTCCCGCTACAGATCGTGAAGTCCGCGAAGTTGACCGCGACCAGCCCGCTCCCCGCCGGCACGGCCTGCTGCGTCGTCGCCTGCACCACGCCGCCCGCGGTCGCGGACTGCAGCTGCAGCTGCTGACCCGCGCACTTCGCGTCCACTTCGAGCGCCACCGCGTGCTGCAGGCCGGCTGCCGCGGCGGAGTCGCTCGCGATGTTGAGCACCTGCCCGGCCGTGAGATTCGTGAAGTTCACCGCGCACCCCGCGGTCACCAGCGTCGCCGACTTCGTCGCGCTGCACGCGTTCAGCGCCACATCCGTCACCGCGCCCCCCACCGTGTTGTCCCCCGCGGCGATGGTCACCGTCCCCACCGCGCTCGGCGGATTGCCCGCCATCTTCGGCTTCGTCCCAGCGATCGGCGTGCCGCCGACCGTGAACGTGACGTCCTGGGCAATCACGTCGCTCGCGGTGGAGCTGAGCGTCGCGTGGACCTGCACCCCGTTCGTGCCGTCGCTGTCGAGGTCGTCGCCCGGGTTGAAGAGGCCGCTCGCCTTGTCGAACGCCAGCGCGCAGTCGGGGGCGATCGTGTCGACGAAGACGCGCTGCACCTGGCTGATGCCGGTGTTGCGGGCGGCGTCGATGCAGTGAGCGGTGATGTCGACCTGGCCCTCGGGGAGGGTGAGCGGGATCGCGGCGAGGCCGTTCGCGTCCGTGGTGGCGTTCGCCTGGGGGACCGAGTTGTACCAGATCTCCACCCGGAGGCCGGCCTTGGCGCCGGCCTCGGGCGCCACCTGGACGCCGATGCTCGTCTGCAGGCCCGCGGTGCCGCTGTCGGCGTCGGTCGCGATGTTGAGGACGGTGCCGAGCGGGGCCTCGACCGCGGCCGGGGTGAAGCCCTGGATGGCGCAGCCGGGCTGGCCCGTGATGACGTTGAGCGCGACCGCGTCCTGACCGACGTTGCCGCAGGCGCTGGCGGCCTTGGCCGTGAGGACGACGGCGCCCGAGGGGAGCTGCACCGCGGTGAAGACGGCCCTCCGGCTCGCGGCCTGCACCTTCGGCTGCAGGGCGGCGCCGACGTACAGCTCCACGTCCTGGCCATCCTCGACGTCGGCGCGCACCTCGACGTCGACCTGGAAGCCGTTGCTGAGGTCGTGGTCCACGTCGTCGGCGGCGCTCAGGTTCGCGCCGTCCGCCGGCTTGATGATGGTCACCGCCGGCGCGCCCATGTTGGCGGTCACGGTGATCGGCGGCAGCGCGGCGGCCGAGCCGTCGGCCGTCGTGGCCGTGAAGTGGTTGTTGCCGGAGCCGAGCGGCACCCGGAACGTGGCGCGGCCGCCGACGAGCGGCTGGCTCACGGACGTGCCCGCGGTCTCGTTGGCGAGGACCACCTGCGTGCCGTCGTTGATGCCGGTCGCCCGCACGACGACGTCGATGTCGATCACGTCCGGCGTCGTCGGGTCCGCGTCGTCCTTCTGGCAGAAGGCGCGGCCGTCGGTCGGGCTCTCGAAGCTCAGGACCACGCGCTTGTTGTCGTCACTGCACGCGGGCGCGAGGCCCAGCACCGCCAACACCAGGAACAGCGCGAGCCGCTGGGACCCCCGAATCGTGTGAGCCATCGATGTCACCCTTGGGATCGATCCGCGGCCATTATCGGTCAACCCTGCATGAGTCACAAGACCCACCGCGCAACGTTCATTGATCCGGCACGGCATGGGGCGCTAGAATGTGGCCGCCTCGGACGCCGGTCGCGTGACACAATGTCGGGCGACGGCGTGCAGGTGGTGACCGAATGACACCAGCGCCCGTCCACATCGCCACGAAATTCGCGCAGATGGGGGCGTCTTGCCGGAGGCCCCGCGTTTGCATTCCCCGTGCGGGCGGCGCCTCCAGGCGCGCTCGCCCAAGGATGACATGAACCGCACCTTGCTCGCTCTCGCGGCCGGCCTCGCGCTCCTGACCCTGTCTCCGGGGCGGGCGGCCGCGGCCCCGCCCATCGCCCCCACGGCAGTCCGGATCGAGATCGGCAACCGCACCTCGGACGGCAACGACATCAGCCTGATCTCGACCTCCGACCAGCCCAAGATGTTCAACATCGCGAACTGCCAGTGCGGCGTGCCGCGCACGTTGAAGGTGACGATCGGCGGCGCCAGCGCCCAGGCCGGCACCACCAACGTGTACTTCTACCTCGGGTCGAACTGCGCCGACCAGACGAGCCGCACCTCGAGCTGCCGGCAGGTGGGCAACGCGCACCGGCTGTCCGAGTTCTTCAGCAGCTCGGTGCTGCAGGACGTGACCACGGACGAGGTCGTGTCGCCGGTGAACCCGTCCTGCACCCCTTCGAACGGGGCGAAGTCGGGGTCCAACTCCTTTTTCGTCATGGTCGATTTCAAGGGCGACCAGAGCTTCGCGAGCGACACGGACACGGTCCAGAGCCTCGCGCTCAACTACAACGTCCAGCCGCCGGGGCTCGTGACCGACCTCGCCGTGAAGGCGGGCGAGAACGCCCTCAACCTGACGTGGGCGGTGCCGGCGGACACGGACCTCGCCTACGTCCAGGTGCTGTGCGGCCGCGGGGAGCTGCCCGTCTTCGCGCCCGGGACCTTCGGCCCGGTCTACCAGTCGGCCGACACCCTCTGCCCGCCCAGCGGCGACGGCGGGGTCGGCGACGGCGGCCAGGAGGACGCCGGCAGCGCCGCGGACGCCGGCCAGCAGGACGCCTACGTGACCCCGACCCGGTCCGACGCCGGCACGAGCGCCGCCGACGGCGGCGTGGTCACCGGCACCACGGCCTACCCCGAGTTCGTGAACCTCGATCCGCGCTACGTGTGCACCGGCGGGCTCGGCGCGACCGCGGCCTCGGCGCGCATCGACGGGCTGCAGAACGGCACTACCTACTACGTGGCGGTCGTGGCCGTGAACAAGGCCGGCAACGCGAGCCAGGTCGAGACGATGGTCGCGGGCGAGCCGCAGGAGGTGCTGGACTTCTGGGAGGACTACAAGCGCGAGGGCGGCGCGGCCACGGGCTGCAGCGTGGAGCCCATCCGCGTCGGCTGGGCCGGCGCCGGCCTGGGGCTGCTGGTGCTCGGCCTCGCGGTCGTGCACCTGGCCCGGCGCGGCCGGGGAGGTCGGCCGTGAGGCGGATCAGCCTGCTCGCGCTCCTCGCCCTCGCCGGCGCCGCGCGGCCGGCCGCGGCCGACGAGCCCGCCGCCATCACCGAGGAGCCGAGCTACGCCTCGCCCCAGCGCTTCGCGGGCGAGATCAAGTTCGGTCCCTACCGCCCCAACATCGACAGCGAGTTCGCCGGCGGGGTCGGGCCGTACAAGCGCTTCTTCGGCGGCAACTCGGGCCTGCTCATGGCCTACGAGCTCGACGTCCAGCTCTACCAGAAGTTCGGCACCGCGGCGGTGGGGCTCGGGCTGGCCTACTTCTCCAAGAGCTCGCACTCCTTCCCGTGCCAGAGCGGTTCGGGCGTCGGCTGCGTCCCGGACCTCACCCGGGCGGCCGGCGACGAGACCAGCCTCCAGATCCTGCCCCTGTCGCTGCTCGGCATCTACCGCTTCGACTGGGCCGCGAACAAGTACCGCGTGCCGCTCGTGCCCTACGTGAAGTTCGGGCTCACCTACTCGTTCTGGTGGGTCAACAAGGGCAACGGCAAGGTGTCGCAGGTCACCGAGCCCGGCGGCGCGGTCGACAGCGGCCGCGGCGGGCAGTTCGGCCTCACGGCCTCCTTCGGCGCGGCGTTGCGGCTGGACGCCATCGACCCCGGGGCCGGCCGCGAGCTCGACGGCCAGCTCGGCATCAACCACACCTACGTCTTCTGGGAGTGGAACTGGTGGGGCGCCGACGGGCTCGGCCAGAAATCCCCCGCCCTGAAGATCGGCGACTCGAACTGGCTCGCCGGCCTCGCCTTCGAGTTCTGACCGCCGCGCGCGACGCCTCGCCGCCCTCGTGCTAGATTCTGCCGCGTGCCGCGGCGCAACCTCCGTCTCCTGATCGAGTACGACGGCACCGCCTACGGCGGCTGGCAGGTGCAGCAGAACGCGCCGACCGTGCAGGGCGCCATCGAGGCGGCGATCGGGCAGATGTCGGCCGAGGCGGTGCGGCTGCGGGCGGCCGGGCGCACCGACGCGGGCGTGCACGCGCGCGGCCAGGTGGCGAACTTCTACACCGAGACGCGCATCCCCGCCGACGGCTGGCGCAAGGGGCTCAACTCGCTGCTGCCGCCCGACGTCGCCATCCGCGCCGCGGCCGACGTGCCGCTCGAGTTCGACTCCCGGCGCCACGCCCACGGCAAGCTCTACCGGTACACCATCTGGAACCACGAGACCCGCTCGCCGCTGCGCTGGCGCACGACCTGGCACGTGCGCCGGCCGCTCGACGTCGCGGCGATGCGCGCGGCGGCCGTCGAGCTCGTCGGCCGCCGCGACTTCGCCGCCTTCCGCGCCGCCGACTGCGAGCGCCTGACCACGGTGCGCGACCTCTCGCGCCTCGAGGTGCAGCGCGACGGCGACCTCGTCACGATCGAGGTCACCGCGACGGCGTTCCTCAAGAACATGGTGCGCATCATCGCCGGCACCCTCGTCGCCGCCGGCCACGGCGCCCTCACGCCGGCCGCGCTCGCCGCCATCCGCGACGAGGGCGACCGGACCCGCGCGGGGGTGACCGCGCCGCCGCAGGGGCTGTGCCTGGTCGAGGTGTACTATTGACCAAGGGACCCTCGCAGGGTCCCTTGGACCCCCCGCGCCGAGAGCTGGCAGGCGAAGCCCGCCAGCTCTCACGCGGATCGATGGACCGCCGCCGCCTGCTCGCCCGGCTCCGCGCCGGCCTCCGCGCCGGCAACCTCGTGCTCGCCGGGGCGCTCCTCGGCTACGCCATCAGCGTCGCCGCGGCGGGCTTCCTCGGCCGCATCGCCGTGCCGCGGCTCGACGCCGTGGAGTCGCTGCCGGTGCGGGTGCTGCTCGGGCTCGTGGTGTGGGACGCGGGCAAGGCGCTCGGGGTCGCGCTCGGGGCGGTCGCGCTCGCGCGCCTCGCGGACCTGGGCCCGCGCGGCGGCGGGATCGCGCTCACGGCCACGACCTACGCGCTCGACCTCGGGGTCGCGCTCCTGCTGAGCCAGGCGCGCGGGCCCTGGACCCGGCCCGAGGCCCTGCTCGGCCGGGCCGCCATCGCCGTGCTCGTGGGCTGGATGGCGGTGGCGATCCTGCGCCGCCTGGGACCGCGCTGGGGCGGCCGGCTGCGGGCCGCGGCGAGGCCCACCTCACCGGCGAAGCCCGTGGCGCCCGCGAAGCCCGCGGCGCCCGCGGAGCCCACGCCCGCGGAGCCGGGCTCAGTCCCGCGGCAGGCGCCCTGACGCGGCGGCCGCCTCGGCCGCGCCCCGGGACAGCGCCGCGATGGCGTCGTGCACCTTCGCCATCAGCGCGTCGCGCTCGATGCCGACCGTCGCGATCGGGTCGCCGAAGCGCACCGTGACGTCGCTCGCGGCCAGCCGCAGCGAGTGCCGGGGCAGGATGCCGTAGGTGCCGACGATGCCGACGGGCACGATCGGCACGGCGGACTTCTGCGCCAGCACGAAGCCGCCCTTCTTGAAGTCGCCGAGCCGGCCGTCGCGGCTGCGCGTGCCCTCGGGGAAGACCACGATCGAGCTGCCCGCCGCGATCTTCTGCGCGGCCTCCTCGATGGTCCGGAACGCCCGCTCGCGGTTGCTGCGGTCGATGAAGACGAAGTCGGCCACGGCCATGCCCCAGCCGAAGACCGGGATCCACTTGAGCTGGGTCTTGGCGAGCATCCGCACGGGCGTCGGGATCGACGCGTACAGCGCGAGGATGTCGGTGTGGCTCTGGTGGTTGACCATGTAGACCTGCGGTCGATTGAAGTCGACCCGCTCGCGGCCTTCGACGGTCACGGTGGCGCCCACCATCCGGAGCATGGTCTTGCCCCACAGCCGCGCCAGCGCGAGGTAGGCGTCGCCGCTGGGCGAGATCGGGTAGGACGCGATGCCCGCGATGCTCAGGGTCAGGGTCTCGGCGATGGCGGCGGCGCCGTACGCCAGACCGCTCAGCAGGTCGGCCATGACCGTCTTCGCTAGGCGAAGACGGCCCGTCTGTCAAGATGCTTTCCCGCGTCGGGCGCGTGGGCTACCCTGCCCTCATGCCGAGAGGTTCGTGCCACCTCCTGCTCATCTTCGCCCTGCTGCTCGGGCTCTCCGGCTGCCACGGCAGGCCCGCGGGCGCGCCGCCACCCGCCCCCACCGCGGCCGCGCAGGGCGCACCCGGCGCGGCGGCGCGGAGCGC
>DASXVK010000841.1:0-12586 GCA_036504295.1 Polyangia bacterium
GCTCGGGCGGTGGCGGCTTGCGCTCCGGGGCGGTCGTCTTGCGCTCCGGCGGGGCGGGGCGGGGCGAGGCGGCCTTGCCGGGGGCGCCCGGGCCGGACGGCGCGGCCGGGCCGGGCTCGGCGAAGGTCACCTCGACGACGCTCTCGCCGCCCTCGGCGACCTGCACCTGCATGACCTTCGGCGGCCGGCCCTCGGCCTCGACCTTGAGCTCGTGCGTGACGCCGGGCGCGACGTCCGTGAGGACGGCGGTCTTGCCCTGCGCGACGGGCTTGCCGTCGAGCGTGAAGCGCGCGGTGCCGACGTCGGTGGCGACGCGGACCACGCCGGCCTTGCGCGTCCCGCTCGGGCCGCTGGCCACGGACGCGGCCGTGCGGGCCCCGTCAGCCAGCTGGTCGGGACCCCCGCCGCCGCCGCGCAGGCCGAAGTAGCCGGCCGCACCGAGCGCGAGCACCGCCGCGGCGCCGATCCCGAGCGCGAGCGCCGGCGAGCGCCGCGGCACGGGTGGGATCGTCCCCGGCGCCGCGGCCGTGCCCGTGCCGCCCGCCGGGGACGGGGCGGCGGCCGGCCCGGCCAGGTTCGTCGCGGCGCCGGTGCTCGCCGGGTTCGCGACGCCCACCGGCCCGGTCACCTGGCCCGACGGGGCGCCGCCCGCCGGCGCGACCTCGCCGGCGCGTCCCGGGGCGAGCCCCGGCTGGCCGAGACAGACCATGACGCCCGGGGGATCGGCCTCCAGTATCGCGGTGAGCTCGACGCCCAGGGCCTTGGCCGACTGGGGCCGCTCGGCCGGGTCCTTCGCCAGGCAGCGGAGGATGAGGTCGTCGAGCGCCGCGGGCACGCTCCCGAGCGTGCTCGGCCGCGGTGGCGGCCGGTTCATGTGGTCGTAGAAGATCTCGAAGCACGTCGGGTGCGTGAACGGGACCTGCCCGGCGAAGATCTCGAAGAGGATGACGCCCATCGCGTAGATGTCGGTGCGATGGTCGACGCTCTTGAGCCCGCGCACCTGCTCCGGCGACATGTAGTACGGCGTGCCGATCGGCATGCCGGTGCGCGTCGCCGACATCGCCTCCTCGAGCGCGAAGAGCTTGGCGATGCCGAAATCGAGGAGCTTGACGAAGGGCTCGCCGTGGCGCGGGTTCGCCACGTAGATGTTGTCGGGCTTGAGGTCGCGGTGGACGATGCCCTCCGCGTGCGCCGCCGCGAGCGCCTCGCAGCACTGCCCGAGGAAGCGCTTGGCCTCGGTCGGCGTGAGGCGCCGCTCCTTCAGGAGGTCCGCGAGGCTGCGGCCCTCGAGGTGCTCCATGACGTAGTAGACGCGCCCGTCGGCGAGCTCGCCGAAGGAGAAGGCATCGATGATGTTGGGGTGGCCGATGCTGTTGACGGCGCGGGCCTCGCGGATGAACCGCTGCACCATCTCCTGATCGCGCGCCAGCTCCTTCGTGAGCACCTTGATGGCGACGCGCTTGCCGATGATCGGCTGGATCCCGCTCACCCCGGCGATCGGCTCGGCGCGAGCGTGGCGGCCGGCTCGCTCGAGACCGACAACGCGATCAGCGACCTCGCCGTGGTCGCCCCCCACGCCCCGAACGGCGCCGCTCCGGGCGCCGTCGGCGCGGTCTACCTCTTCATCAATCAGCAGGCGAAGTCACCGTAGGCCCGGGCCGCGCCGCGGGCCGCCGCGCGCCCGGCGTCACGCGCGCAGCGCGTCGGCGTAGTACGTCCGGTCGATGATCTCCTTCTTCAGCTCGTCCGACAGGTCGTTGAAGTAGGCGCAGTAGCCGGCGATGCGGACGACGAGGTTCTTGTACTTCTCGGGGTGCTGGTAGGCGTCGAGCAGCATCTCGCGGCTGACGAGGTTCGGCTGGAACTGCATGCCGCCCTGGCGGAAGTAGCCGGCGATCAGGCCGGCGAGGTTCCTCACGCCGCGCTCGCCGGGGAAGAGGCCGGCGTCGATCGTCGAGGTCAAGGTCGCGCCGTTGGGCGCGTAGCGGGCGAAGTCCACCAGCGCGACCGCGTTCAGCGACGACGTCAGGTCCACCTGCTGCATCCCGTAGTGCGGGCAGAGGCTGTTGGCGAGCGGCGTGCCGCTCAACCGGCCGGAGGGCAGCGCGGGCGTCCGGAGGCCGTACACGCGGTTCACGTTGAGGCCGTAGTAGCCGGCCATGTAGCGGCCGTCGCGCGTCTCGTGCCGCACGGCCGTCAGCGCCTTCACGTAGATGTCGAGCACCCGGTTGACCCACCCGGCGGGCGCGGCGGAGGCGTCGTCCCCGAACTTGGGCGCCGCGAGCAGCGCCTCGCGGATCTGCTCTCCGCGCTCGCCCCGGAAGTCGGCGTCGGCGGCGCGGATGACGTCGTCGAGGGTGAAGAGCGGCTTGCGGTAGACCACCTCCTCGATGGCGAGCAGCGAGTCCGCGACGTCCGTGATGCCCACCGCCTGGATGCCGCTCGTGTTGAACCGCGCGCCGCCCTCGTAGACGTCCTTGCCCGTGGCGATGCAGCCCTCCGACAGCGAGGAGCACAGCGGCGTCGTCAGGTGGCGGGCGAGCGCCTTCTCGATGCGGGCATGGTCGGCGAGCAGCGCGGCGACGACCTCGTTCATCCGCGCCTGGTAGCGCGCGAGGAGCTCATCCATGCTCCGCGGCGGCCGGCAGTCGTCCGCGAGGAACCGCAGCGCCTGCGTGCCGAGGTGGTCCACGGCGCCGCTGCGCCACAGCGGCGTCTCGTCGCCCCAGAGCGCCTGGAGGAAGGGCAGGGTGACGTTGACGTTGGCGCAGTCGGTGTTGCCGAAGTGATCGTTCGACGCGTTCGGCTCGACGCAGCCGATGATGGCGTAGTCGTGCGCCTGCGCCGCGGTCACCGGGTAGTGCCGCTGCAGCATCTCGGTGTAGACGTGATCGTTGTAGAGCGCCGGCATGGGCGAGCCGTTCAGGTACACCTCGGCGATGCGCTCCAGGTACCTCGCCGGGCTGCCGCGATGGATGCGCGCGGTCATGTTGATGCCGACGGGGCGCAGCTCGCACGTGTCCAGGATCATGTACGTGACGTCGTTCACGCAGTCGTGGCCCTCCGCGTCGACGCCGCCGATGGTCAGCGACTCATCCGTCGAGACGGTCTCGAACAGCTTGCTGAGCTGGAAGGCCGAGTTGCCGTCGTTGACGAGGATGACCTCCTCGAGCTTGAGGACGAAGCAGGCGAGCAGCTCCTTCGCGCGCACGTAGTCGAGCCGGCCCGCCGCGACGTCCGCCTGGTAGTAGGGATGGAGGATCTGATCGAGCCGGCCGAACGAGATGGCGTTCTCGAACGACTCCGTGCACAGCCCGACGTGCAGGAGCAGGATGCACTGCAGCGCCTCGGCGAAGGTGCGCGCGGGGTGCGCGGGCACGCGCCGGCACGCCTCGGCCATCTGGCTGAGCTCCGCGGCGCGCACCGTGTCGGTCTCCTCGCGGCTGAGCTCGCCCAGGCGCCGGGCGTACCGCGCCGCGAGCTCCTCGAGCGCCTTCAGCGCGATGAGCACGCTGTCGTAGAAGTCGGCGGCCGTCCCGTCGCCCGCCTCGCGCTTCGCCCGCACCTCCTCGGCGATCCCCCGGGTGCCGAGCCTCAGCATCCGCTCGCTGTTCACGATGTAGTGCGCGATCGCGGCCATGTTGTTGTTGAAGCCGACCTTCTTCTCGAGCATGCGGGCGCTGAAGAGGCCGAGCTCCGCGGCCTTGGGGAACACCTTCCCGATGAGGCCGTGCTTGGCCCAGAACGGCAGGATGTACGAGTAGAAGAGCACCTTGTCGGCCGCCGAGCACTCGAAGGGCACCGGCTTCTGGCGGTCGATCTGCCACAGGGTGGCGGCCATGGCGGCGCCGAAGTACTCCACCCAGACGTTGCCGCCGACCCGCTTCGCGGTGTAGTTGCCGACGAGCAGCTCCCCCGGATGGACGGTGATGGTCTTGTGCTTGAGCAGGTACCGCAGGAGCTGCGCGCGCTGGACCTTGGTGGGCTCCTGGAAGCCGCGCTTCTTGTAGAAGCGGGTCTTCAGCAGCGCCGACTCGATGCAGACGCTGTACCCGCTGCCCCGGATCGCGCTCTGCAGCGCGCGCACCCGCTGCGTGAACGTCGCGGCGTGCCGTCCGGCTTGCAGCGACGGGTGGTCGACCGCGATCCCCAGGGCCGTGAACCCCTGCGCCGCGCGCTCGAGCGCCTCGAGGCTGCGCTGGTTGTCGAGGTGGAGCCGCGGCTGGGACAGGCCCAGCCGGCGGGCCTTGTCCTCGTGCAGGTTGTAGTAGCGCAGCAGGCTGATCGCCGGGTGACCGATGGACGCGAGCAGGCGCGCGGTCGCCGCGATGTTGGCGGCCGAGTCGTTGTGTCCGGGGACGACGCACATGCGAAACCTGACGTTCGCGCCGGCCGCGACGAGCCGCCGGATGTTCTCCGCGATCGGCAACCCGTGGCGCTCGGTCAGCTGCACGTGCAGGTCGTCGTCGCCGACGGCCTTGAGATCGAACAGGAACAGGTCGACGTACAACATGACCGCCGCGAACGCCTCCCACGGCACGTCGCCGGCGGTCTCGACCGCGACGTCGATCTGCTCGCGCTTCAGCTCCTGCAGCAGGCCGAGCAGGTCCGCGCGCCGCTGCATGAGCGGCTCGCCGCCGCTGAGGGTGACGCCGCCGTGCGTGCCCGCGAAGTACTCCCGATCCTTGGCGATGACGCCCATGAGGTCCGCCACGCTGGACCACGCGCCGCGCGCGCCGCCTTCGGCGAACGCCTGGGCCTCCGGGTTGTGGCACCACCGGCATCGCAGGTTGCAGCCGCGGAAGAACACGACCGTGCGGATGCCGGGGCCGTCGTGCACGCACGTGCGCTGCACGTTCAGCACCGCCAGCGCGGCGGGGTCGCGGTCGGCGCGCTCGACGCGATGAGGGGATACTCCGGCCACCATGCATGTCCTCCTGAGCCCGATACGACAGGATAGCGCGCGTCCTGCGCGGCGCGTCAACCGGGGGAGGGCCGCCTTGACAGGCCGGCGGGCGCGCGCCGATCATCGCGCCATGCTGCCCGTCGGGATGCGCACGTGCCTGCTGCACGCGAGCCGGCCGCTGCTCGCGCTGCTCGCGGTCATCGCGGCCTGTTCCACCGCCACTCCCGGCGGACGGTTGCCGGACGCGGCGGTGGGCCACGATGCGGAGGGCGCCTCGTGCACGCCGAACCCCTGCCTCGAGGCGCACCGCACGACGTGCGTCACGCCGCTCGGCGTCGTCGAGTGTCGCTGCGACGCGGGGTACGAGGAGCAGGCGGGCACCTGCGTGCTGGTGACCACGTGCGCGAGCGACACCTGCCGGGGCCACGGCGTCTGCAGCATCGGCGCGGCGGGGCCCGAGTGCGCGTGCACGCTCGGCTACGCGGGGACGTTCTGCGACGGCTGCGACGACGCCCTCGGTTACTACGGCGACGGCCAGGGCGGGTGCACGAAGGACGCGTGCACCCCGAACCCCTGCCTCGAGCTCGGACGCACGTCCTGCACCGTCGTCGACCACCACGCGGTCTGCGGCTGCGACGCCGGCACGCACGACGAGGCGGGCGCCTGCGTGCCCGACCTGACCTGCCTCGGCACGAGCTGCGCCGGGCACGGCACCTGCTCGATCAGCGGCGGCGCCACGTCCTGCGCCTGCGACGCCGGCTGGGGCGGCGCCCACTGCGACCGCTGCGACGACCTCGGCGGCTACCACGCCGACGCGCGGGGCTGCATCGTGCGCGACGTGCCGCAGCCGCCGGGGCCGAGCACGCCGTGCCGCTCCTACGTGTGCAACGAGGCGACGCATGCCTTCACGGTGCAGGATCGCCCGGCGGGGGCGTCGTGCGACGACGGCATCGCCTGCACCTCGGGCGACGCCTGCGACGACCACGGCCGGTGCGCGGGCAGCCCGTCCGCGGCGTGCGACCCGTCGGCGGGCGTCTGCTCCGCGACCAGCGCGTGGCCGAGCACGATCGACGTCGGCGTCGCGCCGGTGACCGGCCAGATCACGCAGAACGGCGCGGCGATGGCGATGACCACCGACTCGTACGAGAACGGCGTCGTGTGGGCGCGCGCGCGCGACACCGGGAAGCTCCACCGGCTCGCGGTGCTCGACTGGACGCGCAACGGCTCGTATCCGAGCTACACGCGCACCGTCGGCTCCGACCAGATCAAGACGACGCTCGTGCCGGGCGTGTACGACCTCCTGTGGCAGCGCGCGTACCAGATCTCGGGCGACTACGTCTCGGAGCGGATGCGCGCGCCGACGCTCGACCCGGTGGTGAACGGGTACCGAGTGCTCGCCGTGCAGGTCGTCGTGCCGGTGGGCGGGCGCACCCTCGACGTGGACGTCGGCGCGACGGTGGTGACGGGGACCGTGACCCAGAACGGCGCGGCGATGGCGACGACCACCGATTCGTACGAGAACGGCGTGGTGTGGGCCCGGGCGCGGGACACCGGGAAGCTGCACCGGATCGCGGTGCTCGACTGGACGCGCAACGGCTCGTATCCGAACTACACCCGCAGCGCCGGCTCGGACGCCATCAACACCATGCTGGTGCCGGGCGCCTACGACGTGCTGTGGCAGCGGGGGTACCAGAGCTCGGGCGACTACGTGTCGGAGCGGATGCGGGCGCCGACGGCGGATCCGGTGGTGAACGGCTACCGCGTGCTCGCGGAGAACGTCACGATCACGGGCGCCGCGCAGGTCCTGAACGTCGACGTGGGCGCGACCGTGGTGACGGGGCTGGTGACCCAGAGCGGCGCGACGATGCCGCTGGTGACGGACGCGTACGAGAACGGCGTGGTGTGGGCCCGGGCGCGGGACACCGGGAAGCTGCACCGGATCGCGGTGCTCGACTGGACGCGCAACGGCTCGTATCCGAATTACACCCGCAGCGCCGGCTCCGACGCCGTCAACACCATGCTGGTGCCGGGCGCCTACGACCTGCTGTGGCAGCGGGCGTATCAGAGCTCGGGCGACTACGTGTCCGAGCAGATGCGCGCGCCGACCGTCGATCCGGTGGTCAACGGCTACCGCGTGCTCGCGACCTGCGTGAGCGTGGAGTGAAGGACATGGCGAACCTGCTGATCCGGGCCCGGCGCACCGCGCGCCGCGCGCGGCTGCGCGGGGCCGCGCTCGTCGTGCTCGCGGGCGCGGGCGCGCTCGGCTGCGGCGGCGACGGCGGGACGAACCTGGCGAACTGCCGCATCACCGGCGCGCTCACGAGCACGCCCCGGATCGGGGCCGCGCCGCTCGCGGTCACGAACGTGCTCGCGGTGTCGGGGGTGGGCTGCGACGTCTCGGGGCAGCACGCGGAGAAGCCGCTGATCGGGGACTCCATCCACCTCGCGCTCGACTTCGGCGATGGCAAGGCGCTGGCGCTCGACCCGTACGTGCCGGGGACCCCAGCCCTCCACACCTACGCGGCGTCCGGGACCTTCACGGTCCGGGCCACCGGCACCGTCCTCAACCCGCACGGCGACGGCACCGTGATCACCGCCTGGGAGACCGAGGTCGAGGTGAACTAGCCCCGCCCCGGGGCGGCCGCGAGGAACTCGCGGATCCACCCGAGCGTGCGCGCGTCCACCTGCTCCTGGGTCTCGCCACGGGCCTGCAGCGCCCGGCGCGGCACCTCGAGCGAGTGATTGCCGTCCTCGACGATGCGCAGCTCGCTGCGCGCGGTCATGCGCGCCCGCACGCCCTCGAACAGCTCGATGGGGCACAGCGGATCGCGGCGGCCCTGCACGAAGAGCACCGGGCAGCGCAGGGCGAGGAGCGCCTCGTCCCGCACCGCGCCGCGTGCACCGCGCAGCGGATAGCCCAGGCAGACGACCGCGGCGACGTCCTCCTCGGCCGCGACGTGGCAGCCGACGCGCCCGCCCATGCTCTTGCCGATCAGCACGACCGGGCCCGGCCACTCGGCGCGGGCCGCGGCCAGCGCCTGCTGGTGCGCCGCGACGAGGCGCGGCAAGGGGTCGGGCGCGCGCCGCCCCGCCAGCATGTAGGGGTAGTCGAGCGTGACGACCTCGCCGAGCGTGGCCAGCCGCGCGCGCCAGCCGAGCATCCACGGCGACGAGGACGGCGCCCCGGCGCCGGGCGCGAAGAGCAGGAGGGGACGGGTCATGCGAGGATCGTAGGGTGAAGCGCCCCCGGGCGCATCTGGAGGTCGAGTGCGTGCTGCTGGTCATTCATCCTGCTGCTGAGTGTCGGAACGCTGTACTGCCGGCAGGCCGCGGCAGACCCGCCCCGTCCGGCCTCCCAGCCGCAACGGGGTAACCGCGACGCTCCTCGCGGCAAGGCCCCATTCGTGGTGCTCGCCCTGCCCGCCTCGACCTGGTCTTCTTCCGCGCCAAACTGTACTCGATGCTGCAGCGCTGGGAGCCGGCTGCACGTGACCTGATCACGGGTCTACGGATCGAGGGCTCCAGCGCCTTCGGGCTGGCCACGCGCGAGGCGGTCCTGCCTGAGCTGGTGCGGGAAGCGGCAACCGCGCGGAAGGCGGGCCGGAGTGACGGCGCGCGCCGCCTACTCGACCTCGCCGCTCAGCTCGCACCAGACCGCCCGGAGATCCATCGCCAGGGTCCAATGACGCCGACCGTTCTCCAGTTGCCCTTCGCCGCCGAGCTCGCCGACGCGCGCGTGGTCCTCGTGGCCGGAGCCGGCGGCGGCTAACGATACCAGCCTGGTCGCCCCCCACCTCGCGGCCGCCCTCGGCTGGCGCCACGTGTTCGGCCTCGCGGCCATCCCGCTCGCGCTCGTGCTGCTCGCCTTCGCCGCGCTCGCGCGCGAGCCGGCGGCGCGGCCGGTGAGCGCGCGGCGCGCCGCGGCCACGCTCACGGAGCCGGACCTGTGGTGGTGCGCCCTCTTCTACGCCATCACGTTCGGGGGCTGCGTGGGCCTGAGCAGCTTCCTGCCGCTCTTCCTCGCCCACCAGCTCCGGCTGGGGGCGATCGCGGCCGGCCACGTGACGGCGCTGCTCGTGCTCCTGGGCAGCCTGGCCCGCCCGCTGGGCCCCACGCGCGCGCCGGCCGCACCGTCGGGCGGGTGAAGGGCGGCGACCCCTTCATCTTCGGGCGCGGCGGCGAGGAGGTGCAGGCGCTGGCCGAGGCGGGGATCCCGTGGGAGGTCATCCCCGGGGTGACCGCGGGCGTGGCGGCGGCCGCGGCCGTGGGGATTCCCCTCACGCACCGCGCCTACGGCTCCAGCGTCACGTTCCTCAGCGGCCACCGCGCCGACGCGGCGCCGCGCGGCGGGTCCGGCGCGGGCCTGGCCCAAGGCCCGCTCGTCTTCTTCATGTGCCGCACCGCCCTGGGCGCGATCGCCCGCGACCTCGTCGCGGCCGGGCGCGCCCCGGCGACGCCGGTCGCGATCATCCAGCGCGGCACCTGCCCGGATCAGGTCGTCTATCAGACGACGGTCGCGGCGCTCGCCGCGGCCGACGCCGCCGACCCGTGGCTCGACCCGGAGGCGCCCACGCGCGCGGTCGTGGGCGAGGTGGTGGCCTTCGCCGCCGCGCTGCGCCGCGCGCCGCCGCGCCCCGCCGCCGCGCCGCTCGTGGACCGCGGCCAGGCCGCGTGACGGAGGCCGCGGGGCGACCGCGCGCGCCAGCCGAGCATCGACGGCGACGAGGACCGCGCCCCGCGCCGGGGCGAAGCGCAGCAGCGGGCGCCCGATGAGAGTATCGTGGAGCCGGGCGCCACCGCGCGCACGACGGTGCTGGGCCCGAACGTCGGCAATGCCGCGGCGGCCTATGACAGCGCGCGGGGCCGCGTGATCGGGTTCGGCATCAACTTCACGGTCAACCGCTCACAGACCTGGGCCTACTACGTGCCGCCGGAGCCGGACGGCGGGGTGCAGTCGGACGCGGCGGTGCCGGACGACGCCGCGGTCCCGGACGACGCCGCGGTGCCCCCGGTGGACGCGACTCCGGCGCCCGACGGCAGCGTGGCTCTCGATGCCGCTGGCGACGCGATCCGCCGGCCAGCCGCCGACGCCGGCGCGGTCGCCCTGCGCGAGCGCGGGTGCGGCTGCCGCGTGGCCGAGGTCCCGGCTGAGGCGGAGTGGCCGCTGCTGCTGCTGCTGCTGGGAGCGTTCACGCGGCAACGACGACGCGTCCGTCGCTAGTACAGCGGATCCTTGATGTCTCCCCGGAGCTCAACGTGGAGCAAGATGCCAGCCGAGCATCTGGGTAAGGGTGGCCTGCATGCCGGTCACACCTTGGCGCGAAACTCGGGGTCGGGACTGTGCAGCCACAGCCGCAGGCGGTGCGGCCGAATATCAGCCATATTCAAGATGCGCAGCACGCTGGTGCGACTGAGGAGTCGGCCGCCGTGGGCGCGCTGGAACGCGTTCATCGCCTGGTGCAGCGCGTCCGTGGTCCAGGTCTCGCGGAAGGGGACGCCGGCGTCCGCGGGCGTGCCACAGGCCAAGCCGAGCAGGATGCAGCGGGTCACGGCGTCAATCTCGGGCGTGCGGCCTGGCCGTCGCCGCGTCCGCAGGCCGGCGATCCCCTCGGCGGGACGACGACACCAGCTGCGTCGTCGACATCCTGTGGCTCGGCGCTGGCGATCAGCTGCTGCCGCTGGCGCGCGCGCTGGCGGTGCACCTGTCGCCGCGGACGGTGTCGAAGTAGCGCGGTGACCGTCACGGCCGCCGGCCGCGGACCTCCGCCACCCACGCGTCGATGAGGGCCCGGGCGATGCTCACCCGCGGCGGGATCGGCGGCAAAGCGTCGGCGCGGAACCAGCGCGCCTCGCCGATCTCGACGCCGTCGACGCGCAGGTCGCCGCCGGCGTAGTCGGCGGTGAAGCCGACCATCAGCGAGTGCGGGAAGGGCCACGGCTGGCTGCCGAAGTAGCGCGGGTTCGCGACCTCGATCCCGGCCTCCTCCCGGACCTCGCGGTCGAGCGTCTCCTCGAGCGACTCGCCGGGCTCGACGAAGCCGGCGAGGGTGCTGAAGAAGGACGCCGGGAACTTCGGGCCGTGCGCGAGGAGCGCCTCGTCGCCGCGGCGGACGAGCACGATGATGGCCGGGGCGACCCGGGGGTAGACCGTGAGGGTGCAGGCCGGGCAGCGCCGGCTGTGCTCGCCGGGCACCCGCGTCGTCGGCGTGCCGCAGGCGCCGCAGAGACGGTGCGTGCGCGCGAACTCGAGGAGCTGCATGGCGCGGCCCGCCACCTGCCAGAGCTCCTCGGGCAGCCGTCCGAACAGGCCCCGCAGGCCGGCGGCCTCGAGCCCCGGCGGGACCGCGGCGTCGGCGGGGCGGGCGAGGGCGCGGCACGGCGCGCCGGCCAGCGTGCCGACGAGCACGGCCTCCTCGAGCTCCGCGCCGCGCAGCGCCAGCTCGGCGGCGGCGGGGAGCGGCGCGGCCGCGGACGCCGGCCGCACCAGGAGGTGCGCGCCGTGGAACACGAACCACACGCCCGCGTCCGCGGGATCGATCGGCGGGACGGTGGCGGCGGGGACGAAGGCAGCGGGCAGCACCAGGAAGGGATACGACGCCGCGCCGGCGGCTGCAAGGCGCACGGGGCTGGATCTCGCTGCCGCGCCGGACCACAATGCGGCGCCATGGAGCATCGTGCGTCCCAGGCCGAGCACGCTCGGCTCGTCAGCGTCATCGCGGGCACGCTCGTGCAGCGCGGCGAGACCGACGTGAAGGCCGCGGCGCCGGGGTATCGGCCGCCCACGCCGATCCGCTGGCGCGGCGACGAGAAGGGGCATGTCCCCGACGTGACCGCGCACGGCCTCGTCATCGAGGTCGAGACCGCGGACCTCATCGGCGCCCCCGCGACCGCGGCGCGCTGGCAGCTCACGGCCGGGTACGCGGAGCGCATCGACGCCGCGTTCATCGTCGTCGTGCCCAAGGCCGCCGTGCCGAGCGCCGAGAGCGCGCTCGCCGCGCTGCGGCTCGACGCCCAGGTGATCGGCGCGTGAGGCCGGCCGCGCGATGAAGATCTGGGTCGACGCGGACGCGCTGCCGGGCGCGATCAAGGAGATCATCCTGCGCGCCGCGCGGCGGGTGCAGGTCCCGACCGTCCTCGTCGCCAACAAGCAGGTCGGGGTCGGGCTCGGGCCCTACGTCTCGCTCGTGCGCGTGGGGGCGGGGGCGGACGTCGCCGACGCCTACATCGTGGAGGCGGCGGCCGCCGGCGACCTCTGCGTCACCGCCGACGTGCCGCTGGCCGCGGCGCTGGTCGCCAAGGGCCTCCTCGTCATCGATCCGCGCGGCGAGCAGTACTCGACCGAGAACGTGGGCGAGCGCCTCTCGCTGCGCGACTTCATGACGGACCTGCGCGACGCGGGCGTGCAGACCGGCGGGCCGCCGCCCTTCAGCGCGCGGGCGAAGCAGAAGTTCGCCGCGGTCTTCGACCGCCTCCTGACCCAGGCGCTGCGCGCGTCGTCGTGAGCGCGGGGCTCAGCCGCTGACGATCTCGACCGGCGCGAGCGCCGTGTAGTCGAGGCGCCCGAGGCCCATGCCGGCCGCGAGCGACAGGTTCGCGGGCAGGGGGCCGGCGCCGAACAGGGTCATGGCCCAGGCATCGAGCGCCACCGGGTCGGTGCCGGCGGCGATGGTGCGCACGGGT
>DASXVK010000842.1:0-9411 GCA_036504295.1 Polyangia bacterium
CCGGACCAGGGTGACCATGAGGACTTCGTGAGCTGGCGGTATCCGTACCCGCAGGTGGCAGCTACTCGGAGCTTGACAGGGCGGCCGTTGCTCGGCGATTGTGGCGCCCGAAGGACCTCCTCGCGCAGCGCCAACGACGACGCGAGGGCTTCACGGAGCAGAGCATGAAACGGATTGTGCCAGTCCTGTTCCTTCTCTGGGCGCTCGCGCCCACCGGCGCCGCGGCGCAGACCATCGCGGGCAGCGCTGAAGACCTCGACGAGCAGGCGTTCAGCCCGAACGCGAAGCTCGTCAAGAAGTACCCCTTCCGCAACACCACGCTCACGTTCTGGCAGAACATGTCGATGCTCACCTTCGACAAGGGCGCCGAGCAGACGTGGAACCCCACCTACTCGTGGCTGCTCCGCTTCACGCCGCGCTACTACCTGACCGACAAGCTCTCGCTGCGGCTCAAGGTGGACCTCGGCGTCGAGTGGACCAACTCCGACGAGACCACCTACTATCACCAGCCCCTGTGGGAGGACATCTGGTTCGACGCCGTCTACGCCAAGGCGTACGTCGACAAGGCGACCGGCATCGACGTCACCCCGGGCCTGCGCTTCGTCCTCCCGGCGAGCAAGTCGAGCCAGGCGCGCACGCTCTACGTCGGCGTCAGCCCCGGGCTCACGTTCCACCGCAGCTTCAAGCTCCCCCACAAGATGGGCCTCGAGCTCACCTACGCGTTCCGCTACACCAAGAACCTCAACCACTACACGACCGCGCAGTACGACGCGCCGACCATCGGCTCCTGCGGCGTCACCGGCTCGGGCGACTGCGGCCGGTTCACCCACAGCGGCTCGCGCAACGTGAGCCACGGCTTCCAGAACATCCTCATGGTCGACTGGGAGATCACGAAGCGGCTGCGCGCCTCCCAGATGGTCGCCTTCTTCAACAACCTGCTGTACGGCCTGTCCGATACGGGCGCGTTCCCGCTCGACCCGAAGTACGACGTCAACATGCGCGCCGCGATCTGGTACCTGACCGAGCTCGACTACGACGTCCACCGCTGGCTCACCCTCGGCATCGGGGTCTCCACCTACAACCCGCAGCTCACCGAGGGCTCGACCTACCGCGCCCCGTTCTTCAACCGTTACACCGAGCTGATGCTCGCGGCGACGTTCAACCTCGATCAGATCGTCGCCAGCGTCGAGAACCGTATGCGATCGCATTCGTTCACTCAGGTGGCGCATGCGCAGTAGCACAGGCTTCGCAATCTTGAAGGAGATGGGCATGAGGAGAACCGGTTTCCTGGCCACGCTGGCGCTCGTCGCGCTCGCGTCGGGCTGCGCGTCCGAGCGGCCCTCTATCGACCGCGTTCAGGCCAACGCGCTCAAGAAGGAGTTCTTCGTCGGCAAGCCCGTCGTGGACGCGCAGAACAAGCCCGTCCTCGACGAGGCCGGCAACCCGATCTTCGAGTACCCCGAGTTCTACATGCGGGGCACCGTGGTCGACGTCGGCTACGGCGCGGAGCAGGACGGTCTCTTCACGTCCACCTACGCCCAGCCCATCTCGCGCATCAAGTGGGAAGTCACCGAGAACTTCCTGAACGCCCGCCTCTCCTACGAGCGCATCGCCGGCACCGACGGCAAGGGCAACCCGGTCGACGGCCTGACCAAGCGGCTCAAGCCGTCCCCCGACGGCCAGATCGTCGCGAGCTACGCGATCAAGAGCCACTTCGACGTCAAGCGCGCCTACAACCCGACCACGGGCGAGCCGCTGAACGTCATCGAGGAGAACAGCTCGGACCGCGTGTGGTACGAGCGCGAGTACTTCCGCGTCGACTGGTCGCAGAACCACTCCACGGACGCCTACGACTTCGACACCCTGTCGATGATGGGCATCTACGGCAGCATCGAGTACGAGCCCCTCTCGTACACGATGGACCCGAACCACCCCGACGCCCCGCACTTCGTCATGGACGAGAAGAAGCCCGACGAGGCGTACTTCGACGTCACCAACAAGGTCTTCGCGAAGCCGGGCCTCATCGACCTCTCGAGCCTCGGCTGGGGCATCGACAAGTTCCCGGCCTGCATGCTCCCGGGCGAGTTCGCCGGCGGCACGCAGCCCACGGGCAACTGCAACCCGGTCGAGATCACGCTGCGCTACTCGTACAAGCGCGTCGTCGACCAGGACTACGAGCCGATCGATCACGACGGCCTCCGCTTCCAGTACATCGGCGCCTTCGCGCAGGCCGTCCGCTACGGCTACGAGCGGAACTACGGCATGGTCGACAACCAGTGGTTCCGGTTCATGAGCCGCTACAACATCTGGGACCGCGCCCACTACTACACCGACGCGAACAAGATGACGGGCGAGGTGGCGTGCGCCACCTACGACACCACCGTCAAGCCGACCGGCGACCCGAACGCCGACGCGAACCGCGACACCGACGGCAACGGCACGGCCGACGAGTGCGAGTCGGTCACCAGCGCGACCCAGGCCAAGGGCTCGCAGTGCGACATCTTCCGCGGCCGCTGCACGCTGCCCTACGCCGCCCGCGTCCACAAGACCATCCCGTGGTACGTCGCCGGCAACACCGACGAGGACCTCTACGAGGCGTCGAACTGGGCCGTCGAGGAGTGGGACGTCGCGATGCGCTCCTCGGTGCAGGTCGCGAAGTACACCGAGTGCAAGCGCACCGGCGGCGGCGGCAACTGCGACGCGCTCTTCCCGATGTGGAAGGGCCAGCAGGACGACATCGACGACGCGATGGAGATCGCCCGCGACGTCGAGGCGTGCCACCGCGCGAAGGCGGCGGCGTCGACGAACGAGCCGGGCCGCGCGGACGCCTGGAAGTCCGACGCGTGCAGCGACGTCGTGTCCGCCGGCGTGCAGCGCCTCGCGAGCGAGCGCGGCGTCGCCACCGACGACCCCAACCTGAAGGGCATCGCGGCCATCAACAACCTGGCCCCGGTCATCGTCCTCTGCCACAACCCCGTCAGCCAGGGCGACCACCCGAACTGCGGCACGCCGGTCACGACCGCGCCGCGCCAGGGCGACATCCGCTACAACATCGTCCTGCACATCGACAAGCCGCAGGTGCCGTCGGCCTGGGGCATCATGGTCGACGCCGACGACCCGGTCACCGGCGAGAAGGTGGCGGCCAGCATCAACATCTGGACCCACATCACCGACGTCGCGAGCCAGGGCCTCCTCGACCTCGTCCGCTACATGAACGGCGAGCTCAAGACCGCCGACATCACCGATGGCAAGTACATCCGTGAGTGGACGGCGGCCGAGAGCGCCGGCACGTCCGGCGCCAACGCGATCCTCTCCAAGACCCAGGTCTACGACCGCCTCGCGGCCTCGACCGTGCTGAACGGCGCGCAGCTCCAGCAGGCGGTCGCGACGCCGCTCAGCGGCCAGCCCCTGGCCGTGCTGCAGAAGGCCCGCAAGGAGGCGCTCGACTGGCAGGCGCGCACCGACGTCCCGTCGCCGAGCCAGGCCATGGTGGGCGCCCGCATGCAGGGCGCGCGCGGCACGCCCTTCGAGGCGCAGCTCATCAATCAGCCCATGCTCCAGCTCGCGGGCATCAGCGGCAACATCCCGCTCACCGGCGCGCTGGCCGACTACGCCTCGCCGCTCGGCCTCAACAACCCGCAGTTCCGCGCCCAGCTCCGCCAGATGAAGGAGAACGCCCTCGCCAAGCGCGGCGCGTGCATCCTCGCGGAGGCGCCCGAGGCCTCGTCGCTCACCGGCATCGCCGACGCGATGAAGCGCAAGTTCGCGACCGCCGCGAGCGAGACGCCGGAGCAGGCCAAGGACCGGCACGACAAGATGTTCCGCTACATCAAGCGGAAGTACCACTACGCCGTCATCGCCCACGAGATGGGCCACTCGATCGGCCTGCGCCACAACTTCGTCAGCTCCTTCGGCTCGCTCTTCTTCCGGCCGCAGTACTGGCAGCTCCGCACGAAGAACGGCCAGGTCACGACGGAGTGCACCGACGCGGTCGCCGACGGCAGCAACTGCGTCGGCCCGCGGTGGTTCGACCCCATGACCGCCGAGGAGCAGAACCAGCTCATCTGGATGTTCCAGCAGTCGAGCGTCATGGACTACCCGGGTGACGTGTCGCAGGACACGATCGGGCTCGGCGTGACCGACTTCGCCGCCGCGCGCTTCTTCTACGGCGACACGGTCTCCTACTACACCCGCGACGACATCCAGGCCGGCACGGCCGTCGGCGTCGGCATCACGAACGCGACCGACACCTTCGGTGGCCTCTCCGGCATCAGCTACTCGCTCGGCGGCCAGCAGTACCCGACCGACTTCCACTACTCCCAGCTGCAGAACAACTACCGCGTCATCGAGCGCTGCTACAACGTCGAGGCGCGCCAGCCGTCCTGGTGGCGCGAGGACGTCGACGGCGTGTGGGACCAGGTCTTCGACGGTCACATCGTGAGCGTCGGCGGCTCGCCCACCAAGTGCCGCCAGATGGAGGTCGACTACGGCACCTGGAACCAGCAGCGGCAGGCGAGCGACGCCGATCTCGGCGGCGGCTACGGCGGCCGCCAGGGCCCGAGCGTCTTCGACATGGCCGACGGGACGACCCGCCTGCGCGTGCCGTACCACTTCGCGACCGATCACTGGGCCGACACCGGCAACCTGTCGGTCTTCCGCCACGACAACGGCGCGGACGCGTACGAGCAGGTGCAGTTCCTGATCACCACGCAGGAGAACCGGCACATCTTCGACAACTTCCGCCGCAGCCGTACCACCTTCAACGTCCGCGCGGCCGCCGACCGCTCCTACTCGCGCTACAACGAGAAGCTCGTCGGCATCGCCGGCGGCATGTCCTTCTACAAGACCATCTACGAGCGCCTCCTGACGAACACGGGCTACACGTTCCACAGCTACTGGCCCATCATCGTCAACCGATACCCGGACCACATCCTGGCGGGCACCGTCGCGTTCGACCATCTCGCGCGCGAGCTCAGCCGGCCCGAGGATGGCCCGCACTACCTGCGCGACGCCCCCTTCAACGACCCGACCCTGCGCTCCGGCAAGGATCCCGACGACTTCACCAACTGCTCGGACACCGACCCGCTCAACCCGGCGTGCCTCGTCATCATCCCGAACGGCTCGACCGGCTACCTCCGCGACATCGCGTTCGGCGGCCACCCCATCGAGAACGCGCTGGACGAGACGAAGGGTGACTACTCGACCGAGTACACGATGAGCGCCGGCAGCTACTACGACAAGATCAACTCCATCATCCACATGTCGATCTCGGAGGACCGCTTCATCTCCCAGAGCCGCGGCGACTTCTACGACGCGCGCTTCCGCGCGAACGGCCTCGCGGACATCGTGCCCGAGGGCTACCGCCGCGTCGTCGCGAACGCGCTCACGAACGACCGCAACATCATGGGCCCGCGGCTCGCCGCCGACGCGAGCGGCAAGGTGATCCTCGACACGACCGCCGACACCACGATGGACCCCTACGCCAAGAAGTACCCGAAGCAGGCGCCCGGCTGGATCTCCTGGTGGCCGAGCGACGCGCCGCAGGTGTGCTTCGCGAGCCAGGGCCGCAACGCCTGCCAGACCGCCGACGGCACCAGCCTGAGCCCGGACGCGCCCGTGAAGTCCGTGGTCGTCGATGCCCAGCTCGGCTGGGAGGCCCAGAAGTTCGTCATCGCCTGGGTGCTCGCGTACATCCCGGCCAACGAGAAGTCGAACTGGACCGACATGATGATGGTGTACCGGTCCGGCCGCGACAACGACCCGGGCTTCACCAACCGGCTCGAGTTCTTCCACCCCGTGTCCGGCGACAGCTACATCGCGCGGACGTACGGCAAGGAGTGCCTGTTCGGCACCGGCGCGACCTGCACCGGTGGCAAGCTGGTCCAGAAGGGCATCGCCGCCCGCATCGTCGAGTACGCGAACTCCCTCGTCAGCAGCGGCTACAAGCTGGACACCACCGCGTGCCCGGCGACCGCGAGCTACCCGGCGGGCTACAACCAGTACGGCCGGCCGTGCGTCAAGAACCATCCGGATGGCACGCCCATCATCGTGAAGGACCCGTCGCTCGGCAACGTCGTGGGCGGCTTCATCGTCCCGACCGAGGACTGCGACCAGAACGTCGACCCGGCGTGCACGAAGCTCACCATCTACGACAACCACTGGGCGTACGAGCTCGAGGGCTACAAGTCGGTGCTCGACTACCTGTGGGACGCCCTCGACAAGTACCAGCTTCGCGAGCCGCACGAGCTGGGCGTCTACCCGTAGTCTCGCCCTCCTCCCGTAGCTGAAGCACCCGGCCCGGGGCGGCGTTGCCGCTCCGGGCTTTTTCTATCTGGTGCATCCAACCGGGCAGGGAGCCTCCGTGGGGCGCCCAAAATTCCTGCGACCCTGGACGTGCGGACCTGGACAGAGATGCCGATGAGCAAGCGGCTGAAGGTGACCCTCATCTATGTCGCGCTGGGGCTCGCGCTGCTCTTCTGGCTGCAGTCGAGCATCGTGACCCAGGAGCGGCGGATCCCGTACACGACCTTCAAGGAGGACGTGAAGGCCGACAAGGTGACCGAGGTGCGGGTCGGCGGGAAGCTGATCACGGGCCGTTTCAAGGGGCAGCCGCCGCAGGGCGGCGAGGCGTTCGAGACCGTGCGCATCGACGACAACGACCTGCTCAAGGATCTCGAGAAGCACGGGGTCAGGTCGACCGGCATCGTCGAGGGTGGGGGCCTGGGCGCGTTCGTGCTGTCGTGGGTGCTGCCCATCGGCGTGATGATCGTGTTCTGGGGCTTCCTCATGCGCCGCATGGGCCAGCAGGCCCAGGGCGGCGTGCTCTCCTTCGGCAAGAGCCGCATCAAGCTCGTGGGCGAAAAGGACGTCGACGTGTCCTTCAAGGACGTGGCCGGCGTCGACGAGGCCAAGGCGGAGCTGCAGGAGGTGGTCGAGTTCCTGCGCTCGCCGGAGCGCTACACGCGGATCGGCGCGCGCATCCCGAAGGGCGTGCTGCTCATCGGGCCCCCCGGCACCGGCAAGACGCTGCTCGCGCGGGCGGTGGCCGGCGAGGCCAAGGTGCCCTTCTTCCTCATGAGCGGCTCGGACTTCGTCGAGATGTTCGTCGGCGTGGGCGCGGCGCGGGTGCGCGACCTCTTCGAGCAGGCGGCGGCGAAGGCGCCCTGCATCATCTTCATCGACGAGCTGGACGCGCTCGGCAAGGCGCGCGGCGGCGGCCTCATGGGCGGCCACGAGGAGCGCGAGCAGACGCTCAACCAGCTCCTCGTGAACATGGACGGCTTCGACCCGAACAAGGGCGTCGTCATCATGGCGGCGACGAACCGCCCCGAGATCCTGGACCCGGCGCTGATGCGGCCCGGCCGCTTCGACCGGCAGGTGCTGGTGGACCGGCCCGACCTCCAGGGGCGCGAGGAGATCCTGCGCATCCACTCCGCCGCGGTGAAGCTCGACGAGTCGGTGGACCTGCGGGTCGTCGCCCAGCGCACGCCGGGCTTCGCCGGCGCGGACCTGGCGAACGTCGTGAACGAGGCGGCGCTGCTGGCCGTCCGGCGCGACAAGTCGCGGGTCTCCGAGGCCGAGTTCGAGGAGGCCATCGACCGCGTCGTCGCCGGGCTGGAGAAGAAGGGCCGGCTCATCTCCCCGAAGGAGCGGCGCATCGTCGCCTACCACGAGGTCGGCCACGCCGTGGTCGGCGAGCTGCTGCCGAACGCGGAGAAGACCCACAAGATCTCCATCGTGCCGCGCGGCCTGGCGGCCCTCGGCATGACCTGGCAGAAGCCGACCGAGGACCGCTTCCTGATGACCCGCGCCGAGCTGCTCGACCGCATCGCGGCGCTCCTCGGCGGCCGCGCGGCCGAGGAGATCTTCGTCGGCGACGTGACGACCGGGGCGCAGAACGACCTCGCCCGGGCGACCGACATCACGCGCGCGATGATCCGGCAGTACGGCATGAGCGTCGACATCGGGCCGGTCGCTTACGACCCCGAGCGCAAGCCGATCCTGCCGATCGCCGAGTTCATGCCCGAGTCGGAGCACGGCGCCCACGTGGCCGACCAGATCGACCGCGAGGTGAAGAGCCTGCTCGAGGGGCAGCTCGAGCGCGCCCGCGAGGTGCTCAAGGCCAATCGGGACAAGGTCGAGGTGATCGTCTCCCGCCTGCTGGCCGAGGAGAAGATCGAAGGCGAGGAGCTCCGCCGGCTCCTGAAGGAAGCGGCGTGATCACCGGGTCAGGAGTCGCCCCCTGACCTCAGACCGCCGGGGGGCGGTGGACGTGGTGGCGCCGGTGGTGGTGGTGCGGCGGGAGGTCGGCGCGCGCCATCCCGCGGTGGAGCCACGCGTCGAACACGTTCTCGGCCGTGGCGTCGCCCTCGATGTTCGGCTCGCCCTGCACGAAGTACCCCCCCGCCATGCCGCAGCAGACGCACACGTGGGGAGCCTTCTCCGCGTCGCTCGAGAAACCGCACTCGGTGCATTCCCAACGCATGTTCCGCCTCCAGCCACGCGGCGGCTGCCGCGCCACGCACGCCTCGAAGTACCTGTAAATCTTCAGACGAGGGCGTCAAGGGGCCCCGCGCCCGAAACGCGACCGGGGTAATCCAAGGTGCCAGATGGGAGGTCCTGATGGCGCACCAGCGGTGGGAGATCGACCCCACGCACTCGAGCATCCGCTTCGTCGTCCGGCACATGGTCTTCGCGAAGGTCCGGGGCGAGCTCGGGCGGTTCGGCGGCACCGTGCTGGCCGACCCGGCGCGGCCGGAGCTGGCCTCGGTCACCGCGGTCATCGAGGCCGCCAGCATCAGCACGCACGAGGCGCAACGCGACACGCAGCTGCGCTCGGCCGACTTTCTCGACGTCGAGCATCACCCGCAGATCACCTTTCGCAGCACGCGCGTGATCGGGGGGCGGGGTGACGCCTTCACGGTGGTCGGCGACCTGACCATCCGCGGCGTCACGCGGGAGGTCACGCTCGAGGCCGCGCGCACCGGTCAGGGCCAGGACCCCTGGGGCAGCGAGCGCGCCGGCTTCACGGCGCGCGCCGCGCTCGACCGGAAGGAGTTCGGCCTCCGGTGGAATCAAGTGCTCGAGGCCGGCGGCGTGCTCGTCGCCGACCGCGTGGACGTCGAGCTGGAGGTGCAGGCGGTGCGCAAGACCGCCGGCTAGCCATCACCCCGTCGACCTCGTGAGGCCGAGGTTCTACCGGATCACCTGCTCCGCCGTGTCGGCGAGGTGCTTGAAGCCGCGCCGGTTGCGGGCGGAGCGAACGATGGTCGCGACCGTCGTGCCCACGGCGATGGCGTCGAGGGCGACCATGATGCCGCGCAGGAGCCGGCCGTTCGAGCGCCCGTCGCCCGCGAGCTCGCCGCCGCGCTCCTTCAGCTCGCCGGCGACGTAACCGGCGCGCTCCTTGAG
>DASXVK010000843.1:0-17402 GCA_036504295.1 Polyangia bacterium
CTACCCTCGCCGCCGCGATGGCGGCGCGCGCCCCCGACCTCGTCCTCGGCATGTGCGGCGGCTACGGCGCCGCGGTCGTACGGCCGTTCCTGCGCTCGCTGCGGGCGACCGGCTTCGCGGGCGAGGTCGCGCTGCTCACCCACGGCCTGCCGCCGGGCGCCGCCGCGGCCCTCGCCGCCGAGGGCGCGGCCGCCGTGCCGGTCGCGCTCGCCGGCGTGCCCGACCCCCTCTCCTACAACGTCGCGCGCTACGCCGCCTTCGCCGCTTACCTCGCGTCGCGCGCCGCGCGCCGCGTGCTCCTCACCGACGTGCGCGACGTCGTCTTCCAGCGCGACCCGTTCGGCGCCGCCGCCGACGAGAGTGACGAGGGGGTCCACCTCTTCCTCGAGCACCCCGCGCGGCCCATCGGCGGCTGCATCTGGACCTCGTCGTGGATCCGGTACCGCTACGGCGACGCCGCCCTGCCGCCGCTCGCCGCCCGGCCGATCGTGTGCTCGGGCGTGGTGCTCGGCGCCGCCAGGGCGGTGGCGGCGTACCTCGGCCTCGTCGCCGCGGAGCTGCCCCCGGACCTGCGGGCGAACAACTACATGGCCGGCTACGACCAGGGGGTCGTCAACCGCCTGTGCCACGCGGGCCGCGTCCCCGCGCTCACCCTGCACGCGTACGCGGCCGCCCGCGTCCTGCACCTCGGCAACGCCCCGGCCGGCGCCGTCGCGCGCGACGCCCGCGGCGAGGTCGTGAACGAGGCGGGCGAGGTGGCCGCGCTCGTGCACCAGTACGACCGCCACCCCGCGCTCGCGGGGCTCGCGGGGAGGTGGGGGTAGCCCCGCGCCCTCAGTGCGCGCCGGGCGCCGCCGGGGCCGCGCCGCGCGGGCGCTTGAGCAGCGCGACCAGCACGAGCGCGGCGAGGAACACGAGCGTCGCCTGCGCGAAGCCCTGGTTGAAGCTGAGGATCAGCGCCTGCAGGCGCACCTTGAGCGCGAGCACCGTCTCGGGCACCAGCTCCTGCGTCCAGGTCTGGGCGCCGAGGGTGGCCCGGATGGCGGCGAGCTGCTCCTGCACCACGGGGCTCTGGGGCGTGATCGCCTCGCGCAGGTACGACCCGTGGATGACCGTGCCGCGCTCGACGAGGAACCCCATCCAGGCGGTGCCGAGGGAGCCGCCGAGCTCGCGGGTGAGGTTGAAGAGGCCGGTGGCGTTGCCGCGCTGCTGGTGCGGCAGATCCGAGAGCGCGAGGATGCTCACGGGGATGAAGATGAGCGACATTCCCGCCGCCCGGATGAGCATGGGGTGGGTCAGGTTCCAGAACCCCGCCTGGTCGGTGAGGTGCGCGTTCATCCACAGGCTGAGCGCCACGCCGAGGATGCCGGTGGTGAGGAGGAGGCGCGTGTCGACCTTGCCGACGATCCGCCCGACCAGCGGCAGCAGCACGAGCTGGATCGAGCCCGAGACCAGGAAGACGTGGCCGATGTCGAGGGCGCTGTAGCGCATGACCGCGCCGCAGTAGAGCGCGAAGAGGAAGTTGCCGGCGAAGAGCGTCATGCCGAGGAGGAAGTTGATCCCCGTGCCCGCGGCGTAGGTGCGGTTGGCGAAGACCCGCAGGTCGACGACCGGGTGGTCGGTCTCGAGCTCGTGCACGAGGAACGTGATGAGGGCGATGGCCGCGACCGCCGCGAGCACGGTGATGGTCCGCGACTCGAACCAGCCGTCGCGGTTGCCCTCCTCGAGCACGTACTGGAGGGAGGCCATGCCCACGGCGAGCAGGCCGATGCCGAATTTGTCGATCGGCGCGCGGCTCGGCTCGAAGCCGGGCTCCTCGATCGACCGCAGCGCCATGTACGCGGCGAGCAGGCCGAGCGGCACGTTGACGAGGAAGACCCAGTGCCAGCTCGACCAGTCGATGAGGTAGCCGCCGATGGTGGGGCCGAGGAGCGGGCCGGTGACCGCGCCCAGGCCCATGAGCGCCGCCGCGGTGCCGTGCTGCTCGCGCGGATAGCGGGCGAAGAGGATGGCCTGCGAGGTCGGCATGATGGCGCCGCCGCCGAGCCCCTGCAGCGCGCGGAACGCGACGAGCGATGGCAGGCTCCAGGCCATGCCGCACAGGACGCTCGCCGCGGTGAAGACGAGGATCGAGACCGCGAAGTAGCGCCGGTAGCCGAAGCGCCGCTGGAACCAGCCGGTCATCGGGATGACGACGATGTTCGCCATCATGTAGCCGGTCGACACCCACCCGATCTGATCGAGCGGGGTGCCGAAGGCGGCGCGGATGTCGTTCAGGGCGACGTTGACGATGGTGATGTCGACGAGCGCCATGAGCGAGGCGGTCATCACCGTGAAGGTGATCGCCGCCTTCGAGCCGGTGATCGGGGTGCCCATGCTACCGCTTGGTCGACACGGCCACGGTCGCGCTCATGCCCGGCCGCAGGCTGACGCCGGGCTTGGCGTCGAAGCGGATCAGCACCGGGACGCGCTGGACCACCTTCGTGAAGTTGCCGGACGCGTTGTCGGGCGGCAGCAGCGAGAAGCGCGAGCCGGTGCCGCCGGCGAGGCTGTCGACGTGGGCCGCGAGCGGGCGGCCCGGGAACGCGTCGATGCGGACGCGCACCGGCTGGCCGGGCCGCATCTTCGCGAGCTGATCCTCCTTGAAGTTGGCGACCACCCAGACGTCGTCGAGGGCGGTGATCGCCATGAGCGGCCGGGCGGGGTCGACCATCTGGCCGGCCTCGACCGTGCGCCGCGAGACCACGCCGCGCGACGGCGCCCGCACCTTCGTGTAGCCGAGGTTGAGCTCCGCCTGCGCCAGCGCCGCCTCGGCCTGCGCGACGCGGGCCGTGGCGACGTCCACCTGCGCGCGCGCCACGCCGATCTGCTCCTGACCGGTCTGGGCCTGGAGCAAGCGGCCCGCGGCGGAGTCGATGGTGCCGCTCGCGTTCGCGATGCCGACCTGGGCGCTGGCGAGGCGGGCCCGCGCCTGCTCGACCTGGGCGTCGGCCTGCTCGAACGCGGCCTGGCGCGCGTCGAGCTCGGCCGGCGCGATGGCGCCGCCGGCGCGCAGCGTCTCGGCCCGCTTGCGATCCGTCTCGGCCAGCTTGCGGCGCGACTCGGCGGCCGCGAGGTCCGCGCGGGCCTGGTCGACGGCCGCCCGGGCGCCGCCGGCGACGGCCCCGGCCACGGTCATGCCGCCGCGGGCCTGCTTGAGCGTCGCGGTGATCGTGCGCTCGATGAGCGCGTGCTGCGCCCGGGCCGCGGCGAGGTTGGCGCGCGCGGACTCGAGGTCGGCCTTGGCCGCGGCCACGCGGACCGCGGCGTCACGCTCGTCGAGCTCGACCACCACCTTGTCCGCCTCGACCTCCTGGTTGTCGGTGACGAGCACGCGCAGGACCTGGCCCTGGGTGCGCGCCGCCACGTTCGCGACGTGGCTCTCGACGAAGGCGTCGTCGGTCGACTCCGTGCCGAGCCCGAGGACGTAGGCACCGCCGCCGATGGCCGCCGCGGCGGCGGCCAGCGCGAGGAGCACGAGCTTCGCCCGCGGCCGCCGGGCGGCCGGGGGCGTGGCCTCCGCCGGGGGGCCCGCGGTGACGAGGGTCGGCGCGCTCATCGACTTACTGCCTCACGATCCATCACCCCATCCTCACCGCGAGCCGGTGGTTTAGCAGAGTAGATGCACGGGGACAGCGGAAAGATGTGATGGGAGTGTGAAGACCGGCTACCGGCGGCCGAGCTTGGTCTGCAGGTAGGAGAGCAGGTCGCGGGTGAGCTTGTCCGGGTCCTGCCACGGCTTGAGGTCCGGGCGCTGCGCCTTCAGCATGGCCTCGATCTCGCCGCGCCAGGCGCCGAAGGTGCGCTCGTCGGCGAGGATGCGGTCGGGCTTGCGGCCCAGCACCTCGCGGTCGCACAGCTCGGCGACGTAGCGCTCGAGCGCCCCGGCCAGCTCGACCCCGACGAGCTCGCGGACCGCGTCGGCCTCGTTCGCGAGGCGGCCGATCGCCGCCACGCGGCCGACCGCGAGGTCCGGCAGGTCCTGCTCGGCGACCGCGGCCATGGCGAGGCGCAGGATCGCGGCGTCGTCGCACAGCCCGAGCACCGGCACCCAGTCGGGCACGAGGTCGAGGTTGAGCAGCAGGTAGTTGAGCGCCGCCACGGCGTAGCGCCGCGCCGGCTTGGGCGCCTTCGCGTCCTCGGCCAGCAGCAGCACCTCGTGCACGTCGGTCGGCAGCGCGCGCACGAACTCGCGGAACCGCAGGATCCCCTCGGCCATCGGTCACCTCCCCAGCGAGGAGAGCATACCCGAGCGGCGCGGCCGCGCCAATCGCAAGCGGCGGCGATCCACGCGGCCACGCGGCCACGCGGCCTGCGGCCTGCAGCCGGCGGCGCTTGGCGGCCGCGCCGCGGGCGGACTACCATGGTCGGCATGCGCAGGCTGCCCACCATCGTGCTCCTCGGCGCGCTCGCCGCGGCCCCGTGCGGCTGCGGCAAGGCGCTCGGCGTCCTCAAGCAGAGCTGCGACCAGGGCGACGACCGGGCGTGCGCCCGGGCGCGCAGCGTCGGGGTCCGGCCGTGCGAGCGCGGCGACGTCGTCGCCTGCACGACGCTCGGCGCCCTCTTCGCCGCGGGCCAGGGCGGCCCCAAGGACGAGGCCAAGGCGCGCGAGTACTTCGACATGGCCTGCGAGCGGCGCCACGCCCCGGCCTGCGCGCGCTACGGGCAGATGCTCGCCGACGGCACGGGCGGCGCGGCCGAGCCGAAGAAGGCGCGCCCGGCGCTCGAGCAGGCGTGCGCGGCGAACGAGCTCGCCGCCTGTGCGGCGCTGAGCTGGCTGTTGCATACGGGCGCCGGCGGCCCGCCGGACGCGGCGCGGGCCAGGCGGCTCGCGGGCGCGGCGTGCAACGGCGGCCAGCTCGCCGGCTGCGGCCGCCTCGGGCAGATGCTCCTCGGTGGCACGGCCGCCGAGGACGCGCGCGCGCGGGAGCTGCTGCAGCGGGCCTGCGACGGCGGCGTGCCCGCGGCGTGCCAGGCCCTGGCCGCGGCGCCCACCCCGCCGCCGCCGCCGGCGCCCGCCCCGGCGGCGGGCGCGGCGAAGAAGAAGGTGCCGGCGCGCCGGGATCCGGTCAAGGCGCGCGTCGAGCACCAGCAGGCCTGCGTCGGCGGCAACTCCCAGGCCTGCCTCGCGCTCGGCCGCATGTGGCTCAACGGCGAGGGCGGCGCCCGCGATCACCAGAAGGCCCGCGTCCTCCTCGGCCGCGCCTGCGCCGGCGGGGTGCGGCAGGCGTGCGACCTCGTCAAGCGCCAGCTGGGGCGCTGAGCGGCGGCGCGAAGCGCACGAGCGCGCCCGCGGACACGGTGAGGTCCGGCGCCAGCGGCACGCGCACCGTCTGCGGCGGGCGGCCGAGGTCGAGGAGCGCGCCGCCGGGCGCGCGGATCTCGCCGGCCACCGCGGTGGCGCAGGCGAGGCCCCGGTCGCGCAGCTCGACCCGGGCGCCCGGCCGCAGCGGGTTTCTGAGCTCCACCTCGACGAAGCCGGGGCCGGCGCGCACGACGGTGCCGACGAAGTCGTTCTCGCGCGCGAGCATCGAGCCCGCGGGGTTGTAGGCGTCGGCGCCGGGCGGGCCCTCGAGGAAGTGCGTCGAGAAGCCGCGGTTCGTCGGCCGCGCCAGCTCCGCCAGGTAGCGGGGTTCGCGCGCGTGGAAGCCGTCGAGGTCGCCGGCGGCGAGGCGGTCGAGCGCGTCGCGGTAGACGTCGACGACGGCGCCGACGTAGTGCTCCGAGCGCGTGCGGCCCTCGATCTTGAGCGCCCCGATGCCGGTCGCGACCAGCCGGTCGAGGACGGGCAGGGCGCACAGGTCCTTGGCGTCGAAGAAGTAGGTGCCGCGCTCGTCGGCCTCGACCGGGTTGCCCGCGCCCGGGCGGCGCCGGTCCTCGATCTCGCGGAAGGGCCAGCGGCAGGCCTGGGCGCAGGCGCCGCGCCGCGGGTCGCGGCCGGCCCAGTAGAGCGAGGTGAAGCACCGGCCCGACCAGGCGACGCACATGGCGCCGTGGACGAAGGTCTCGAGGCGCAGCCCCGCCTGGGCGGTGAGCGCGCCGAGCTGCGCGAGGCTCAGCTCGCGGGCGACGCAGATGCGGGCGACGCCCTGCGCCGCCCAGAAGCGGGCCGCCGGCGCGTTTGTCACGCTCATCTGCGTGCTGAGGTGCACCGGCAGCGCCGGGGCCACGGCCCGGGCGAGGGCGACGACACCCGGATCGGCGACGATGACGCCGTCGGCGCCGGCGGCGGCGAGCCGGCGCAGCGTGGGCTCGATGTCGGCGAAGTCCGCGTCGAACGGCTGGATGTTGACCGCCACGTACACCCGCCGGCCGCGCTCGTGGGCGTAGGCGAGCGCCCAGTCGAGCTCGTCCCAGCCGAAGTTCCCGGCGCTCGCGCGCAGCGACAGCCGCTTGAGGCCGACATAGACGGCGTCGGCACCGAAGTGCAGCGCGGTGCGCAGCTTGGCCGGGGTCCCGGCGGGCGCGAGCAGCTCGATCATCGCCCGGGAGCATAGCGCGAAGCAGCGCGGACGCCGCCGCCCGCCGCCCGCCGCGCCGGGCGCCCGGCGCGGCCCGGGCGATGGGTCTCCACCTTCGCGAAAATCGTGAATCTACGCGCCCATCGCGGTCGATGCCTTGGTGGATGCGCCAAATATGCGAATCGGGGAGCACATCGTCGGCGCGCATCTCACCGGAGCCTGAATCGGAGTACCTGATGCTGGTCCGCGCCCGCTGGCTTGCGCTCGCAGTGGTCTGGATCCCCTTCGCGGGGTGCCGCGACTCGGGCCGTCGAGCTGTGGCGCACCGACGGCACCCCCGCCGGCACGACGCTCGTCGCCGACCTCCTGGCCGGTCCCGAGTCGTCGTATCCGTGCGGGTTCACCTGGTTCGGCGGGCGCCTCTTCTTCACGGCGACGGGCTACCCACGCTATACCTTGAACGGCTACAACCGATGGACGCGCCGGCTCTGGGCGCTCGAGCCGTGAAGGAGGCCCCCGATGACCCGACCCGATGGACGAGCGCTCGATGAGCTGCGGCCCGTGACCCTGCGCCGCGGGGTGCAGGAGTTCCCCGCCGGCTCGGTGGAGATCCACGTCGGCCGCACGGTCGTGCTGTGCGCCGCGACGGTCAACGAGAAGGTGCCCGGGTGGATGGTCGGCAAGGGCCGCGGCTGGGTCACGGCGGAGTACGCCATGCTCCCCGGCGCCGTCTCCGACCGCGCCTCCCGCGTGCCGGGCGGGCGCGCGGCCGAGATCCAGCGCCTGGTCGGCCGCAGCCTGCGCGCCGCGGTGGACCTCGCCGCGCTCGGCGAGCGCACCGTGACCGTCGACTGCGACGTGGTGCAGGCGGACGGCGGCACGCGCGTGGCCTCGATCACGGGCGGCTGCGCGGCCCTTCAGCTCGCCTTCGCCAAGCTCCAGGCCGCGGGCAAGCTAGCCCGCTCGCCCCTCATCCAGCCCGTGGCGGCCGTCTCCTGCGCCGTCGTCGGCGGCGAGGTGGTGCTCGACCCGTGCTACGCCGAGGACCACGTGGCCGCGGTGGACGCCAACTTCGTCGTCGGCGCCGACGGCCGCTTCATCGAGATCCAGTGCACCGCCGAGGGCGCGCCGTTCGATGACGCGGCCCTCGGCCGCATGGTCGCCCTCGCGCGCAAGGGCACGACGGAGCTGCTGGCCGCCGTCGCCGCCGCGCTCGGGCGCTGAGCGGGGGACGCTACAGCACGTACGCGCTGGGCGCGCCGGGCCGCGCCGCGAGCCGCGGCCGGTCCGCCGGCACCGGCGGCAGCGGCACCGGGGCGAACCCCGGGGCGCGCCGCGCGCGCATGGCGCTGCGCGCGACCACGTACTCGCGCAGCATCCGCAGGTGGCGGGTCGCGGCCGCGACCACGCGCACGCCGCTCGTGCGCACGAGGCGGCCGCGCCGGGCGTGGCCGAAGCCCGCCGGCACGCGCCAGAGCTGGTCGAAGCAGATCACGCCCTTCGCCCAGACCAGCTCGTCGACCTCGGGCAGCTCGAACTCGATCTGAAGGAGGTGGCTCTCGACCCGCCCGCCGAGCGGCCGCTGCAGCCGCAGGCCGTTCTCGGAGAGGTCGACGACCATGCTGAGCTGCTCGCGCTCACCCACGATCTCCGTGCACAGGCTCTCGACGGCGACGCGGTGGTCGTTGCGCAGATCCAGACGCTCGAGGGAGTCCAGATGTCGTGTCATGTAGGCCATTGTAGTCCGCTTGCCTACCGCGACGCAAGAAAAACAGGCTCCGGGACCGCGCTACCCCGCCCGCGGCAGCCGGATCGCGTCGAAGAACACCTCGAGCCGCACGATCTTCCCCGCGCGCGTGTGGATCCACTCGGCCATCGGGATCACCCCCGCCGGCGTGGCCGCGTCGTAGATGACGCAGGCCTCGTCACCGTCGAGGAAGCGGCGGCGGATGGCCGCCAGCTTCATCACCCCGCCGAGCGCGTCGAGCCCGGCGAGGAAGGCGTCGCGGCCGTGGAGCTCGCCCATCGGCCCGACGAAGACGAGGTCGGCGGCGAAGAGCTCCGGGTCGAGCGGCCGGCCCGCGCGCCACGCCTCGTAGTAGGCGTCCACCAGCTCCTGCGGCGTCATGCCGACTCCTTCGTGGGACGGATGCGCAGCGAGGCCAGACGGACCGGGTGCGGGATGCCCTTGAGCGTGGCCTCGATCCGGCCGCTGGTGAGGCCGCGCTCGCGGAGCAGCTCCGCGACGGCCGGATCGCTGGCGACCGCCTCCGAGAGGAGCACCTCGCCCGCGCGGCTGTGCCCCTGGACGCGCGCCGCCAGGTTCACCGTGCGCCCGAAGAAGTCGAGCATGCGGTTGCTGGTCACCGCGATGGTCGGGCCGCGGTGCAGGCCGATCTTGACCTCGATCTGCGACAGGGGCGGGTCGACCCGGGCGAACCCCTCCTGGATCTCGAGCGCCGCGGCCACCGCGTCGCGGTTGACGCCGAAGCTGGCCATGACGGCGTCGCCGATGGTCTTGACCACGCCGCCCTCGCGCCGCCGGATCACGTCGGTCATCAGGCCGAAGTGGCGCTGCACGAGCGCGTAGGCCGCGGCGTCGCCCAGCCGCTCGTACATCTCGGTCGAGCCCTTGATGTCGGTGAAGAGCAGGGTCGTGCTGCGGATCGCGAACGAGACGTCGGGCGCCAGGAACTCGCCCGAGAAGAGGTCCCGGAAGTCCTGCAGGCCGGTGACGTACGTGGCGCTCACCCAGTGCCGGGGGGTCTCGAGCGGCCGCACCGCGAAGCCCCAGGTGCGGGGGAACGCGTTGGCGACGGCGAACCGCGCCGGTCCGGGGCGCGCGGTGAGCTGGCGCGGTGTCACGACGCCGTCGGCGGCCAGGGCCAGCGCCAGCCGCTGCTCCTCCGCGACGGCGTCCCCCGCCACGTGCAGCAGCGCGGCGCCCTCCGGGTGTCCGGGCGTCACGCACTGGTAGTCGCCGGCGGCGAGCCGCCCGGTCACCGCGAACGCGTGCCCGGGCTCGATCGGCGTCGCCATCTCCGGGAGCCGGTCGTCGCGGGTGAGGCGGCGCGTGTAGACCGCCGCGTCGTCCGGCCAGCGGCGCTCCGCGAAGTCCTCGAGCGCGACCGGGCGGACGTCGGGGTTCACGGTGAAGGTGACCTCGACCTGGTCCTGGAGGTCGAGGTCCCAGCGCACGTCGCACAGGGGGCAGTGCGCCCGGGTCGCGAGCTGCATCAGGTGCCGGTGGAACGCCGGCAGGCCCAGGCACGAGGGGCAGTGGATGTCCCACGTGAGATCAACCAGGCCCAGCCGCGTCGCGAACAGCAGGCCGCGGACCGCCTCGAGCTTCGAGGCCCCGGTCGCCTCCGCCAGGCGGCACGCGTTGATCTTGTAGCAGTCGAAATCGTCGCCCTCGCTCACCAGGCGCCGCAGGTGCGCGGCGACGGTGCGGGCGGCGCCGGAGCTCTCCAGCTCGCGGAACCTGGCCGCCGCGGTGGCGTGAAGCTCGAACGCCATGGTCCCTCCTCTCCCGGCCCGTGGGCCGGCGGCTCGCGCCTGCTCACCCCCCGTGCTGCTTGAGCCAGGCCTCCACCTGCTGCAGCTCGGCCGCGCGGAACTTCAGCGGCTTGAGCCCGTCGCGTGCCGCCGTCGCCAGCGTCACCGCGCGGGCGCGATCACGGCCGGCCTGCCAGAGGGCCTGGGCCAGCGCGAAGCGGGTCTCGGCGAGGTCGTCGGCGGCCGCGCCGCCCTTGATCCGCAGCGGCACGGCGCGCTCGAGCGGCGCGATGGCCTCGTGCGGCGCGCCGAGCGCGAGCTGGGCCTGGCCGACGAGCGTGAGGGCGGCGGCGAGGTCCGGGTGGTCGCGGCCGACGGCCGCCTCGAGGATCGCGACCGCGCGGCGGCCGGCTTCGAGCGCGGCGGGGCTGCGCGGGTCGAGGCAGCGCTGCTCGCGGCCGACGCTCGCGAGCGCCTGGGCGAAGTCGGCGTCCTTGGGGCCCACCGCCTTCTCGTAGATCGCCTGCCCGCGCACGAAGCGCGCGAGCGCCTCGGCGTGCTGCCCCTGGTTGTGCAGGGCGTTGCCGAGGGCGAGGGTGGACGCCGCGACATAGGGGTGCTCCGGGCCGGTCGCGGCGGTGAAGAGCCGGACGGCGCGCTCGGCGAGCTGGCGCTGGCGCTCGAAATCGCCGAGCGCCCCGACGGTCTCGGCGAGGTTCATGCACGCGAGCGCGACGTCGGGGTGGTCGGGGCCGCTCACCTTCTCGTTCGTCGTGAGCGCGCGCTGGAAGTAGTCGGCGGCGCGGGCGTTGTCGCCCTTGCTCGAGAAGGTCACGCCGAGGTTGTTGAGCGACCCGGCCACGGCCGCGTGGGTCGGCCCGAAGGCCCGCTGGCGCAGCTCGAGCGCCTTGAGGTTGTGCTCGAGCTGCCGGTCATACTTGGCCTCGGCGGCGAACACCCCGGCGCTGCCGTTGTGCCACGCCGCCTCGAGCGCAGGGTCGGCGCCGTACGCGGTGAGCGCCGCGCGGGCGTGGCGGGCCCAGAAGTGGCCCTCGGTGGTGCGCTTCTGCAGGTAGCCGACCGTGTTGGTGAGGCTGACGGCGGCGCGTGTCTCGATCTCGTGGTGCTTGCCCTCCATCGCCAGCCACAGCGCCTCGTGGAGCCGCTGCTCGGCGAGCTTGTAGTCGCCCTTGCTCAAGGTGGCCGCGGCGAGCCGCAGCCGCGCCTCCGCCTCGAGCGGCCGGTACCCGACCGCCTGCGCCTCGGCGTCCGCCGCCGCGGCGACGGTCATGCCCTGCTCGTAGCGGCCGGCCTCGTCGAGCGCCTTGGCCTGCGCGAGCTTCGCGCGCACCTCCTTGACCCGCACCTGCGTGGCGGCGTCGCGCGGCGGCGGCAGCACGCCCTTGAGCGCCTCGGCGTCGCCGCACACCGCGAGCGGCGAGACCGCGCCCGCGGCGCTCGCCGCGCGCTCGACGGTCTTCGCGTCGGCCGCGGCGAGGACGTCGCCGAGCGCCTTCACCTCTTCCAGCCGCTGCCCGAGGCACGCCATGCGCAGGTCGAGGAGCGCCTCGGACTGCTCGCCGCGCACGCGCGTCGCGGCGCAGGCGTCCTCGTGCATCGCCACCCACGCCCGCGTGTGCGCGTCGAGGACGCGGCTGACGCCCTCGAACGCGGCCGCCGCGTACGGCTTGCCCGTGGCGACGAAGGCGAGCCGGATCGTCTCCTTGCGCCCGGCGTCCCAGACGCCCGCGAGCTTGCGGTCGGCGCCCTGACACAGGCGCGCGCCGCGCGCGTGGTAGACGGTGACCCCGGCGGCGACGGCGGCGACGAGCGCGACCAGGCCGAGGACGGCGCCGGCCCGGCGCCAGCGCGCGGCTGGATCGTGGCCGAGCGCGTCGAGCAGCACGTCCATCGACGGGTACCGCTCGGCCGGGTCCGGCCGCAGGCCGCGCAGGACCACGCGCCGCAGCCACGCCGGGACCCGCGTGTCCTTCGGCGCGGGCCGCACCTTGCCCTGGGTCACCTGCCGGGCGAGCTCGCCCACGGTCTCGCCGATGAAGGGCCGCTCGCCGTAGAGCAGCTCGTAGAGCGAGACGCAGAAGTTGAACTGGTCGGTGCGGACGTCCGCCGCCTGGCCGAGGTGCTGCTCGGGCGCCATGTACGCCGGCGTGCCCATGAGCGTCCCGGTCTGGGTCAGCGGCGTCGACAGCAAGCCCGCGCTGTCGGCGAGGGTGGCCCCGAGCGCCTGGATGGGCTCGATCACGGGCACCTCGCCGGCCGCGCGCGCGAGCCCGAAGTCGGTCACCTGGACGCGGCCGTCGTGGCCGATGAGCACGTTCTCCGGCTTGAAGTCGCGGTGGACGAGGCCGGCGGCGTGCGCGGCCGCCAGGCCGCGGCCGGCCTGCGCGAAGACGGCGAGGATCTCGCGCAGCGTGCGCGGATGCATCTGCGCCCACACGCGGAGATCCGCGCCGTCGACGAAGCTCTCGGCGATGAAGACCTGCTCGCCGAAGGTGCCGACGTCGTGGACGGCGACGACGTTGGGGTGGTTCAGCCGCGCGAGCGCCTGCGCCTCCCGCATGAGCCGCGCGCGGGCGGCCGTCAGCTTCTCGGAGCGGGAGTGCTGCGGGTTCGGCCGCATGAACTTGAGCGCGACCTTGCGGTCGAGCTCGCGGTCGTACGCGACGTACAGCACCGCGGTGCCGCCCTCGCCCAGCTTGTTCAGGACGACGAGGCGGCCGACCTGGGTGCCGGTCTCGACGACGCTGCTGCCGGCGGCCGCGCGGTCGGCGGGCGAGGCCGCGAGCGTGTCCGCCAGCGGCGGGGAGGCCTTCGCCGCATGCGCCGGGCCCGCGGCGAGCGCCGTCGCGGCCAGGACGTCCTTGCCGTCCGGGTCACCGGTCCTGCGATCTGCCATCCCCGCTCCCCAGTTGCATCGACCACTTAGGATCGCGCAGGCGGCGGTGCGTGTAAAGAGCCCGGGGACGAAACATTATGTAGAACACGCGCACCGCCTGGGCCGCCGCGGCGCCATCCTTCTCGACGCCGCGCGCAGGGGCTCGTGGCCCGCCGGTTGCAACGCGGCTCCGGCGAGGAGGCCCCGAGCGATGCCGACGCCGATCATCAGATGGGAGCACGCCGCCACGATCCTCGCGGTCATCCTGAGCGCGTGCGGGCCTGCCACCCGCGGACCGGCGACCGCGCGGCCGGCGGGCGGGACCGCGCCGGACCCGCCGTTCGAGGTCCTGGGCTTCGACCCGCGCGCGCTCCCGGCCGGCGTCACGTTCCCCGGCCAGCTCGTCGCCGGCGCGCGCTGGCGGGATGCGCGGGGCGACAACGTGCTCGTCCTGTCGCGCAAGTCCGTCGACGACACCCCCGGGCACCCGACCTCGGTGTGGCTCTGGGCGCGGCACTTCACGGGCGCGCGCCTCGTGCGCGAGGTCGCGGACCGCAGCGAGGGCTGCCCCGAGGACAACATCACGCGGTTCCGCGAGGGCGCGCTCGCGATCACCGACCTCGACCACGACGGCCTCGGCGAGGCGACCTTCGCGTACACCGTCGGCTGTGTGTCCGACGTGAGCCCCGTCCCGCTGAAGCTCGTCCTGCTCGAGGACGGCGCGAAGTGGATCCTGCGCGGCCGCACGAGGGTGCTCGGCTCGGGCGGTGAGCACACGGCCGAGCCGCCGCGGGCGCAGTGGCCCCCGGTGCTCTATCATCACGCCGCGTCGCGCTGGCGCGCGCTGCTGGCCCCGGAATGAGGAGTCGAACCATGTCGAGACTGCTGCCGTGCATCGCCGCGCTGACCGGCGCCCTCGTCCTCGGCTGCGCGGGCCGCGCCGCGCCGCCCGTGAGCGCCACGCCCGCGAGCGCGGCCGCCGCCATCGTCCCCGATGTGGATGGCTTCGTGGCGGAGCTGCGCGCGGCCGGAGACCGCGGCCCCGCCGCGCTCACCGCGGCGCTCCGGCGCGTCGACCCGCTCTACGGGACCGGCGCCGCGGCGCAGGTCTACGACGGTCAGACGCGCGCGTGGCGGCCGGCGCCCCTCGCCGGGATCGATGTCTTTCGCGGCCAGATGGACGGCGACGCGGCGCCCGAGGTCGTGGTGCAGGTGCGCCATCACGGCGACGGCTTCGGCGAGGGCGGGCAGGAGCGGGCCGAGGGCTACTGGATCGGCGTCTTCGACCGGCGCGCCGGTGGCTGGGCGCTCGTCGGGGCGCTCCGGACCACCGTGAACCACTGCAACTTCGACGGGGCGAAGCTCGGTCTGCTCGTGGGCTTCACGAGCCCGACGCCGGGTCCGAACGCGGCGCTCTGGGTGCGCACCCAGGACGCCTCGTCCTGCGGCACGCTCGTCTCCTTCGGGTTCACGAAGATCGAGTACCGCGTCACGCCGGCCGGGCTCGCGCAGCAGGCCGTGCCGGCGCCGAAGGGGATGGACCACAACCGTACGGCGCCCGCCCCCGCGGCGCCGCCCGCGCCGGCCGCGTGTCTGTCGCCCGCCGCCCGGGACGCGCCGCTCGCGGCGTTCACGCGCCGCGGGGACCGGCTGCGCCTGTGCGTCGAGACCGACAACCGGAAGGAGCCCGAGTGCCTGGCCTTCGACCCCGGGAAAGGCACCTACCACCCCGCCGAGGTGCTCATCGCCGTCGGCGAGGTGCGGCCCCCGGAGCCCCCCTACAGCGTCATCATCGAGGGCCGCCAGGCCAAGGTCTGCCCCGCCGGGCGGCCCACCGCGTGCCAGGTGGTGACGCTCGCCGAGGCGCCCCGCCCGCGGCCCGCCTCCGGCGACGCGGGCGCGGTCACCGGCGCCGTCTCCCCCGACGGCGCGCGCCTCTTCCTGTACCGCTACGCGCCGAAGGGCGCCCGCGCCGACCACGTGGCCGAGCACCGGCTCTTCGGCGAGCTCTACGAGGTGCGCACGGGCAAGAAGCTGTGGAGCCGCGCGCTCCCCGTCGGCACGGCGCGCACCCCGGGGATGTTCGCCGACCCCAGCAACATCTGGTCGGCCGGGTGGCACGGGCGGCACCTGCTGCTGAGCTCCCGCGTCTGCTGCGGCCCCGCCGGCGCGGAGGCGTTCCTCGATCAGCGGACCGGCCGGCTGCTCCCGATCGGCGATCCGTCGCTCTTCGTGCAGCTCGACGAGGATCGATTCCTCGTCGGGGTGGAGGAGCGGGCGTCCACGGGGCCCGGCCGGATCCTGCTGAAGATCGTGAACGCGGCCACCCGCAAGGAGGCGACCTTCGTGCTCCCCGGCCGGCCGCGCGACGAGCCCGAGACGCGCGTGCTCGCGCCCGTGCGCCTCGCGGACGGCACCTTCGCCATCGCCCACGCGAACCCGCCGGGCGTCGTCTTCTTCGACCCGAAGGCGGAGCGCCTCGGCGGCGCGCACCCGGCGCCGCTGTGTCCCGGCAGCCCCCCCGCGCCGCGGCACTGAGGTCGCGGCGCCTCAGGCGTGGCAGGCGCCTGTCTCTGGATCAGGGGCAGGGCCAGCCGGCGGGCACGGGGCTCCAGGACTTGCGCTCGCCGTGGCCGAAATGGCAGATGCGGGTGCCGCAGAGCTCGGGCTCGTCGACGCAGGTCTTGTAGACGTAGGCGCTGCCGTCGGCGTTGCAGGTCACGGGCACGCCGGCCGGGGGCAGGTCGAGCGCGCAGGGGCTCGGCGACTCTGCGGTGACCGGGGTGCAGGTGTGGTTGGCGAGGGTGGCGCCGCTCTGGCACACCGTCCCGAACGTGTTCGACGCGGGGGACTGCTCGCAGTAACTTGACCAGTCAGGCCAATCGTTCGAGCTCCAGAAGCGGCGGCAGGTATAGCCATTGAGGTGCGGTTCGAAGCTGAGCGCGATGTCCACCGTCGCCGGCAGCGGCAGCAGATGGCTGTCGCTGCCCCAGTTGTTGCCGCACAAGACGCTCCGCCAGCCCACGCATTCTCCCGGCTGAGGATCGACGACGGGTGAGTAGGACGCGCTCAAGCCGGGCAGGGTCGGATAACCCCAGTAGTCCGAGGGAGCCGGGGTGCCGCTCATGACAAACCAGACCGTGACCCCCTCGGCCTTGCCGATGACGCGGTCAGGCGAGGCTTCCCCGGGGCCGACCACGTCGAGCTGGCCGTTGCCATTGCCGTCGACGTAAGCGACCAGCTCGCCCTGGGCCCACCGGAGCTCGGGATCGATCGTGCCCTCCGCGATGATTCGCTCGCGAGACTCGCCGAAGAAGGACATGACCGCCTCCGCGGGCGGGAGGCTCCGGATGTCGAGGCGGTAGGTCGCGGGAAAGCCGGCTTGCACCGGCGTGTCCTGGGCGATGCGGAAGGCGCCCTCGCCCGGCCGTATGGTGAGCCACACCAGCGCCACCCGCACCGACCCGGGGATACTCTCGGCCGACGTCACGTTGCCCTGGATGGTGCCGTAGGACGGCGCGTACTCGGCGTCCGCGAGCGGCCGGCCGCAGCCAACGGCGGCGACCACGAGCGCGAGGGTGAGCGGGAGTCGGAGCGGAGTCATCGGGTCACCTCCTCGTGGCGAGTGCCGAGAGTTAGACCCGCGAGCCGCGGCGCGTGCCACGCGCCGGCGTGATCATCGTCGGGGGCAAGGCCAGCCCGCACCGCCCCGGGGATACTCTCGGCCGACGTCACGGTGCCCTGGTTGGTGCCGTAGGACGGCGCGTAGTCGGCGTCCGCGAGCGGCCGGCCGCAGCCGACCGCGGCGACGACGAGCGTGAGGGCGACCGGGATTCGCGTCACAGGAACGCTCCCAGGCCGACGAGCGCCTGCCAGGTGACGATGGCGCTGCGGCTGCCGTCACCGGCGTTGCCCGTGGGCAGGACGTAGGTGACGACGCCGGCCTCGAGCCGCAGGAAGTAGCGCTGGCCCAGGGAGAGATCGCCCTGCGCGAGTGCGCCCAAGACCAGGGCGAGCACATCGCGATCCGGGGTCCCGGCGAGCGCGGGCGGCTTGCGCGCCGGATCCTGAAACCGCTGGCCGAGCCAGCTGCCACCCAGCTCGAGCCCGAGCCCCAGCGTGATGGGGCCGAGATCGAACGCGCGCAGCCCCGCCAGCGAGGCGCCGGTCTGGTGCGTGTCGATCGTGTGGCGCTCGTTGGTCGTGGCCGCGCTGCCGCCCGTCAGCCGCAGCTCGAGCGCGAGCGCGGGCAGGTCGAGCCGGGCGCCGGCCTGCGCGCGCCAGCTCGTATTCAGCCCCAGGAGGCCGCCCTGGGCCCCGCCGGCGACCACGGCGCTGAGCGCTCGCCGCCGCTCGGTGCCGCCCTTGCGCACGACCCGGGCGTAGGCGATGCGCCGCATACGGTCGGCCGCGACGCTGGCCACGGCCCCCGCCGTCACGGTCACCTCGGCCTCGCGGAGGTGATCGACCTCGCGCAGCAGCACGCGGTAGCGCCCGGACTCGAGGGC
>DASXVK010000844.1:0-3045 GCA_036504295.1 Polyangia bacterium
CTGCACCGGCGAGTCCTACAAGAGTGTCGTGAAGCTCACCTTCGCCAAGGGCGCGTCTCTGACAGGGACTTCGGCCTCCTCGGGAAATGCGCCAGGCGGGCGGGAGGCCGGGTGAATCCCGCGGCTATCACGCGATCCCGGGCAGCGGGCACGCGCGCGTTGTTGACGTAGGGATCGGCGCATGATCTAACGTCAGGGTGGGCGACGACAGGGACTACGAGCCGAGCGCTCCTGCGCTGCAACGGGTGAAGTCCCGCATCTCCGCGGCCTCGTGGCGCCAGCGCGTGGCCCAGGCCCGTGCCGACGAGCCCCTCATCAAGGAGGTGCTCGACGAGGTGGCCAAGGGGATGACGCTCAACGCGGCGATGGCGCGCGTGCTGCCGGCGGCGCGCCGGAGTTGGGCCTTGCGGCGGATCCCGCGGTACCGCAAGGTCGGCTTCGAGGCGCTCATCGACACGCGGACGCCGCGCGAGCCGACCGTGGCGCGCGCCTGTCGGCAAGTAGTCCAGGCGGCACGCACGGCCAACCCCCGCATCACCACCGACGAGGTGTTGCAGATTCTCCAGAAGCAGCACGTCCTGCCGCTGCCGTCGGAGGCGACCATCAAGCGCGAGTTCTCCCGGGTCGATGGCCGCCGGCGCTACGCGGAGCAGAAGCAGCAGGCCGCTGGCGAGGTGATCGAGCTGCCGTTCGCCGGGGGCGAGCTGATGTTGGCCGCGGAGGCCGAGACCGGCGGGATCGCGGCGCTCACCGCCACGGTCGCGCGCCTCGCCGCGGCCGCGCACGTCGCCGCGCAGGGCCAGACGCCGGCACGGGACGTGGCCTTCCGCGATCGGCGCGGCCACTTCACCGTCAGCTACAACCGGCGGCGGCGCCGGCGCCCCGGCGAGGACATCGCCGCGTACCTGCGGCCGGCGGCCGAGAAGGCGGTCGGGCGCGTGCCGACCTGGCCGCGCTTCGTGCACGAGCGCGCCGCGACCCTCGACCCCAAGCTGCGGATGGTCAGCCTCAGCTGGCTGGTCGCGGCGACCAAGGGCTGGGCGGCGTTGCGGTCGCCCGACGCGGCCGGGCTCGCGCCGCTGACGGGGTTCGCGTACATGCCGAGCACCCTGGCGAAGCTCGTCTCGGCGCTGGCGATCGCGGGGGCCGGGGCGCCGCTGCTCGAGACGGTCGGGCAGCACTGGCATCAGGTGGCCCAGACCCACTTCGGCGAGCCGGGCGCGATGGCGGCCATCTACGTCGACAACCACGCCAAGGAGGTGTGGAGCTCGCTCTTCACGATGAGCGGCAAGGTGGCGCACCGCAGCCGCGTGATGCCGTGCATCACCACGACCTACGCGCACACCGGCGCCGGGACGCCGCTGGTGCTCTCGGTCCAGAGCGGAGCCGCGCCGCTGGCGCCACGCCTGGTGGCGCTCGTCGAAGAAGCGGAGCAGCTGCTCGGCGGCGACATCGAGCGCGCCGTGGTGATCGACGCCGAGGGGTCGACCTTCGACCTGCTCGACTCCTTCGCGCAGCGCCAGCGGGTGCTGATCACGCCGCTGCGGCCGGCGCGGGCGCCCGAGCTGGAGCTGCGCTACTCGCGCGGCTCGTACTATCGTCCCTACCGCGAGCATGACGAGCTGCGCCTGGCGACGTGCACGCTGACGCACAAGAGCTCCGGCCGGAGTCTCGAACTGGGGGCGCTCCTCCTGCGGCGTGAGCACCGCGACAGCGACACCGTCTTGCTCACCAACGGCCTCGAGCTCGGCTTCGAAGGTCGCGACCTCGCCGACCTGTACTTCCGGCGCTGGCCGGTGCAGGAGAACGCCTTCAAGGAGGGCGCCGCCGCGGTGGCACTCGATCAGCACCGCGGCAACTGCGGCCGCATGGTCGCCAACGTCACCGTCGTCACCGAGCTCGACAAGCTCGCCGTCCGCGCCCAGCGCGATGGCGAGGCGCTCGTCCGCCTGACGACGGAACGCCCGGCGCTGACCGCGGCCGCCGCCGCCACGACAAAGGCCGATCATCGCGCGCAGGCCGCGCTCGCCACCCGCCGCGGCCGGCTCGATGCGCGGGTCGCCGCCGGCAGGACCGCGGGGGCGTCCTTCGCCCGTATCGCCGTCGAGCACCAGGGCGCGCTCGTGCGCGCCGAGCAGACGGCGGCCGCCGCGACCGCGGCCCGTGAGGCGCTCGCGCGCAATGAGGCGCGCACCGTGAAGCTGGAGCAGCAGCTCGCTGATCTCACCGCGCGCCAGCAGCACCTCGAGCCCCTGCGCGCCATTCGCCAGCTCGACGTCGCGCAGGACATGATCCTCACGGCGACCAAGCTCACCGCGCTGCAGCTGATCAGCTTCGCCATGCGCACGTACCTCGCCGCGCTGCCCATGACCGCCGACACCTTCATCGCGCGCGTCTTCTCGCTGCGCGGTCGCAAGGAGATCGAGCCGACCGTCGAGCGCGTGGTCTTCTACGAGAACCCGCGCGATCCCGAGGTCACCGCCGTCGTCCACGACGCCTGCCGTCGGCTCAATCAACGCGAGCTCCAGCGTGACGGCCGCCGCCTACGTTACGCGGTCGAGCCCGCGCCGACCGCCACCCGGTCCGGCTGATCTGATCCTCGAGTACCTAATCGGGCCGAAGTCCCTGTCGGTCAGGCATTGGCCCCGAAAGGCCGTCCCGCATCAGGCAGGTCACCTGCATATGGCAGCGGACGCCTCTTTCACCCTTCTCCATGACGAAGGTACTCCAGCGGAGCCTGTGGAAATCCGGCGTAGGACGGCAGGGACTCCAAATGTGAGCACATCTGGACGATTCAGCGTCGTTCTCATGGCTACCGATTTCGACCTCGCGGAGACAAGGGCTTTGATAGCGGAGTACCTGCGAAGAGCGCTTGGAGTCGAAGTTACTGAAGCCAGTGGTCAACCGCCTACAGGGTCGCGCGCCTTCGATGTGGCAATACTGATACAGGGTTGGTGGTGGGAACGCGGACAGGCGGCCGCAGCATGGGAAATGGCCCCGGCCCGCGACCGACTGGCCTTTGTAGCGAGCGAGACGAGCGACTGG
>DASXVK010000845.1:0-4440 GCA_036504295.1 Polyangia bacterium
ACCCCCCTGCTCCCGCGATCATGTTCGGGTTCTGCGAACAAATCGGCGAAGCACTCCCCGGCGGGGTGAGGGCGCGCGTCACCGCGTCGCGCCGCCCGCGGCCGCCGCGGCCGGCGCGCTGCTCGGCGCGCCGCGGGGCCGGAGCTGGACCTGGCCCTGGCGCTCGACCACGTCGTAGGGCGTGCCCAGCGTCACCGCCTGCAGGTCGCGCCGCACGCGCACGGTCAGGCCGCGGCGGCCCCAGCGCTCGGCGTCGCGCCGCAGGCGCGGCACCGCCCAGGTCGCGGGCCAGCGCTGCGGCAGCGGTCGGGGCGCCGCGCCGACGAGCGCGAGGGGCACGATGCGGCGGTAGCCGAGGACCTCGTGGTCGACCTGCAGGTACTCGAGCCCCGCCTCGCCCTCGCCGGTCGGCTGCAGGGTCGGGAGGGCCCCGCCGGCCCCGGCGTCGCCGGCGAAGAAGGTGACGAGCACTCGCTCGGTGATCGGCCGCGACTGCCCCGCGAGGAGCGCGCAGATCGCGAGCACCCCGACCGCGGCGAAGGCCTGCACCGCGTCGGCGGTCCGGCCGATGAGGCCGTGCGGCCGCAGGCCCAGCGCGCGGCCCGCGCCCCGGCCGAAGGCGGCCAGCGCGAGGAGCCCGAGCCCCACGAAGAGCCGCTCGAGCGCGCCGCGCGCGCCGAGCGCCGCCAGGTGCCCGACGACCCAGAGGACGATGAGGCCGAAGAGCGCGAGGCCCGCGCCGTGATACCCGAGCATGAGGCGCGGCGAGCCGACGCCGGCACGAAACCCGTGGAGCAGCGCCCGCAGGCGGACCGCGAGCGGGAGCCCGAGCGGCTGGCCGCACTGGACGCACGTACGGCCGAACACCGGCGCGACCGGCCCGCAGCGCGCGCAGGGCACGGTCCAGACGCGGCGCACGCCGGCGCGCGCCTCCTGCCGCCGGAGCCACAGCCGCCAGAGGGGCAGCGCGAAGGCGAGCCCGAGCACGACCCACCCGGCGAGGTACACGGCGCTCGCGATCCCCGTGAGCGCCGGGCCGAGCAGCCGGTCGAGGCTCTGCATGAAGAGGCGCAGCATCCCAGAGAGCTTACGCGCCACGCCACCGTCGGATACTCGCGCCGTCGAACGTGAGCGGTCTCACGCTCCGCGGCGGGTGAGTGGCGCCTCCGACGGGCGGGCGGGCGTCGTGGTGCCATCCCCGGCGGCCACGCGCCACGGGATCAGAACCCCCGGCGCCCCATCCCCGAGCGGCCGTGACCGCCCTTCGCGGGCGGACGCTGCGCCGGCGTCGCGGATGGCTGATACACCGGCGCCGCCTCGGGCTTCTCCGCCGGCGGCCGACCGTCGCCCTCGTAGTGCACGTCGGCGGTCGCCAGGAAGTCGGTGCCCGCGGGCACCGTGACGAGATCGAGGGCGCTCGCGCAGTCCCGCACCTCGGGCGCGGGCGCCGGCGGATTGACCACCTTCACCGCGAGCAGGCTCTCCGTCTCGCCGTTGTTCCCGCGCGCCCGGGAGACGCCGAGCCGCAGGGTCGCGTGCACCGTGAGCTTCGGGTTGCGGCGCGCCCGCCCGAGCACGCACTCGCGCAGCCGCCCCATCGCCCGATCGAGCTCGCGCTGCGCTGCCTTGCCGTCGCTGGCGCGCGTGATCTTCAGCGCGTGGCGGAAGCCGAATCGCGTCGCCGCCGGGGCGCTCGCCGGCTGGCTGTGCGCCGCGGGCCGCCGGGCCTGCCACGACGCGTAGGCGCCGGTCGGCGCCAGGTCCAGCCCCGTCACCGTGAGCTTCGGCTTCGACGCGGGCTCGGGCGAGCTCGGCCCGCCGCGCCGTCGCCGCCCGCCCCGGCCCGGCGCGCCCGGCTCGCCGGCGCCCGCATCGGTGAACGTGCAGGTCATCTCCTCCGCGCCGACGGCGGTCTCGCCGCCCGGCTGGCACGCCGCGGGGCGCGCACGTGCGCCCATCCTGACCTGCACGAGCACGCGGCAGACGACGCGGCCCGAATGGTTGGTGACGCGCACCCCGAACGAGCCCCGGTCCGCGCGCTGGACGCCCGGAGCCGGGGCGTCCACTTCCACCAGCATGAGCTCGCCCGGCTTCGCCGGACGACACGGGGGCGCCGCGTCGTCGCCGCGCGCCAGGCCGGGGACGAGGATGGACAGCGCCGCTATCAGAGGCAACGAGGCGCGCATGTCAGTCGCGCCGATACATCGTCACGACGCAGGCGCCGCCGAGGCCGAGGTTGTGCTGGAGCGCGACCTTCGCGTCCGGCACCTGGCGGTCGCCCGCCTGCCCGCGCAGCTGCCAGACGAGCTCGGCGCACTGGGCCAGGCCGGTCGCGCCGAGCGGGTGGCCCTTGGAGAGGAGGCCGCCGGACGGGTTCGTGACCCAGCGCCCCCCGTAGGTGTTCTGCCCGTCCCAGACGAGCCGCTCGGCCTCGCCCTCCGGGCACAGCCCGAGGGCTTCGTAGGTGAGGAGCTCGTTGACCGTGAAGCAGTCGTGGAGCTCGATCACCTGGACATCCCGCGGGCCGAGCCCGGTCTGCTCGTAGACCTGCGCCGCGGCCGCCTTCGCCATCTCGTAGCCGACCATGTTGATCATGCTCTGCGGCGTGAAGGTCGAGGCCGAGTCGGTCGTCATGGCCTGGCCGGCGATGGAGACGGCGTTCGTGAGGCCGCGGCGCGCGGCGAAGTCGGCGGAGCAGAGCACGGCGGCCGCCGCGCCGCACGTGGGCGGGCAGCACTGGAAGCGCGTGAGCGGATCGAACACCTCGTCGGAGGCGAGCACCTCCTCGAGGCTGACGACCTGATTGAAGATCGCGCGCGGGTTCTTGCTGCCGTGCTGCCGGGCCTTCACGCTGATCTTCGCGAAGGTCTCGCGCCTGGTCCCGTGGCGCGCGCGGTACTCGCGGCCCGCGCCGCCGAACATCTGCGCGGCGAAGGGCGCCCGGGTGAAGCCCTGGACGTCGTTCATCAGGCCGACGTGCTTCTCGAGCGGGTTGGCGCGGTCGCTGAACTTGTTGCCGAGCGCCCCCTTCTCCATCTTCTCGAAGCCGATCGCGATGACGCACTCGGCGGCCCCGGTCAGGACCGCCTGCCGGGCGAGCATGAGCGCCGTCGAGCCGGTGGCGCAGTTGTTGTTGACGTTGAAGACCGGGATGCCCGTCATGCCGAGCTCGTAGACGGCGCGCTGGCCGCACGTCGAGTCGCCGTAGACGTACCCGCAGAACGCCTGCTTGACCTCGGGCCAGGCGATCCGGGCGTCGGCGAGCGCGTCCCGCGCCGCCTTGCTCGCCATCTCGTGATAGTCCTCGCTCGCGCCGGGCTTGGCGAACTTCGTCATCCCGACCCCGATCACGTGCACCTGGCGCTCCATGGATCCCTCCTTCGCGCGGCGGTCAGCACTGACTCTGCCCGCCGTTCCAGGGAGAGGCAAGCGGACGCGGCGCTCACCGCCTCTGCGCGTACTGCGCCAGCGCGCGCCGCAGGTCATCCGCCACGGGCGGGACCGTCACGGCCGTCGCCGGACCCGTGAGGAGCTGCGACGCCGTCGCCGGCTGGGCGTAGAACGCGGTCACGCGGTCCTGGTCCACGCTCACGCTCGCGCCGGTGATCGAGGCCCCCGCGAAGACGCCCTTGCTCTGGGTGTAGGAGTACACGTCCGCCTTCTTCGCACCGGCCGCCCCCGTCGGCCCCGCGACCGCTGACACGTCGGTGCCGAGCTTGAACTTGCCGGTCACGAAGCGGTCCAGCGCCACGGGGCTGTTGAGCACGAGGATGATGCTCGACTCCTCGGCGCCGATCTGCGCGCCGAGGCTGCCGCCGGTGATGGAGACGAACGCGGGGGCGCTGAAGTCGCCGCCCGGCTGGTGGCCCAGCACGACCCCCTTGCCGTGGCTGCCGCCGATGATGAGCCCGGCCTTCACCACCGACGGGAAGATGACGATGCCGCGGCTCTGCGCGAGGACCGCCGGGGGGATCCGCATGGTGACCGGGCGGCGCGCCATGTCCTGCACGATGTTCTGCGCCTTCATGACGAGGGCGGTGGCGTCGGTGCGCTGGTCGGCCGACGCGGGCGCGCTCGCGAGCGCGAGCCCCGCGAGGGCTGTAATTATCGGGAAAGAACGGAGTCGCATGGTCTCACTTCCTCGCCGTCGGTGACACGGCGGCGCACACCTCCCTCGTGACCGTGCGGCGCAGCGCCGTCAAGGGCGGCCCCGGCGCGGGGTCACCCGCGCGGACAGCGCCACAGCGACGGCCACGCCACGGTTACACCTCGAAGAAGAGGGTGTCCCGCGACCTCACGAAGCGCTGGATGTGCTCCAGCGCCGCGTCGCTGAGATCGACGAACTGCAGCCCCATGCCGGGCGCGAAGTCACGGCCGCCGTGGGTGCGCAGCCACCGCACCTCGCCGAGCACGCGGATCGGCTCCGTGCTCTTCGGCAGC
>DASXVK010000846.1:0-8006 GCA_036504295.1 Polyangia bacterium
CGCCGGCCGCGCCGCCGTACCCGGCGGGCGTCCGCGTCCCGGGCGGCGCCGCGCCCGCGCTCGCGCCGGGCGCGCCGCCGCCGGCCCGGTACGGGCCCGGCGTGCGGCCGCCGAAGGGGGCCGCGCCCGCGGCGAGGCCCGGGACCGTCGGGGCGATCTACCCGCCCGGGGTCCAGGCGCCCGCCGGTGCGTCGCCGGCCGTCGTGCCGCCGGCCGTCGCGCCGCCGCCGTCGCCGTCGCCGGTCGCCCCGCCGGGCGCGGCTCCCGCGAGCTGACGCGGCCCGAGGCTGAGGGAGGTCGACCATCGATGAGACCCCGCTGGATCGTCACTGCTGCCGGCCTCGCCCTCGCCGGCGCCGCGGCCGCGCGGATCGCCCTCGGCGGGCGGGCGGAGGTCCCGCTGACGAAGCTCGTCGCCGAGGTCGCCCTCGGCGTCTCCCTCCTCGCCGTCGGCGCCGCCGCGTACCAGCTCCTGGCCGGCCGCGGGCGGGTCGGGTGGGGCGCGGCGGCCGTGGCCGTCGTCGCCTGGGGCATGGGCTGCATCGCCCCGCTGGCCCGCGTCGCCTTCCCGCCGGCGGCTCTCTTCGAGGGGCGCATGGGCGGCGAGCGGCGCGACGCCACCACCGATCCGGCCCCGCGGCGGGGCCGCTTCGTCGTGGGCGTCGCCCGGCCCCGGGCGGCGGGGGGTGAGCTGGTCGAGGGCGGGGCTTACGTGCTCCACGTCGGCATCGGCACCGTCACGCAGCAGCTCGGCGGCGTGCTCCGCAAGGAGTCGGATCAGATCGATCTCCGCCTCGAGGCCGGTGAGCGGGTCCACCTCTTCTTCGAGCGGATCCACGGCCCCGTCGAGGTGGCAGTGCGCCCGCCCGCGCTGCCCCGCGCCCTCGTGCGCTGGGCGTGCCTCCTCGCCGCGCTGCTCGCGATCCTCGTCGACGTCCTCGGGTTCCGGGACCGGGCGCGCCTGCGCGGCCTGCTCGCCGGCGCCGTGGGCGCGACCGCCGTCTTCGTCGCCCTCCTGGATCCCCGCGCGGAGCTCGTGGGCCGCGCGGCCTGTGGGCTCGCCGGGCTCGCCGTGGCCGGCGGCGTCGGCGGCGTGGTCCTCGCCGCGGTCGTGGGCGGGGCCATCTTCCGGCGGCGCCGGGCCGCGCGGTAGCTGCTGGAACAACTTCTACCCCACCGAGACCCCGGATCATCACTCATGTCTGTAGTCGATGCGGGCATGGCGGCGCTAATTAGTCGGCCTGAGGGGTGTGGTTCCCATCCTGATCACGCGACCTGGCGCACCGCCTGGCGCGTGAGTGCGTCACGAGGTTGATGTGCAAGCGCTGGCTCAGGAGGACCGAGCCGAGGCGCGTCGCCTGGCACATGGGGTGATGGGGAAGGTGCTAGCGGCACCTCTGCCCGGCGCACCTACCGCCCGCGGAACAGCCGCCGCCAGCCCAGGTTCTCCGGCGCCCGCTCCGGCACCGGCCCGACCACCCGCACGACCACGGCCGTGAGGTTGTCCGGCGTGCCGCGCGCGTTGGCGGCGTCGAGGAGGGCGCGGCAGGCGCCCGCCGCGTCGGCGGCCTGCCGCACGAGGGCCGCCATCTCGCCGTCCTCGAGCACCCCGTAGAGCCCGTCGCTGCAGACGAGGAGCGCGTCGGCCTGCTGCACGGGCCGCGTGATCCGGTCGATGGCGACGATCAGCTCGCGGCCGAGGCAGCGCGTGAGCACCGAGCGATGGGGGTGGCCGCGGCCGCGCTCCTCGCTCAGCAGCCCCATGCGGACCCGCTCCCCGATCACCGTGTGATCCTTCGTGAGCTGCGTGATGCCGTCCTCGCGCACGAGGTAGAGGCGCGAGTCGCCGACGTGCGCCGCCACGAGCTCGCCCCGGTCGAGCACGACCGCCGTGAGCGTCGTCGCCATGCCGTTGAGCTCCGGGACCACCATCGCGAGGTCGTGCACCTCGATGTTGGCCTGCTGGGCCGCGCGCGCCAGCCGCTTGTACGGGCTCACGCCGGGCTGCTCGCCCCAGGCGCGCACCAGCACGTCGAGCGCGAGCCGGCTGGCGGTCTCCCCGCCGGGGTAGCTCGAGACCCCGTCGGCGACCCCGACCACGGCGCAGGTGGGGCTGTCGCACAGGACCGCGCAGGCGTCCTCGTTGTGGTCGCGCGCCGTCCCGGTGTCGGTGAGCGCGGCGGCCTCGAGCGCGTGCTCGGGCGGGTTCGGGGCCACCATTCAGCGCCTCCGGCCCTTGCTGGCGGGGGCCGCCGATGCAATGTTCACCTGGATGCGGCGGGGCCACCTCTGCGGGCCGCGCGGGCGGGGCGCGTGATGAGCGAGCCCGGTCCCGGCGACTCGCTCGACCAGTACCAGCTCACCGAGCTGCTCGCCCGCAGCGGCATGGCCTCGATCTTCAAGGCCATCGACACCGTGACGGGCGAGCCCGTCGCGCTCAAGATCCCGCACCTGCAGTTCGAGAGTGACGTGGTCTTCTTCCAGCGCTTCCGCCGCGAGGAGGAGATCGGCCAGCGTCTCGATCACCCGAACATCGTCAAGGTGCTCACCCCCCGCGCCAAGACCCGCATGTACGTGGCGATGGAGCTCGTCGCGGGCCGGTCGCTGCGCGCCGTCCTGAGCCAGGCGGCCCCGCTGCCGACCGACCAGGCGCTCGTGATCGCCCGGCAGGTGTGCGAGGCCCTCGTCTACCTCCACGCGCAGGGCGTGGTCCACCGCGACCTCAAGCCGGAGAACATCCTCGTCCCCAAGGACGGGGGCATCAAGATCCTGGACTTCGGCATCGCCCTCGACGAGTCGGCGCGGCGCATGACGTGGGCCGGTCTCTCCACGACCATCGGGACCCCGGACTACATGGCCCCCGAGCAGATCGCCGGCCGCCGCGGCGACGCGCGCACCGACGTCTACGCCGTCGGGACGCTGCTCTACGAGATGCTGACCGGGCAGCTCCCCTTCGACGCCGCGAACCCGCACGCCCTCATGCGCGCGAAGCGGGAGGACGAGCCGCGCCCGCCCAGCTACCACGTGCCGGGGATCGAGCCGGGGCTCGAGGCGATCATCCTGAAGGCCATCGAGCGCGACCCGCGGGACCGCTACGCGACCGCGGCCGAGCTGCAGGAGGACCTGCGCGACCCGGCGGCGGTGCCCCCGCGCGACCCGGCGCGGGCCCCGCGGCGGGGCGGCCGCGGCGGCCGGCGGTGGCGCCGGCTCTTGCTGCCGCTCGTGGTCCTCGTCGTGCTGGCGGGGCTGGCGGCGCTGGTGTGGCTCAGCAGCCGCGGCGCGCCGGGCGTCGGCGCGCCCGCGACGCAGCGGGTGAGGTGACCTGACATGCCGCCCACGCCGATCGAGCACGGCCTGAACCTCGCCTGGGTCCTCCTCGGCGCCTTCCTGGTGATGTTCATGCAGGTCGGTTTCGCCATGGTCGAGACCGGCTTCACCCGCGCGAAGAACGCGGTCAACACCATGGCCATGAACGTGGTCATCTACCCGGTGGGGGTGCTCGGCTTCTGGCTCGTCGGGTACGGCCTGATGCTCGGCGGGGTGCACGCCTGGCCGACGCTCGGGGCCCCGGTCACCGGCGCCCACGAGGTGGCCGTGACCGTGGGCGGCCACGCGTTCGGGCTCTTCGGCGCGTCCAAGTTCGCGCTCGTGTCGGTGGCCCACGACCCGGCCGCGCTGGCGATGTTCCTCTTCGCCGTGGTCTTCATGGACACCGCGGCGACCATCCCCACGGGGGCGCTGGCCGAGCGGTGGAAGTTCTCCGCGTTCCTCGTCTACGGCCTCTTCATGTCGATGCTGCTGTACCCGCTCTACGGGAACTGGGTGTGGGGCGGCGGCTGGCTGGCCACGCTCGGGGTGAACGCCGGGCTCGGCCACGGCCACGTCGACTTCGCCGGCGCGACCGTGGTGCACATGACCGGCGGGGTGACCGCCCTCGCCGGCGTGATCGTGCTCGGGCCGCGCATCGGCAAGTACCGCCGCGACGGCGTGATCGGCGCGCTGCCCGGTCACAACCTGCCCCTCACGGTCATGGGCACCCTGGTCCTCGCGTTCGGGTGGTTCGGCTTCAACTCCGCCTCCACGCTCTCCGCCGCCGACCCCCGCATCGCGGCCATCGCGGTCAACACCATGCTGGCCTCGAGCGCGGGCGCGGTCGCCGCGCTCGGGTACGTGTGGCGCACGTCGCACCGGCCCGACGTCGGCATGGCCTGCAACGGCCTCCTCGGGGGCCTGGTCGCCATCACCGGATCGTGCGCCTTCGTCGTGCCCGCGGCGGCGGTCTTCATCGGCCTCATCGCCGGCCTCCTCACGGTCGTCGCCGTCATCGCGCTCGAGCGCCGCTTCCGCATCGACGACCCCGTGGGCGCCGTGGCCGTGCATGGCGCGTGCGGCCTCTGGGGCGCGCTCGCCCTCGGGCTCTTCGCGGACGGCCGCTACGGGGCCGGCTGGAACGGGGTCGCGGGGCCGGTGCGGGGCCTCCTCTACGGCGACCCGGGGCAGCTCGCCGCGCAGGCCATCGGCGTGCTGACCAACCTCGTCTTCGTCTTCGGGCTGGCATATGGCTTCTTCCGGCTGGTCGGTCGCGTGATGGGGAACCGGGTGCCGGCGGAGGTGGAGTGGACGGGGCTCGACTCGCTCGAGATGGGCTCCGACGCCTACCCGCCGGCCTGAGGCGAGCCCCCGCGAGCCTCGACGTTGTGAGGCGAGCCCCCGCGAGCCTCGACGTTGCGAGGCGAGCCCCCGCGAGCCTCGACGTTGCGAGGTGAGCACCCGCGAGCCTCGACGTTGCCTGACCGGCGACCGGCTACGGGCTGCTCGGCGCCACGAGCGCGCTCTCGTCCAGGTACAGCGACCGTCCCATCGCCCGGCTCCGGCGGCGGTAGTAGACCGCGCCGTAGATGCCCCACAGCAGGCACACCCCGAGCGCGATGTAGGGCTCCTTCACGCTCATGCCGGAGACCATGAACGGCCCCACCAGGTAGAACGCCATGCAGAGCAGGTTGGCGATGAGCCCGAACATCGGCACGACGAGGTGCTTGAAGCCGTTGAAGCTGTGGTGCTCGCGGAAGGCCACCATCGCGATGAGGCAGGTGACCATGTACAGCATGAACGTGCCGAAGTTGCTGACGAGGGTGATGGTGACGAGCGTGTTCGGCAGCTTCGCCATCAGCGCGGGGGTGAAGACGCCGAAGCTGTACCAGAGGTTGTGATACTTGGCGTCGAGCGGCGCCGGCGTGGTCCCGCCGAGATACAGCGACACCGTGATGATGCCGATGACCGCCGAGATGACGGAGAGCGTGAAGATCGAGCGGTGGGGCGTGAGCCGCCGGCCGTGCAGCAGCCCGAAGTGCGCGGGCACCTCCTCGTCGCGGCCCATGGCATAGGTCACCCGGGCCCCGGTGCTCAGGCACGACAGCGTCGTCCCGATGAGCGCGAGGAAGACGGTGAACGCCTGGACCAGCATGAAGGCCTTGCCGGCGGCCGGGCTGCCGAAGAGCCAGGTCCCGACCATGACCATCATGTCGCCGAGCGGCGCCCCGGAGCTGCCGGCGTTGGGCAGCGTGTAGCCCTGGTTCAGGAAGTAGTTCGCGGCGAAGTACTCGATGAGGTAGCAGACGCCGCCCTGGATCGCGAGCGAGAGCAGCACCGCGCGCGGGATGTCGCGCTTCGCGTGCCGCGCCTCCTCGCCCATCGACGTCACCGACTCGAAGCCGACCAGGATCAGGATGGCGATGCACGCCTGGATGATCATGAACGAGAAGCCGTGCGGCGAGACGACCGACTTCGCCGTCGGGTGGTACTGGAAGTGCGGCGTGAGCGTCCCGGGGTGGGCCGCGTCGACCGGCTCCATCGTGGTCGCGTTGTGCGGCGCGTAGCTCAAGGTGAACGGCACCGGCTTCCCGTCCTTCATCGCCGGCACGGGCGCGCCGTCGGGGCCGATGACGGGCTCCGTGATCGGCTGCCCGGCCGCGTCGCGCTTCGGCGCGCCGTTCTCGAGCACCGGCTTCTGCGCGACGACGTAGTCGACGGGCGCGCCGCCCACGAGCTGCAGGGCGCGCGTCCCCTCGGGGTGGTTCGCCCGGTACGCGATCGCCATGACCGAGAACACCAGCAGCGCGGAGATCTGGACGATGTTGATGACCATGTTGACGCTGGTCGTGCCGGTGACGCCGCGGAAGGCGATGTAGCCGACGCCCATCGCGAAGGCGACGCAGAACAGGATCATGAAGAGGGGGCTGTTGAACGAGCCGCTGAACGTGCCCGGGAAGAACTGGTTCAGCAGGTAGCCCGTCAGGATGGCCGTGACCCCGACCATGCAGCCCGGGTACACCCAGTAGTACAGGTGGCTCGCCCAGCCGGTCATGAACTTCGCCATGCGGGCGAAGCGCACGAGCTTGGTCTGCCGCAGGAAGGCCTGCTCGGCGAAGAAGTACGACGAGCCGGCGCCGGGGTACAGCTTCGAGAGCTCGGCGTAGCTGACGGCGGTCGCGAAGCAGAGGAGCAGCGCGCCCACGATCCCGAACCACATCGTCGAGCCCGCCATCGGGGCGCCGTAGAGGGCCTGGATCTGGAACGTGAGCCACAGGAATGCTCCCGGCGCGATCAGCGCCATGGCGTTGATGGTGAGGCCCGTGAGCCCCAGCGTCGCGCGGGTCGGGGTCGCAACCCCGTTCCCCGCCTTCTTCGGTCCGTCGGCCATGTCGAACTCCTCGTTACCGCACTGCTGCGGGCAGCTTCTGGTCCGTTAGTGGCCAGAGCGTGTTGCCGGCTGGTTTCGGCGGGAACAACACGCGGTAAAAATCGCGCGCGGCCGCGCCCCACGTGGCGCGGGGCCGGCCGATCAGGAATAATCCGACGGTGCTGGCACGGAGACCTGGATGAACGGCGGCCACAAGCAGCCCGTCCGCCTCGGCGAGGTGATCGCGCCGTCGGGGACCTGCGTGGTCCTCGACTTCGGGGCGCTCCACCTGTGGCAGCACGATCGGCCGCCGGTGTGGCCGGCGGAGGCCGACCAGCCGGCGGGCGATGGCCTCGTGGACCTGCAGCTCCAGGGGCCGCACGCCGAGGCGGCGGGGCAGGCCCTCGCGCGGCAGTGGCACCCGCACTTCCTGTACGACTGGGACCGGGCGGAGCTGCCGGAGCTGTACCGGGCGGTGGCCGGGCTCAAGGCCCAGGGCTGGGACGTGCAGCTCGCCCCGCTGGAGACGCGGGTGCCGCACCGCGAGCGCGTGGATCTCGCGATCGCGCAGGGGCAGGGCGGCGGCGAGGTGCAGTTCTTCGCGATGACCGCCGTCGCCGTCGGCGGCCTGCCGCCGGATCAGCCGCTGCCGGTGGTCGGGTGGCCGGTCGGGCCCGACGACGGGCGCTGGGGCGCCGTGTCGCTCGAGGTGCTACCGCAGTCGCCGGTGGCCCGGCGCGAGGCGGCCGGGACGGTGGTCGTCGACTGCGCCCGCCTCATGTTCGCGGACGCGGACGCGCTCGGCGCCTGGAACCACAGCGCGCCCGCCGACGGCCGCGCCGACCTCGTCTTCTGGGGCCGGGACGCGGCGGCCGCGGCGGCGGCGACCGGCGCGCCCGCGCTGGGCGAGCGGGGCTTCGGCTGGCTGGACCTGCCGCTGGACCAGGCGGCCGCGTGCGGCGCGGCCGTCGAGCGGACGAAGGACCAGCAGGGCCTCAAGTTCGCGACCGACCTGCGGCCGCACAGCCACCACCACCAGCTCCTCGAGCGGCTCCGCGCCGCCCCGACGGAGAGCGGCGTGCTCGACCTCGGCGCGGCCCGCGTGTGCGGGCTCTTCTGCCCCTGGGGCGACGGCACGTTCCCGGTCTACCGCGACGTCGACCCGTACGGCAACCTCGTGCGGGTCACGGTGCAGCTCGCCGCGGCCCCCCGGAGCCGGCGCGAGTAGGAGCGTGCGGGGAAATGCAACACGGAGGCACGGTGACACGGAGTAAGGTCTTGAACATTCAGAATCATCCTCCGTGCCTCCGCGTCTCCGTGTTGCATT
>DASXVK010000847.1:0-6195 GCA_036504295.1 Polyangia bacterium
GAGGCCGAGCGGGCGGCCCTCATCGACGCTCTCGGCGGGCTCGGTGCCGCCGAGCTCGCGCCCGCGCTCGCCGCCGAGCTCTGGCACCCCGAGCCGGAGATCCGCGTCGCCGCCGCCCGCGCGCTCGGCCGGCTGCCGGCCAGCGCCCGCGGGAGCGCCGGCCGCGAGGCGCTCGAGGCGCACGCCCTGGACCACGACGCCGCCGTGCGCCGCGCCTGCCGCGCCGCGCTCGCCGCTCCCGGCGGGGTGCCGGCGAGCGCGCCCGCCGGCGCCCCGGCGCCCGCGCCCGCGAGCGCCCCCGCGTCCGCGCCCGCGAGCGCCCGGGCGCCCGCGCCGGCCGGTGTTCCGGACTGACCGCCGGCGTGGACCGCGGCGGATTCCTTGGACGCCGCGGCGCCCCTGCTATAATCCCGCCGTGCCCGCGGACATTCGCCAGCTCAAGGACCGCGCCACCGAGGCCTACGAGAAGGGCAAGCACAAGAAGGCGGTCGAGCTCTTCGCGGAGCTGTGCAAGGCCGAGCCGGCGGAGCCGGGCTGGCCGCACCGGGCCGGCGAGCTGTGGCGCAAGCTCGGCAAGAGCGCCGAGGCGGTGAGATACCTGGTCCTGGCCGCGGAGCTCTACGCCCGGCAGGGCTTCCTGCTCAAGGGCGTGGCGGTCTGCAAGCTCGTCCTCAGCCTCGAGCCCGCTCACGCCGCCACCATCGAGCTGCTCGCCGGCTTGCTCGGCAAGCTCGCGAAGCAGGGCGCCCCGCGCCCGTCCACCGGCCCCGCACCCGCGCGACCGGCGCCGGCCGGGCCTGCCGCCGCGCTGGAGACGCTGGCGCCGGAGGCGGCGCCGCCGGGTGCCGCCGCGCCGGAGCCGGAGGTGGCGGCGCAGGAGGTCGCGACCGCCGCGATGCTCGAGAACGGCGCCCCGCTCGCGTCGCTGCCCCTCCGCCGCATCGTGCCCGGCGCGCACGCCACGCGCGAGATGCCCTCCTTGCCCGTGATCGAGATCCCTCTCGATGACGACGATGATGGCATCTCCATCGGCGCGGTGCTCGAGCCCACCTCGGCGGCCGCGGGCTCCGGCGCGGTCGCGAGCGCGCTCCAGCAGCTCGAGCCGGTCGTCGAGCTGCCCGCCGCCCGGCCCGTCATCCCCGACCTGCCGCGCATCCCGCTCTTCTCTTCGCTCAAGCCGCAGGAGCTGCGGAGCCTGGTCGAGCGCGTCCAGGTGATGGAGGTCTCCGACGGCGAGATCGTCTTCGCGGCCGGTGAGCCCGGCGATGCGCTCTACGTGGTCGTGCGCGGCGCCGTGAAGGTGCTCTCGGGCGACGGCCCGGGCGCCCTCGTCGTGGATCGTCTCGGGGAGGGCGCGTTCTTCGGCGAGGTCTCGCTCATCTCGGGGACCCCGCACACGGCCACGGTCGTCGCCGAGTCCGACGCGACGCTCATGCGGGTGTCGCGCCGGGTCATCACGGAGCTGCTCGCGGAGTCGCCCGAGGTGCTGCGCGTGCTGCTCGGCTTCTTCCGCAGCCACCTCGTCAACCTGCTGCTCGCTTCGTCCCCGCTCTTCGCTCCGTTCGCGGTCGAGGATCGGCGCAACCTCGCGGGGCGCTTTCGCTTCATCGAGATCGAGCCCGCCACCACCGTCATCACCGAGGGCCAGCTCCCGGCGGGCCTCTTCATCGTGCTCGCCGGCGAGCTGCGCGTGTCGATGCGGCGCGGCGGCGTCGTGGTGCCGCTCGCCACGCTCGGCGGCGGCGACGTCTGCGGCGAGATGTCACTGCTCACGCACCGTCCCGCGATGGCGACCATCGACGCCGTCACCAAGTGCTGGGCGCTCATGCTCGGCCGCCTCGAGTTCGCCGAGCTCATCGTGACGCACCCGCAGGTGCTCGCCTACATCAGCGACCTCATCGATCAGCGGCAGCGCGCGAACGAGGCGACCCTCGGCGGGCCGCGCCCCCACAGCGAAGAGCGCGTCCGGGTGTACTGAGCCATGCGAACCAGGCTGACCCTCGGTGGGCCGCGCCCCCACAGCGAAGAGCGCGTCCGGGTGTACTAGCCATGATGATCCCTCGTTGGTTCTTCGGCCTCTCCGGCGTCATCCTCATGATCGTCGGCGTCAGCCTGATCCTCGTCCGGCCCCGGCCGAAGCACGAGCGCGGCATGGCGCGGATCGTCAACTTCGGCCACATCTGGGCGGGGACCTGCGTCCTCGTCGGCCTCTTCGTGCTCCTCTTCGCGATGGGCGTCGTGCCCTGGCCCCTGGGCCGCTGAGGCGCGGCGCTATTTCTTCTGGCGGCCGTAGCGGCCCATCATGGTCGCTTCGGCGAGGATGTGGCCGCGCATGGCGGCCTCGAGCGCCGGGCGCGAGGCGCCGGCGGCGAGGTCGGGCGTGACGTCGAGCGCGAAGAGGCGGAAGACGTAGCGGTGCGGCGCTCCGGGCGGCGGGCACGGGCCGCCGTAGGTGGCCTTGCCCCAGCTGTTCGCGCCGCCGCGCAGCGGGCCGTCCATGGCGGCGCCCTCCGGCAGCCCGGTGCGGTCGGCGGGGATGCCGAAGACGATCCAGTGCACCCAGGTGCCGGCGGGGGCGTCGGGGTCGTCGAGAATGAGGGCGAAGCTGCGCGTCCCGGGCGGCGCCCCCGACCAGGCGAGCGCGGGCGAGCGGTCGCCGGCGTCGCAGGTGGAGGTCTTCGGTACGGGCTGACCCTCGGCGAAGGCGGGGCTCGTCAGCCGCAGCGCGCCGGAGGTCGCCGCCGCCGGCACGATTACCGGCGCGGCGGCAGGGCGCGCGGCCGTGGGCGCCGGCTGAACCGCGGGCACCGGCGGGGCCGGGTTGGTGCAGGCGCCGAGCGCGAGGACGAGCGCGGCCACGGTGGCGGAACGCATGGCGATCACCTCCTCTAGCGAGATGCCGGCGGCCGCCCCGGCGGGGGCGCCGGCAGGGTGCCGCCGTAGGCGCTGGGCGCGTCGACGGCCGCGAAGGCGTGGCGGCCGAGCAGCAGGACCACGAGCCCGAGCAGCAGGAGCGCCGCCGCGGCCGGGACCAGGCGCAGCCCCAGGCGGTCGGTGAGCCAGCCCTGCGCGACCAGCCCCAACACGTAGCCGCCACTGAGGGTGACGAAGTAGAGGCTGTTCATGCGCGCCTGCATCGCCCGGGAGACCCGCCCCATGCAGATCGTCGACAGCGCGCTCAGGCTCCAGAGGTAGATCCCGCCGAGCAACGCGAGCGCGGCGAGCGCGAGGCCGAACCGCGGCGCCAGCCAGTAGCACGCGGCGAGGGGCGGCAGCGCGACGAGCGCGCGCACGAGCAGGGTGCGCACGCCCCAGCGCATCGCGACCGCGTTCGCGGTGAACGCCGCGATCAGCGCGCCCACGCCCTGACTGGTCGCGAGCATGGCCGTGCCCGCCGCGTCGCGGCCGAAGCCCTTGATGGCCAGGGCCGGCATCAGCCCGATGAACGGCGCGACCAGCACGGCGACCGCGGTCGTGATCACGAGCGCGAGGCGGATGCCCGGGTCGGAGCGGGCCACCCGGAAGCCCTCGAGGACGCCGCTCGTGAGGCTGGCCGTCGGCGCGGCGCCGCGGGCCGGCAGCCCCCGCGCGGAGAGTACGGCGGCGACCACGGCCAGCGTCGCCACCGCGTTCGCGAGGAAGGCCGCGCTCACGCCGCCCCAGGTCAGGATCGCCGCGGCCAGCGCCGGGCCGACGGTGCGCGCGAGGTTGAACTGCGCGGAGCTGAGGCTCACGGCGCTCAGCAGGTCCGCCGAGGCGACGATCTCCGACAGGAGCGCGTTGAAGGCCGGCCCCGCGGCCGCGGCGGCGCAGCCGCTGGCGAGCACGAGCGCGCCGATCCAGAAGAGCGACAGGTGGCCGGCGAGCCCGAGCGCGGCGAGCCCGGCCGCGCAGAGCACCTGGACCACGCTCAACACCGCGATGAGCCGCCGCCGGTCCCAGCGGTCGGCCAGCGCGCCGCTGACGGGCGCGAGCACGACCGCCGGCAGGTAGCTCAGCGCGGCGATGGTCCCGGTCCACCCCGCCTTGCCGGTGGTCTCGGTCACGTACACGCCGAGCGCGATGTTCTGCACCCAGGTGCCGACGTTGCTCACGAACGCCCCGAGCCAGATGCGGCGATACGCCGGGTACGAGAAGGCGCGCAGCGACGCGAGCTGCGCTTTGAGGTCGCCCAGGCGCACGAGGACCTGGTTGTAGCGTCTCGGCGCGGCGGGCGCCAACGGCGGCCGTGCCGCGCTTTCCCATGTGTCCGGCGCGGGCAGGGGCTCCGTGGACCGTGGCGCATTCGCGGCGCTCGCCGCGATGGTGAGGGACGCACTCGATGGCCGGACCACGATCCGCGACGTCTTTCGCGTACTGGGCTGGACGGTAGCCGAGGCTGCGGGCTGACCCCGGCACGCGGGCCAGCGACCCCCTTGCGGCCGGCCCGCTGCCGGCCGTACGGTTGGGTCAAAGGGGGTGCCGCATGATCGCCCGGCTCGCGTTGCTCGTGGTGGCGCTGGTCCTTGCTGTCGGTTGCGGCTCATCGAATGTCCGCATGGGAGATGGCGGCAGTGGGGACGGGCCTCGGGCGGACTGCGGGTCCTCGTGCGACGGAGCTGCGGCGCAATGTGCGTCCCTGCAGACGAGTTGGAGGCAGTCGGTCGCCTCGGTCAGCCGGGCGTGCGCGCAGGACGGGCACTGCACGCTGGCGGGGTTGCGCGGCACCCTCGGGTCGATGTGGTACCAAGCGGGCATCGGCTGGACGGGAAGCCCGGTCAACGCGGCAGCGTACAGCCAGTCGCCGGCCTCGACCCTGGAGGACGAGTGGCTGGCCAGTCACTGTGGTCAGCACCTGTCGGACCCGATCTGCCCCAACGGCGTGACGTGCACGAACGGCCAGTGCGAGGCCGTTGCGATGCAGCCATGCGGCCCTTGGGACTGCCAGCACCAGTGCCCGACGAACCAGTACTGCAACGCCGACGGCGCCCTCGCGCTGGGAGGCTCGTGCTCCAGCTTCAGCTACGCGTCGCTGTGCGTCGCCACCTGCGCGCCGGAGTCGGTCTGCGGGAACTTCTGCTGCGGCCCTGGCCTGACGTGCCGGAGTCCCGGCTGCTGTGTCTTCGTGACCGATGCCGGCGTGGGGGACGCCGGCCCCGGGGACGCTGGCGGCGGCGCCCCGCCCGACGCGCCGACCGACTGACCGGCCAAAGTTGCTGTGGGCCGTCTCCACCCCCGTCGGGGTGCAGCTCATTTTCTCCCCGGGCGCCTGCTGGACGCCCGCGCCCCCCGGGCGGGGGCGCGCTCAGATCGGGCAGATCCAGTCGTGCTCCGTGATGCCGGGCCAATGGCCTCCGCACGTGCAGGTCGTCTGCTCGGGCCAAAGGGGGACGCCGGGGAGGCTGGGCAACCCGATCTGACAGCCCGTCGGGAACGCGGTGCCGGGGACGGGGGCCGCGTCCCCGAGGCGCGCCGGCACGTCGATGGGGGAGGTCGGTAGACCCTGGCACCCTCCGCCCGCTGCCGGGGTCGGGCACGGTTGCCCTTCCGGGCACGTGGCGCTGAAGCCCGGCACGCACCGGATGTACAGGTCGTAACCGGCGTCGGCTACCCCGGACGAACCGTCCCCGCAACCGAGCGCGGCGACCATGACCACCAGCAGAGCGAGTCGAGCCAGCATGCAGATCCCGCCGTCGAGGCCCGTCATTGGCCGCACATCCAGACGCGCACTCCGCCATCTGCACCTGAGTACGAGGCGCAGTAGCAGGTTTGCTGCTGGCCAGGATACGCACCGGCGGCGTAGGGCAGTCCGACCTGGCACCCCAGCGGGAAGGCGGCGTCGGGATCTGCGACCGTGTCCCCGATCAGGTCCGAGGGGTAGTCGCAACCTCCCGACCCGTGCGGCACCGTCGGACAGGGTTGCCCCTGCGGGCACGCGGCGCCAGCGGTGTCCGAGCACGTGAACCACACATCATAGCGGTCGCTGTCGCTGGACGAGCAGCCAACAGGTCCGAGCGCGACGACCGCGACCACGAGCAACGCTGTCCGGATGACCATGCGGCACCCCCTTGCGTCAGAGTACCGCCGGCCGCGAGCCGGCGGCAAGGTGGTGAGGTCCGCGCCGACGACGCGCCCCGCCTGGACAAGCCGCCGGGCGGGCGCGCATAATCGGGGCCGAGGGGGCAGGCATGCGGCTCGCGTTGCTGACGTTCGTGG
>DASXVK010000848.1:0-2273 GCA_036504295.1 Polyangia bacterium
GCCCTCGAGCGCGTAGGTCGCGGGGCCGTCGCCCAGCCGCCAGGCCACGGTCGTGAGCAGCCCCCGCGTCGAGGGCACTGGCCGCGGGCCCGTGTTCATGAGCAGGAAGGCGCCGGTGCCGTAGGTGCACTTCGCCTCGCCCGGGGCGAAGCAGGCCTGGCCGAAGAGCGCGGCCTGCTGGTCGCCGGCCATGCCGCACACCGGGAGCCCGTCGGGCAGCCCCGGCACGCCGCGGGTCCGGCCGTACACCTCCGACGACGAGCGCACCTCGGGCAGCAGCGCCCGCGGCACCTGGAGCAGCGCGCACAGCTCGTCGTCCCACTCGAGGCGGCCGAGGTCGAGCAGCAGCGTGCGCGAGGCGTTCGAGACGTCGGTCACGTGGGCGGCGCCGGCCGTCAGCCGCCACACGAGGTACGTGTCGACCGTGCCGAACGCGAGCTCGCCGCGGCTCGCCCGCGCCCGCGCGCCCGGGACGTGATCGAGCAGCCAGCGGATCTTCGTGCCCGCGAAGTACGGGTCGAGCACGAGCCCGGTGCGCGCCCGCACCATGGCCTCGTGGCCCTCCTCCTTGAGCGTCGTGCAGAGCGGCGCGGTGCGGCGGTCCTGCCACACGATCGCGTTCGCGATGGCGCGGCCGCCGGCGCGCTCCCAGAGCACGGTGGTCTCGCGCTGGTTGGTGATGCCGATGCCGGCGAGGTCGCCGGCCGCGATGCCGGCCCGCGCGAGCGCGTCGCCGATCGCCCGCACCACCGACGCCCAGATGGCCTCGGGATCGTGCTCGACCAGCCCCGGCTCGGGATAGATCTGCGGGAACTCGTGGCTCGCCTTGGCACAGAGCTGCAGCCGCTCATCCAGGATCACCACGGTGGTCGACGTCGTCCCCTGATCGATAGCCATGACGTAGCGCATGGAGCCTCCCTGATGACCCGCCCATAGTAGCGAGTTCGCCCCGGACTGGGGAGGGCCAGCGGGGGCCGGGGGCGCCCCTGGCCATAGCTCCCCCCGTGCTCAAACAGTCCTCGCGCGGCGCCTGACGGGGTTAGATTCGCAAGGAGCAGAGGCTCAACCCGGGGTTGCCGCGCGCTGCGGAACTGCGCGCGGGGGGACTATGGCCAGGGGCGCCCCCGGCTACGCTGCGCGGGCGACGGGGTCGGGCGTGGGGCCGGTGTGCCACCGGTCCGGCGTCGGCGAGCGCACCCGGCACCTCGGCCTATCGATCGGCGGTGGTGCGGACCGGCGCCTCAGACGGAGACCGGGCTTGACTTAACGGGCGGCAGCGGCTTACATGGTCAGTTGCCCATGGACGCGGGTGAAGGCAAGACACGCATCACGCGGGTCGGGCCGCTGACGAAGCGCGACGCCAACCAGCCCGGCTGCCTCGTGCTCATCTATCCGCCTGGCCCGGACATGGGCAAGCGGTTCGAGCTCGAGCTGGACGAGACCGTCATCGGCCGCGGCGGCGACACCGATCTGCAGGTCGATCGCGACTCGGTCTCGCGCAAGCACGCGAAGGTCGTGCGCACGCCCACGGGGTTCCTGGTCCAGGACCTCGGGTCGACGAACGGCACCTACGTCAACGACGGCCCGGTCCAGGAGCAGGTCCTCAAGGACGGGGACAAGGTCAAGATCGGCAACACCATCTTCAAGTTCCTGTCGGGCGGCAACATCGAGAGCGACTACCACGAAGAGATCTACCGGATGACCATCATCGATGGTCTCACCGGGGCCAACAACAAGCGCAGCTTCCTCGAGCACCTCGACCGCGAGATGGCGCGCTGCCAGCGCCACGCGCGGCCGCTCTCGCTGTGCATGCTCGACATCGACCACTTCAAGGCCATCAACGACCAGTACGGCCACCTCACCGGCGACCACGTCCTGCGCGAGCTCGCCCGGCGGCTGCAGGCCCGCACGCGCAAGGAGGAGATCTTCGCCCGCTACGGCGGCGAGGAGTTCGTCGTCCTCCTGCCCGAGGCCGACAACAACGCCGCGATGAAGGTCGGCGAGCAGATGCGCCAGCTCATCGAGCGCGAGCGGTTCTTCTTCGACGGCGACGAGATCCCCGTCACGATCAGCGTGGGCGTCGCCACCCTCGAGCCCAGCCCCGAGGGCGACCAGAAGGTCGAGGCCGACCCCTTCATCAAGGCGGCGGACAGCAACCTGTACAAGGCGAAGCACGCCGGCCGCAATCGGGTCGTCGGCTGAGGCAGGCGCGTGCGGGTGGTCCAGGTCCACCTCCGCGACGGACCGGACTTCCTCGGCCGGTACGGCCGCAA
>DASXVK010000849.1:0-13287 GCA_036504295.1 Polyangia bacterium
ACGTATCGCTACAAGCGGGACCACGGCGGCGACGGCAGCGTCAAGCTGGGGATCATCGCGGAGGAGGCGCCGCGCGAGGTCCTGAGCCAGGACGGCAAGGGGGTCGATGTCTACGAGCTCCTGACCTACACCATCGGCGCCATGAAGGCGCAGCAGGCGCTCATCGCGCGGCAAGAGGCTCGCATCGCTGCGCTCGAGGCGCGGCGCGCGCCGTGAGGGTACGGCGAACATGACGACGACGAAGTGGGCGGTCCCACTCGCGCTGCTCTTCGCGCTGCCGGGCTGCGGGCGCAAGCCGGTCCGGACCGTGACGCCGCCGCCCGGCGCCAGCGCCATGCCTGGGTCGGTGGCCATGGCGGCGCTGGCCCAGCCGAAGGTGGGCAGCGCCGGCTACTACCTCGAGCTGGCGAGCCTCCACGAGCGGTACCTGGACCCCGAGGGGGCCGCCGGGCACTTCACGCGCACCATCGAGCTGGCCGACGGGTCGCCGCAGGCGCTGCAAGGGTACCTGGGCCTCGCGCGGGTCAAGGAGGCCGTGCGCGACCTCGCCGGGGCCATCGCCGCGCTCGAGCAGGCCCGGGGCGTGACGGCCAAGCTGCGGGCCCGGGCCGACGGCGGCGCCATGGCGCCGCCCGGCATGATGGCCTACGGCCCGCAGGGGGGTGAGCTCGAGCTGACCCAGCGCTTGGCGCGTCTCTACGCCGAGACGGGGGAGCTGGACCAGGCCGAGCGGCTCTACGAGCAGGCGCTCCGGGTGGTCCCGGAGCCCTACGTGCGCGACCAGCTCATCCGGTCGCTCGTCGAGCTTTACCGGAGAGCGGGCACCCTGGACCAGCGGATCGCGCAGCGGGAAGCGCTCGCCGCCAAGACCCCCGACGAGGTGAGCCTGCGCGTCCTGGCCGTGGCCTACGGCGGCGACGGCGGCGCGATGGGAGCGCTGTCCCCGGCGATGCCCCCGCCGCCGAGGCCCGGGGCAGCCGGGGCTCCGCGGCCGGCGCCGGACGTGAGCAAGGCCGTGGCCGTCTACCGGCGGCTGCACGAGCTGCGGCCGGATGACCCGCAGGTCCGCCAGGCCCTGCTCGCGCTCTATGAGAAGGCCGGACGCGTCGACGACGCGGTGGTGCTGCTCCGGACGCGCGACGCGGCGCCGCGAGCGGGCGGCGCGGGGCCCGGGCCCGAGACGCCGTACGCGCGGTGCCCCGGTGGCCTGACGCCGCGACCGACCCCGGTGGCCGTGACCCGCAGCGAGGAGGTCATCCGCCTCCTCCTGCGCGCGGGGCGCCGCGAGCCGGCCCTGGCCGAGACCGCGAAGCTGGTGGCGCTCGCGCCGCAGGAGGGCGTGGGGGTGCCGGCGTGCGTCGCGGCCGCCCGCCTCTACGCCGCGCAGGGGCGCCCGGAGCTCGTGGCGCAGGCGCAGGCGGCGGGCCGGAAGGTGGCGCGCTCAGCGGAGGACCGGCGCGAGCTGGCCGTCGCCGAGGCCGAGCTGGCCGCGCCGCGCAGCCCGCCGCGTGAGCTGAAGGCGCTCTACGAGCGCTGGCAGCAGTCCGACGATCCATGTCTACGCGCCGAGGCGACCCGGCGCGGGCAGGTGCTGGCGGCAATGAGCGGGCCGCCCATGAACACCGGGGCCCGTGAGGGCGCAAGGAGGGTGCCATGATGCGCGTGCGCGACGAGGGGACGCAAGTCGGAGCAAGCCCGGGGCCCCGGCGCAGGGTGGCCGCGGTGGTGCTCGCCGTCGGGCTTGCCGTCAGCGCCGCGCCGGCGCTGGCCGACGTGACCGTCGCCGGCGACCTCAACATCAACGCGGGCGCGAGCCCCGAGGCCTGGACCGGGAGCGTGGATGTCCAGCCGGGCGCGAGCCCCCGCACCATCGCCGGCGACTTCTGGGTCCAGAGCGCGCTCTACGCCAACGGCGCCGCGTGCGCCTTTGGCGCGCAGTGCGGGAGCGGCTTCTGCGTGGAGGGCGTGTGCTGCAACGCGGTGTGCAGCGGCGGCGCGTGCCAGTCGTGCCGGCTGGCCGGGGTGGTGGGTACGTGTACCATCGTGCCGGCCGGGACGGTGTGCCGGGCCGCGGCGGGGGCGTGCGACACCGCCGAGACCTGCGACGGCACCGCGGCCGCGTGCCCGGGCGACACGCTGAAGGCCGCGGGCACCGTGTGTCGGGCGGCGGCCGGACCGTGTGACGTGGCCGAGACCTGCAGCGGCGGCTCCGCGGCCTGTCCGGTCGACACCTTCGTGGCCGCGGGCACGATCTGCCGCGCGGCGGCGGGGTCGTGCGACGTGGCCGAAGCGTGCACCGGCACCGCGGCGGCGTGTCCCGGGGACGGCTTCGTCGCCGCCGGGACGGTCTGCCGCGCCTCGACCGGCGCCTGCGATCCCGCCGAGACGTGTAGCGGCAGCGTGGCGGCGTGCCCCGCCGACGCGCTCAGTGCCGCGGGGACGGTGTGCCGGGCCGCGGCGGGGCCGTGCGACACCGCCGAGACCTGCACCGGCGCCGCGACCGCGTGCCCGGGCGACACGCTGAAGGCCGCCGGCACCGTGTGCCGGGCGGCGGCCGGGCCGTGCGATGTGGCGGAGACCTGCAGCGGCGGCGCCGCGGCTTGCCCGGCCGACACCTTCGTGGCCGCGGGCACGGTGTGCCGCGCGGCGGCGGGGTCGTGCGACGTGACCGAAGCGTGCACTGGCAGCGCGGCGGCGTGTCCTGCTGACGGCTTCATCGCCGCCGGGACGGTGTGCCGCGCGTCGGCAGGGGCGTGCGATCCGGCGGAGACGTGCAGCGGCAGCGCGGCGACGTGTCCCGCCGATACGCTCAGTGCCGCGGGCACGGTGTGCCGCGCGGCGGCCGGGCCGTGCGACACCGCCGAGACCTGCAGCGGCGGCTCGACCGCGTGCCCGAGCGACACGCTGAAGGCCGCGGGCACGGTGTGCCGGGCCGCGGCCGGGCCGTGCGACACCGCCGAGACCTGCAGCGGCAGCGCCGCGGCCTGTCCGACCGACGCCTTCAAGTCCAACGCCACCGTGTGCCGCGCCTCGAGCGGCCCCTGCGACGTGGCCGAGAAGTGCAGCGGCAGCGCCGCGACGTGCCCGGCCGACGCGGCCCTGCAGACGCCGCCGAACTGCAGCGGGCAGCGGGCGGTGACCTTCTCGATGCAGCCGACGCCGTTCGCGGTGAGCTTCATCAAGGACTTCCCGTTCGCGCTCTCGACCGGCGATCCCAACAACTTCGCCCGCACCCAGGCGAATGACTGGGCCCTGTCGGCCGCCGCCAGCGCGTACGGGGACAGCATCTTCTACCCCCGCGATCAAGCCCACGCGGGCGCCTACGGGTGCTACCAGTGGAGCGTCTCAGCGGGGCCGTCGTGCAAGCCCGAGCTGCAACTCTACACGGCGGGGATCCTGTGCGATGGGTGCTCGCAGGACAAGTCGCCGATCTACAACCCGACGGGCATCACGCGGCGACACATCCGCCCGAACTTCTCGACCCCCAACAACGGCACGGCGTACGCCGGGTACTACCTCATCCCGGGCTGGAACGAGTTCGCGGGGTACCGGTTCTCGAACGGCGTCACGAACACCTACTCGTATCACATGGAGATCGGCGATCCGATCGGCTTCCCGATCAAGACCGGATGCTACGGCGAGTACTGCGGCGGCCAGAACATCTTCTCGACCCGCGCGGGCCCCAACTTCCGCCGCGTCAACCACGGCGAGATCACACCCGACTACTTCGGCATGGTGCCGCAGGACCCGGCCAGCCTCGCCGATCCCAAGAAGTGGCTCTACATGGCGCTCCAGAGCAACCAGCTCTTTGGCCCGAACGGCACGCCGCCGTGGGGCCGCGGCGACGCCTGGATCGTCGACGACCTCGTCTCGACGACCGTCGTCGGCGGGGTCTCGGGGATCAACGGCGTCGCCGACGACAGCGTGAACCCCCCGCAGTTCGGCGGGGGCGTTGGCCCGCACCCGGCCTGCCCGAGTGGCCACACCTGCGGCCCGATCAGCGGGGCGCCGCGGGCCTACTACGACTACTACCCGCCGACGGGCGACGTGGTGGTCTACATCACCGGCATGGGCACGAGCGGCAATAGCCTCGCCGACGCGGCCGACTACTTTGCCGTGCACGACCTCCTCCTGGGCACACGCACGAGCCTCTCGCCGACGCTGGCGGCGATCACGACCTTCCTCGGCAACCTGTGGCACAACAACCGCGAGGAGATCATTCCGCCGACCAACATGACGACGATGATCTACGGGCACAGCCTCGGATCGCTCGACGCCGCGTGGTTGCAGCAGGCCGGGTACGCCGACAGCATCGAGGCGATCGGGGTGCCGAACGTCCTCGCGCCGGCGGCGATGCAGGCGCGGCCCGGCAACACCAACGGGCTCATCGACTTCTACATGGGGCTGAACGATACGTTTACCTACCAGGGCACCCCGCTGTCCGGCTACTGCACTGCGACCTACAACTGTACGGTCGTCAACACGGGCGCGACGGTGTTCACGGCCCACAGCCGCACCAACTACTTCGGCACGGGCGTGACCTCGCGCAGCTACTAGTCGCGGCGACGGCACTGACGCCCGGCGCCCCAAGGCGCCGGGCGGAGGAAGGAGGCAGACATGACGCGGATGACGCGTGGGCGAGGCGCTGGCAGAGGCCCCGCGGTATTGGTCGTGGTCGCGATGCTCGGCGGCGCCGGGGTGCTCGCGGCGTGCCGGGGTGACGCCGACGGCGCGGCGCGGGGCGCGCGCGGCGAGGGGCCCACCGCCGGAGCACCGACGGCGAGCGCGGCGGGTGCGGCCTGCCCGGCGGGCGCGGTGCGCGCGGTCGCGGCGAGCCCCACCCCGACGCTCGACCCGGCGCTGCTCGACTACGCCGAGGCGCCCCAGTGGGGCGGGCGGCTCGGCTACCTCGACGGGAGCGGTACGCTCAAGGTGCGCATGCGCCACGACCCGGGCGCGCCGTGGGTGACGGTGGCGAACCGGGTCAAGGCCTTCCAGCTGCTCGACTGGCGGCTGGCGATCCTGCAGGAGGACGGCACGCTGCGGGTGCAAGAGGGCAAGCTCTCCGCGCCGTTCACGGTCGTCGCGCACGACGTGGTCGCGTTCCAGCTCACCCTCACGCGCGTGGGGTTTCTGCAGCAGGACGGCGCCTTCCGCGTCCAGGCGTGGGGCGGAGGCACCACGACCACGGCGCACGACGTGCGCGCCTTCCAGGTCACCGACGACCGCGTCGGCGTCCTCCACCGCGACGGGAGCCTCTGGCTCACCGACGCCGCGGGCCTGGGCGAGCTGCAGCGCGTGGCCGAGGACGTGCGCACCTTCCAGCTCGAGCGTGAGTACGTGGGCTACGTCACCGGCGCGGACGCGCGGCTGCTGGTCGCGAAGGCCGAGGGCGCCGAGCGCCCCCGCGTCGTCGAGCAGGCCCGGGGCGTGCGGGACTTCGAGCTGGACGTGATCGTGCGCTTCGGCCAGACCTTCACGAGCGGGCTGCGGGTGGCGGTGGTCACGGCCGACGGGCGCGTCGGGCTCGGGCAACACGAGGCGGGGGCGCTGCCGGTCGCGCTCGCGGACCTCGGCCTCGAGGGGGCGGGCGGCGCGCGCGTCGCCTGGGCCGCGGGCGCGCTGGCCGTGAGCGATCACGACGGCGGGCTGTGGCTCACCCGGCTCGCGCCCGACGGCCCCCTCGCGCCGGCGCAGCGCGTGGCCGAAGGGGCGCGCGCGGCGCGGCTGAACCCGGAGGGCACCCTGGTCGTCGACCACGGGCACGAGCTGGCGGTGATGTCGTTTCACGCCGAGGACCTGCGCGCGGCGGCGCTGGCCGCCGACGTGACCGGGCCCGGCGCCGCGGCGCCGGGGGCGCGCGCCGCGCTCCCGGGCGGCGTCCTGCCGCAGGAGCGTCTGGCGGCCGACGCACGCCGTGCCCGGGATGGGGCCGCGACCTTCGAGATCTCCTCGCTCCGGCCCCCCCATGCGCGCCGGCCGGTGGCCGCGGAGTAGCTCCTCCGCCCGCGCTCGCCAGCGGGGCCTGCATCGCCTGCAGGTGTGCCATTATCCACCAATGCTGACCACGTGGGTCCCGACCGTAGTCGTGGCCGCGCTGCTGGCGGCCGCCGGGTGCGGCGCCGACGCCGGCGTCGCCGCCGACGCCGCTGCCGCCGGCGACGCCGGCCCCGGCGACACGGCCGCCGCGGCCGCCGACGCCGCCCCGCCCGCCGACGGCGGCGTCGTCGACCTCGTCCTCTACCACACCGCCGACGAGCACGGCTGGCTCGAGCCGGCGAGCGACGGCGCGTGGGTGTGGGGCGGCGCGGCCAACGTGGGCGGCTGGCTGCGCCAGGAGGGGTTCGACCCGGCCCGCGACCTGCTGCTCTCGGGCGGCGACAACTGGACCGGGCCGGCCATCTCGACCTGGTTCGCGGGCGCGCCCGTGGTCGCCGCCATGAACGACCTCGGCTACGCCGCGACCGCGATCGGCAACCACGAGTTCGACTTCGGCCAGGACACCCTGCGGGCGCGCGTCGCGCAGGCGCGCTTCGCCGTGCTCGGGGCCAACGTCCGTGACGCGGCCACCGGCGCGGTCGCCGACTTCGCGACCGAGTACACGCTCGCCGAGGTGAGCGGCGTCACGGTCGGCGTGATCGGCCTCACGACCCCCGCGACGGCCTACGACACCATGCCGAAGAACGTCGCCGGCCTCGACTTCGCGCCGCTCGCGCAGACCCTCGTGGCGCTGGTGCCGACGGTGCGCGCCGCCGGCGCCGAGGTGGTGGTGGTGCTGGCGCACGAGAGCTTCGGGCCCATGCTCGACCTCGCGGACACGCTCCCCGTCCGCGTGGACGCGCTCTTCGCCGCCCACGACCACATCAACCGCCAGGTGGTCCAGGGCGGCATCCCGGTCGTCGCGAGCTCCTGGGCCTGGCACGGCTACACCGTCACGACGCTCGCCTTCGACCGCGGCGCGCGCGCGGTCGTCGACGCGACCACCCGCTTCGTGGCGGTGCGCTACCCCGACGGCGAGCCCGACCCGGTCACGCCCGACCCGCAGACCGCCGCCACCGTCGCCGCCGCGCGCGCGCAGGCCGACGCCGCGCTCGGCGAGCAGCTCGGCACGACCGTGACCGGACTCCCGCTCGGCCCCGCGCTCGGGAACTGGGCCACCGACGCCTGGCGCTGGGCCTACCCCGCGGCCGACGTCGCGATCCAGAACCTCGGCGGCCTGCGCCAGGGGCTCGCGCCCGGCGCGGTCACGCTCGGCGACGTCGTGAGCGTGCTGCCGTTCGAGAACTCCATCTACCAGCTCCGCCTCACCGGCGCGCAGCTGGTCGCGAACCTCGCGACCGTCACCGCCGGCTGCCCGGTGGCTGCGAGCTGCTGGCCGGCGGTCTCGGGCCTGACCTGGACCGGCAGCGGGGGCACCATCGCCGTGCGCGTGGGCGGCGCGCCCCTCGACCCGGCGGCGACCTACACCGTCCTCGTCCACGACTACATCTACAGCGCGTCGAGCGGCTGGCTCTTCGCCAGCCAGGACCCGGCGCCCATCGACCTCGGCGTCAACTACCGGCAGCCGGCGGTCGACTGGACGCGCCAGCTCGGCACCAGCGCGGCCGACCCGCTCGAGGCCCACGTCGACCCGGCGCCGCGGTGGGCGGAGTGACCGCCTGGTACTTCCGCCCGTTCCCTGCTATCTGAATATCGTCCGTCTCGACGCCGTCCTACCCGGTTGGAGGTCGCTCATGCGCCGCACCCTCACGCTCGCGCTCGCCGCGCTCGTCCTCACGCTCGGCAGCGCCGCCGACGCCCAGACCGGGCGCCTGCCGGTCAAGGACGTCATCGCGAAGATGCAGGCGTTCTACGAGAAGATCCAGGACCTCAAGGCGGACTTCAAGCAGGAGATCCAGAACCCCACCACCGGCCGCACGAAGCAGAGCTACGGCGTCATCAAGCTCAAGAAGCCGGGCAAGATGCGCTGGGACTACAGCAAGCCGGAGAAGAAGCACTTCATCTCCGACGGCCAGACGCTGTGGGTGTACGAGCCCGAGGACCAGCAGGCGTTCAAGCAGGAGCTGAAGTCGACGAACCTGTCGGCGGCGGTCACCTTCCTCTCGGGCAAGGGCAACCTCGCGGCCGAGTTCAACTTCGAGTTCGCCCCCGCGGGCAAGTACGGCGGCAAGGACGACTACGCCGTCAAGCTGACGCCGAAGCAGCCCTCGGCCCAGTTCAAGAGCATCATCCTCGTCGTGGACCCGACCTCGTTCCAGGTGAAGCTGTCGGTCGTCTTCACTCCCGACGGCGGCCAGAGCAAGGTGTGGTTCACCGGCGTGCAGCTCAACAAGAAGATCCCCGACGCGGAGTTCAAGTTCACGCCGCCGTCGGGCGTGCGCGTGATCGTCGCGCCGAAGCAGTAAGACCCCGTCCCTGCCGCAGGCCAGCCGCCGGCATTACAATCAGCAGTGGACGTCGAGGCTCACATGGACGAGAGCGAGCTGCTCAAACGCATCACCGTGAACCCGAAGATCTTCGGCGGCAAGCCGATCATCCGTGGGCGTCGGCTGGCCGTCGAGCACGTGCTGGGCATGCTCGCGGCGGGAGACACGGTCGAGACGGTCCTGGCCGGGTACCCGTGGCTCGACGACGACGACATCCGGGCCTGCCTCGTCTACGCGCGACGGCTCGTGGCCCACGAGCGGGTCGAGCCCGCCCTCGTCGCGAGTGACGGGTGAAGGTCCTCCTCGACACGTGTGTCTGGGGCGGCGTGAAGGCCGAAGTCGCTGCGTCCGGACACGACGTGATCTGGGCGGGCGATTGGCCGAACGACCCCGGGGACGAGGAGATCCTGGCGCGCGCACCGCGGTCGGCGAGACCGCGACGCAGACCATCACCGTCGACGTCGTCAACAGCGCCCCGCGCGCCATCATCGCGGCCCCGCTGGCCGGCGTCGTCTACCGCGGCGTGACGGTCACCCTGTCGGGCTACGGGCTCGACGCGAACGAGGGCCCCGGCCCCGAGGACGGCGTGCTCAACTTCTGCACGTGGACGAGCGACAGCCTGACCACCGAGGGCCCGGGGGTCGGCTGCTCGAAGCCGGTCACGTTCGCCGCGAACGGCACCCGCACCATCACGCTCACGGTCGTCGACTCGCAGGGCCTCACCGGCCAGGCGACGGTGGCGCTGATCGTCGAGGACCCGCCGACGAACCTCCCGCCCACGCCGAGCTTCGTCGTCAGCGGCAGCGGGCCGCCGTACGACTGGCAGACCGTGATCACGTTCTACGGGAGCGCGACCGATCCCGAGGGCAACACGCCCTTCACGTACCACTGGACCGCGACGGCGCTCAGCGACACCGGCGTCGTCCAGGGCACCCCGGTGGACCTCGGCACCACGGCGACCGCGACGTGGACGCCGTACGACAACTACGCCTTCTTCTTCGGCTCCGGCGCGTGCCAGGTCGGCAACGGGCAGCGGGTCCGGGTCACCTTCGCCGTCACCGACAGCGCGGGCCAGACCGGCACGACCGTGCAAGAGGTCCGCGTCGTCTGCACGCCCGGCTGACCCGCCCCCGGCGGCGGCCGCCCGGCCGGGTGGCCGCCGCGTCACCCTCAGTCGATGTTGATCTGCTTCACGTCGGCCCCGCCGACGTAGGCGATCGAGCCGGTGGGCCCGTAGCCGTACTCGATCAGCGTCACCGGCCCCGAGGCGTTGAGGGTGTGCATGCCGGCGGCGAGCGGGCAGCGCACCGACTCGTAGCCGGTGCCGCCGAGGGCGCCGATCTGGTGCACCTCGCAGGCGCCGAACTCGCCGGGCGCCTCCATGCCGTCGATGCGCAGGGTGGTGCCCACCGGGCGGCCGATGACGGCGTAGTTGAGCACGTAGGTCGCCGGGACGAGGAAGACGTAGTCCTTGCGCGCCTGGTCGACCGGCGGCATGAACGTGAGGCTCGGGTCGCCGGTGCCCGAGTCGTCCTGGCCCTTGAGGAACTGCGCCAGCAGCACCGGGCCCGACGCGTCGACGGTGAAGTCGGTCATGGCGTCGAACTCCTTCATCTCGTTCTCCTCGAGGGTGAAGGAGTCCCACGGCGCGGGCAGGTTGGTGGCGACCGTGGTGCCGGGCTTGTCGGCGAGGATGCGCCACACGTCGCCCTCGGCGCCGCGGGGCGCGCTGCGGGTCACGGCGAAGCGGCGGCCGAGCGCGCTCGCGGGCGGCACCTGCTCCTCGAGGTGGTCGCAGCAGCAGCCGCTGCCGACGTTGGCGCACACGGCGCCGGCGAAGACCGCCACGGGCCGCGTCGCGGTGACCACCGTGCCCGTGAGGTCCCCCTCGACGCTGTCGTTCATGTTCGACTGATGGCCGGCGAGGTGCAGCACGTCGAACGGGCCGAGGTCGGCCTCGACGACGCCGCCCTTGAGCGTCTCGGCGACGCCGGTGCCGCCGATGATGTGGCCGCCGGCGGTGACCGTGACGTGGGTGCCCTCGTGCGCGCCGATGATGGTGACGAAGCCGCGGTTGCGCCCCTTGACCCCCATGACGTCGAGCACCACCGACGGCCAGCTGATGGTGCGGTAGCGCGTGTCGAGGGCGGAGGTGGGGATGAGGAGCGAGGCGTCGATGGCGTCGGTCTCGGCCAGGGTGTTGAGCTGGTAGGCGACCACCGGGCCGCTCGACTGGAGCCGGAACGCGCGCGAGGTGAGCGCGGAGAAGTTGTCGGGCAAGGTGTTGTCGCTGCCGTCGATCTCGCGCTGCGGCATCTGGATGAGCGCCAGCGCCGTGCCGCCGACGTCCTGCTCGGCCACGGTCGTGAGCACGGGCGCCTCGCCCGGCGCCGCGTCGTTCTGCTCGAGGGTGACGTGGACGGTGTAGTCGTTGAGGTTCGCGACCAGCACGGCCCAGGTCTGCTCGCGCTGGCAGCTCCCCGCCATGGGGATGGTCTTGTCGCAGAAGTTCGGCAGGTCCACGGGCCAGTACTCGCAGCCGACGTTCGAGCGGGCCTGGGCCGCGGCCTCGCACGCCGGGAGGCACGCGCCGAGGACGCACGTCTGCCCCGACTCGCAGGTCGCGACGGGCGCGGTGTGGCCGGCGGGGTTGCACTCCAGGACGGTATCGGTCCCGAGGCACGACCGGGTGCCCGGCAGGCAATCGACGCAGCCGAGCTCCGGCACGCACAGGCGGCCGCCGCTGCAGCTCCCGGCGCTGCAGGGGCCGTCGGGGGCGGCGCCGTCGGGCGGCGTGACGCCCGGGTCCGTGGCGCCGCAGCCGAGGGCGGCGAGGCTGAGGATGACCGCGAATGCGCGCATGCCCGCAGCATAGCCCCGCGGCGGCGTGGAGCTCAAACGCACCCGCGCGCGGGACCATATCGCGGCGCCGGGCGGGGTCCACTTCCGCTGGCGGAAGTGAGATGGCGTGCGTCGCCGCCTTCCGCTACAGCAGCGGCGCCAGCTCCGCCATCTTCGGGAAGAGGCCGAACACGCCGCCCGTGTGCAGGAAGATGATGCGCTGGCCGAGGGCGTCGCGGCGGCGCTTGAGCTCCTGGACCATGCCGTAGAAGGCCTTGCCGGTGTAGACCGGGTCGAGGACGAGCCCCTCGGTGCGCGCGACGTCGCGGATGAGCGCGAGCTCCTCGGGGCGGCTCTGCGCGTAGCCCTTGCCGACGTAGCCGTCGATGATCTCGACGTCGTCGCGCTGAAACTGCAGCTTGCTCAGGCCGTAGTGGGACTTGGCCTGCTCGACGATCTCGCTGATGCCGCGCACGAAGTAGTCGCGACTGTCGCAGACGTTGAAGCCGACCACGCGGCAGGGCAGGTCGAGGAGCTTGACGCCCATGATGAGGCCGGCGCCGGTGCCGCCCGAGCCGGCGGCGTAGACGATCGTCGTGTGGCCGGGCGGGAGCTGGCTCTCGAGCTCCTCGGCGCAGCGCACGTAGCCGAAGGCGCCGAGCGGGTTCGAGCCGCCCTCGGGGATCATGTAGGGCCGCTGGCCGCGGGCCTGCAGCTCGGCCGCGACCTTGACGAAGACCTGCGCCCGGCGGCGGTACTCCTCGGGCGTCACCCAGCGGATCTCGGCGCCGAGCAGGCGGTCGAGGAGGATGTTGCCCTCCGTCGGCGGCGGGTTCTGCGGGTCGGGGACGCGCAGGATGACGCAGCTCTTGAGGCCGAGCTTCGCGGCCACCGCGGCCGTCGCGCGGCAGTGGTTCGACTGCGCGCCGCCGCAGGTCATGAGCGTGTCGCAGCCCTGGGCCAGCGCCTCGGCCGCGAGGAACTCGAGCTTGCGGATCTTGTTGCCGGTCGTCACGCAGCCGGTGAGGTCGTCGCGCTTGACGTAGAGCTGCACGCCGAGCTCGGCGCCGAGCCGCTTGAGCGGCTCGAGCGGGGTCGGGGTGCGCGCCAGGTCGAGCCGCTGCGGGTAGGGGATCTTCATGGCAGCTGCCCCCGGAACGTGCCGTTGTCGATGGTCACGTCCTGGCCGTCGTAGTTGACGACGACGTTCGTGAAGGAGCCCGAGAAGCGGTTGTTGCCGGCGACCGGCAGCTCGAGGACTTCGAGGTCCCCGTCGGCGGTGTACTGCACCGTGTCGAGGGTGCCGCCGCCGGGCGCCGGCAGGTGCAGCCGGATCTGCAGCGGCCCGGCGCCGGTGTGGCTCGACTGGTAGCTGCCGCCCGCCGCCACCTGCGTGAGGTCCGCCTGGATCTCGACGCCCTTGAGCTGCACCTCGGTGGGGTCGATGGCGCGCACGATCGCGGTGTCGTTCCCGGTGGTGCCGTCGGGGCCGACCATGAGCGTCGATGTCTCCTTGAACGCGATCGCGTCACCGGAGCCGAAGTGGCCGTACGCCTCGATGTAGCGCGGCTCGTAGGTCGCGCAGGCGGCCGCGAGCGCGGCGGCGGCCGCGAGGAGCGCCAGGGTCCCTCTCATGGGGTCAATGGTACCACGCGGGGCTACCGCGCCGCGCCCCCGTCCGCCGCCCGCGCCAGCGCCGCGCGGAACACGTCCTCCGTCTCGCGCGTGAGCGCGTCGAAGCCGGCGCGCCAGGCCTGGTCGATCTCGCTCGTCGCGAGGTCGCAGACCTCGTGGCGCTGGCCTTCCCAGCGCGCCGCCAGGCACACGCCGCCCCGGTGCGGGGAGGCGTTGAGGTGGTGCGCGGTCATGCGCACGAAGGCGCGGCCGGTGAAGGCGGCGTGGAGGCGCGCCTTCTCCGCCTCGGTGAGGGCGACGCAGTTCCGGCGGCAGGCGGGGGTCGCGATCTCAGCCGCCTGCCACGTGTCCGGGGTGCCGCCGCGCCGGGAGTACCGCACCGAGA
>DASXVK010000850.1:0-2694 GCA_036504295.1 Polyangia bacterium
GGGGCGGGCAGAGCCCCCAACAGAGTCGAGGGTGGGGCCGGCGCCCCCGGGGGGCGTCAGTGGCGGCGGCGGAGGACGAGACCGAGGGCGACCGCGAGGAGGAGCAGGCCGGCGGTGAGGTCGGTGCGGCCCGCGGCCGAGCAGCCGCCGCCCCCGCCGCTGCTCGTGGCCGCCGGCAGGCACGTGCCGTCGATGCGGCAGGTGCCGCTCTCGCACTGCGCGTTCGCCGTGCAGTGGAAGTCCCCGCCGTCGGCGCCGGGAGCGCTGCCGCTGTCCGCGCCCGGGTGGGTGCCGCCGTCGGCGGCGGGGGCGCCGCCGTCCTGCTGCGCCGCGACGCCGCTCGGGCACGCGGCGTCCGGCGTCGCGGTGCCGCAGCCGCCCGTCGCGGCCGGGTAGAGGTACGCGATCGCCGCGAGGTCGTCGGCCTTGAGCGTGCGCTTGTCCACGCTGGCGACGGCGAAGCTCGGGTACATCACGGCGGCGTTGTTGGTCGAGGCGGCGAGCCCGAGGACGCGGCCGACCTCGGTCGCCATCACGCTCTGCACGTCGTACTTGCTGGCCTCGGCGGCCGTCGAGTACTGCTTGTTGACCGCGTTCAGCAGCACCGCCCCGGAGACGATGTTGCCGCTCACGTCGAAGTTGTACCAGGTCTTCGCGATGGGCGCGGTGTTGTCGCTGTCCCACTCGGCCTGGGTGCGCGCCCAGTAGACGCGGATCTCGCGCGCGTTGTGCTGCAGGTTGATCATCTCGCTGGCCGGGATCAGGTCACCCTCGGCGAACGAGAGCGTCGTGCACGCCGCCGCGGCCCACTCGGCGAAGGCCGCGCGCACGCCGTCGCGCTCGGCGGCCTGGTCCATCGTGCCGGAGCCCGTGTCGTGGAGGCGGAACGTGATCGGCATCCCGGACCACGCGACCTTGGTGAACGGCGCCTGGGTGGTCGGGTTCGTCGGGTGCTCCACGCAGAACCCGTACGCGTCGGGGGCGGCGAGCGAGAGCAGCGTCGCGAGGCACAGGGCGAAGGTCGGGCGCATGCGCATCTCCTCTGTTTGACCGCTCAGTAGTAGCAGCTCAGGTCCGCCGGCACGCACTGCTGGTGCTGGTTGCCGGCCGGGTCGGTGACGGTGCGGCACTGGTAGTTGTTCGGACAGCCGGCCGAGGTGCAGTCCTGGCCGCAGAAGGACTCGCCGGTGTTCGTGAAGATGCACAGGCCGCCGTTGTCGCACTGGCCGTTGCCGTTGCAGTAGTCGCACAGCTTGCCCGTCGGCGCGGGGCAGGTCTGGCCGGTGGTCCCGGCGGGCACGAGGCAGTCCGGCGTCTCGCAGCAGTCCTTGTTGAAGTAGAAGAAGTAGCAGGCGCAGAGCGTGTTCGGCCGGATGCCGGGATCCTCGTAGCAGGGCCCCCACTGGCTGTTCGGCAGGCAGGTCTGCTGGCCCCACGAGCAGTAGGTCGCGCCGTCGCACCACCGCTTGACGCCGGGGGTGCAGGCGCCGTCGCCGGTGTCCGGCGGCGCGTCGCTGCATACGCGGTTGCCGACGTCGTCGTACCAGCAGCTCCAGGCGCCGTTGCCGGGCTGGTCCGGCGGGTAGTCGGGGGTCTTCTCGCAGCGCTCGCGGCCCACGTCGTCGGTCCAGCAGGTCCACTGGCCGTTGCCGCCGCCGTCGGTGGTCCCGATGCAGATGGTCTTGCCCTCGGAGTCGTAGCAGTCCCAGGTGCCGGCGTCCGGGGACTCCGGGCTGTCCTGCGTGCAGGTGGTGTTGCCGTTCGCGTCGGGGGCGCAGTCCCAGCCGCCCGTGGAGTCCGAGGTGCAGGTGAGGCCACCGACGTCGTCGTAGACGCAGGTCCACGGGCCGCCGAAGCCGGGCTCGTCGGGGGTGCCGGTCGTGCACGTGGTGCCCGTCGCGTCGGTGACGCAGGTCCAGCCGGGCTGGTCGGCGGACTCGCCGGGGGTGCGGTGGTGGCAGCGGACCCCGCCGGCGAACGGCGCGCAGCTCCAGCCGGGCTGGTCGTTGGGCTGGTCGGCGTGGCCCTTGTGACACACCTTCCGCATCCCGTCGTTCCAGCAGCTCCAGTCGCCGGAGTCGGTGCTGGTGCAGGTGGCGCCGGCCACGTCGTCGTAGACGCAGTCCCACGGGCCGCCGCGGCCGGGCTCGTCGGCGCCGCTCGACAGGCAGACGATCTTGCCGGTGACGTCGTCGCGGGTGCAGGTCCAGCCGGGGTTCCCGGTGGGCGCGTCGCCGGTGGTGCTGGTGCACTGGGTGAACTCGCCGCGGTCGTTGCACGACCAGTCGGTGGGGCTGCCGCCGGGGAGGTCGTAGTCGTCCTTGGAGCAGGTCACCGTGCCGCCCGTCGAGACGCAGGCCCACTGGTTGCCCGCGTCGCACACCACGCTGCCGGGCCGGTCGGGGTCGGACAGACACGGGTCGGGCGCCGCCGGCTGCACCGGGGGCACCGGCAGGCCGCCGTCGCCGGCGAGTTCGTGCTCACCGCCGATCAGGCCGTTGCACCCGCCGAGGAGCAACCCGAGAGCGACGACCTGAGCCAGCGTGCCGTGTCCGGTCATGGCGACCTCCTTCTTCGCCCCGATCCAAGAGCAAGAGCCGGGCCATGGCCGCCGAGGGGGTGCTTCGGCCTCGAGTGACACGCAAGCTGCCGAGATCACGGTCGCCGCCGCCGCGCGCCGGGGCGGGCCGCCGG
>DASXVK010000851.1:0-6893 GCA_036504295.1 Polyangia bacterium
GTAGGAGCGGCACAGGCGCAAGGCCGCCTCGACGGCCTCGCTGCCGCCGGAGAAGAGCTGCGTCCGGGTGAGCCCCTTTGGCGCCACGCTCGCGATGCGCTCGACCAGGCGGGCGCGCGTGTCAGTCGTGAACGAACCGCAAGAGACCTTCTCGGCCTGCGCCGCGAGCGCCCGAGCGAGCCCCGTGTGGCCGTGGCCCAGCGACGACACGCACACGCCCGCGACGAGGTCGATGTAGGTGTTGTCGTCGACGTCGGTGAGGAGGGCGCCGTGGCCATGGTCCTGGGCGATGCCGGCCATGAGCGACAGCGACTGGATGCCGGGCGCCAGGTACTGCTGCTCCCGCGCGACGATCGCGCGCGAGCGCGGCCCGGGAGGCGGCGTGACGATACGAGCGAAACGCGTCAAGGTCATTACCCCGGGGAACCCCTACTGGTCCCTGCCCGATCTGGCCCACCTGTCCCCGCTGCTTGCCGGCATTGGATACTCCTTTCGCGGAGTTCGCGCAAGAGGGGCAGCGGCCGGCGCCCGGCCGAACCTTCGGCGACCTACACGAGGAGCTCGCGGACCCGGTTGATGGTGATCGGCGCCTCCAGCTCCGCGCGGCACGCCATCCAGCAGGCGTCGCAGGCGACGGGCGGGCGGCGCGCCGGCTCGTAGCGGGAGTAGTGCTCTGCGGGCGGCAGGAGCGCGCAGGGGCGCACGAAGCCGCCCGGCGAGACGTGGATCATGCGCCGGCCCGCGCGGCAGCCGGGGAAGCGGACGCCGGCGGTGAAGGTGACGCAGCGCCGGAGGTAGTAGCTCGACGAGCGCACGACGCCGTGGGCCTTGCGGAAGGCGCAGAGCGCCTCGACGATCTCGAGCAGGCGCGGCGAATCGGCGGGCGTGAGCGCGTGCGCGGGGTTCTGCGCGGGGAGCGCCGAGAAGAGGGTGTACGTGATGGTCGCGCCCCAGCGCCGCGCGAGCTCCGCGAGGGGCATGAGGTCGTCCAGGTTCTCCCGCAAGATCACCGTGTTGAGCTCGACGTGCACGCCCGCGCGGGTCAACGCCGGCACGACCTGGGTGAGGTGCTCGAAGAGGCCGGGGAGGTGGCGTTCCTCGTCGTGGCGCGCGTCGGGGTAGTCGAGCGAGACGTTGATCTGATCGAGGCCGGCGCCGACGAGCTCGAGGCCGCGCTCGACCGAGAGCTGGCCCCCGTTCGTGATGAGGCCGAGGAAGCGCCAGCCGGGGAGCTGCCGCAGCGCGTACACCTGCCGGGCGAGGTCCTTGCGCAGCAGCGGCTCGCCGCCGCACAGGATGACCGCGAGCGGGTCGAAGCGCTGCACGATCGGCGTGAAATCCTCGAGCTCGAACTGCTTCGGCTCCCGCCAGTGATCGCACATGTCGCACTTGGCGTTGCACCGGCGGGTCAGCTCGAGGGTGAGCGAGTGGATGCCGCCCTGCGCTGCCAGGCGGAAGTACTTGCCGGTGGCGCGGACGACCGTTAAAGGGTCAAACAGCATCTGGGATCCCCGTCATGCCTGAAATGCCACCCGGCGCGGCCCCGTTCGGCGGCACGCCGGCGATGAAGCCCGCGAAGTATGCCTGAGCCGGGGCGACAATCCCAGTCCCTGCGCCTGGTGCGGGTGATCCTGTCGGTCGCCGTGATCGGGCTGTGCGCCTGGTTGCTGCACACGATGGACCTGCGCCAGGTCGCCGTCACGCTGCGCCACGCGGACTGGCGCCTCATCCTGCTCGCGATGGCCATCAACGTGGGGCTCAACATGGTCGCCCGCGCCACGCGGTGGGCGTTGCTCGTCGCCCCGCTGCCGCACCGGGGCGCCGGGGCGCGCACCTTCGAGCTGTGGCGCCTGCTCCTCGCGGCCTTCGCGCTCTCGAACCTGGTGCCGGCCCGGGCCGGCGAGGCGTTGCGCTTCATGGCCCTCTCGCGGCGCCACGGCTACCCCGTGGGGGCCCTCATCGCCGCGCAGTTCTTCGAGAAGATCCTCGAGTGCGCCAGCCTCGTGCTGCTCGCGCTGCCGGCGGCGTTGACGGCGCAGGGCGCGAGCCTGGCGCGGCCGGTGGCCCTGGTCGCGGCCGCGGCGGGCGGCGGGGCGATCATCGTGCTGGTGATCGCGGCGCGGGCGCGCGCCCGCGGCGACGCCCCGGTCGCGGCGGCGCCCCCGCCCTCCCCGGGCTTTCACCCGCTGGCGCGGCTCGGCGCGCGGCTGCGCAGCCTGGTCGGGCACCTCGCCGGCGCGATGCGGTTGCTCCACTCCCCGCGGCGGTGGGCCGCGGGGCTGGGCCTCTCGGTGTGCGCCGACCTCGTCGACGCGACCATGATCGGGCTCGCGCTCACCGCGGTGGGCATCCACCTGCCCGTCCCGGTGTGGTTCTTCATCCTGCTCGCGCTCAACCTCGCCATCGCCGTGCCCTCGACGCCGGGGCAGGTCGGCGTGCTCGAGGCCGGCGTCGTGGTCGCGCTCATCGCCTTCGGCGTGCCCAAGAGCCAGGCGCTCGCGTTCGCCCTGCTCTACCACGCCTCCCACGTGCTGCCGACGGTGGCGCTGGGCGTGCCGTTCATGTGGCGGGAGTTCGGCTCGCCCCGCCGGGCGGCGGCGGTCGGCCTGCACCCCGAGGCGGCCGCGGCCGAGGAGCCCGACGCCGGGCGGGCGTGAGCGGGCGAGTCGGCGGCCCTACCGGAAGTCGTCCTCGCCGCTCGTCTCGGGCGTCGGCGGGGTCAGGGTCGGCTGCGGCAGGCCCGACTCCATCGCGACGAAGACCTTGAGCGCGTTGCGGCGGCTCCGCTCGGGGGCGATCCGGTCGAGCACCGAGTGGACGTGGCGGACCATGTCGTCGATCTCGTCGCTGCTGAGGCCCGCGTCGACGATCTTGCCGAGGTAGGTGTCGGCGCCCGCGGCGCACAGGACGAGGGTCGCGCGCGGCCCCTCGAAGAAGCTGCGGCTGCCCGAGGAGGCGTTCCCGAGCTGCTCGCGCATCTTGGAGTCCACCTTCACGCCGAAGAACAGCTTCCCCTGAGTGTCGATTCGCATCGTCATGAGCGCATGCCCCGTCGCCGTGAGCGACTATCGCCCCGAAACCCGCGCGCGTCAACTACGCGCTATTTCAGCAGGAACCACTTCACGCCGTCCGGCCGCACCTCCATGTGGAAGTGGTTGCGGTGCGCGCGGTCGTGGTTGGGCGTGAGGAGCACGTGGAAGAGCCGCCGCTCGTCGGAGCGACAGACGATCTGGCGCAGCGCCCGCGCCTCCGCGGTCGCGCCCGCCGCGGCCTTGGGGCCGCACACCGGCGCGTGGCGCCGGCCGGCGAAGTGCTTGAGGATGTTCAGCGGCCCACCCTCGGCGCGCCGGAACGTGGCGGCGTCGATGGCGAGCCCGCCGTAGTGCCCGGTGCCGCCGCCCTCGCTGGCGCGGCCTCGCTTGCCCGGGCGGTGCATCGAGTAGTGGATCACCTCGACGACGCCGAGCGGTCGCAGGATCGCGGAGAGCTCGACGAGCACGCGGGCGAGCCGGCAGTCGAGCAGGGTGTAGGGCGAGTCCTGCGACCGCGCGCTGCTGCGGTACGTGATCCCGCCGACCGGCCCGGCGAGGCGCATCGGCAGCGCGATGCCGGGCACCGGCCCCGGCAGCCGCTGGTAGCGCACGCCCGCGCGGTCGAGCTCCGCGAAGCACGCCTCGCCCGCGAGCATGCCGATGCGCGTCCCCTCGGGCAGCGGCGCGCGCGGCCGCACCGCCGGCTGCGTCGGCGGCGCCACGAGCGTCGGGGGCTCGACCCGCACGACGGCGCGGAACGGCTCCACCGGGGCGGGCGTCGTGGTGACGATGGGGCCGCACCCTGCCGCGAGGAGCAGCACGCACAGCGCGGGCGCGACCGGACGCGCGCCGCTATCCCGGCGTCGGCGCAAGAGGTCAGGGTACGATCACGGCGCGGGGGGACGCAAGTTGACGGACCCGCCGTGGCCGGGCCCGCAGACCGAGCCGGTCGCAGACCGCGACTCCCTGCGCTTGCGATTGTAGTCACCAGGCACTACTTTACCAGTATCATGAAGACCGTCGGTGTTCGCGATCTGAAGACTCACCTGAGCGCCCACCTGCGGGACGTCGCGCGGGGCGACCTCATCCTCGTGACGGACCGCGGGCGCGTGGTCGCCGAGCTGCGCCCCCCGGGAGCGGCCGAGCGCGCCCTGACGCCCGAAGAACAAGCGCGGCAGCGACTCATCGCCGCGGGGCGCCTCAAGCCCGCGGTGGCGTTGGCACCTCCCCCGTGGCCCTCGCCGCTGCCGCGGCTCCTCAAGCGCGGCTCATCGCAGGCCCTCCTCGACACGGATCGCGAGGAGCGCCCGTGAGCCCCAGCATGTACGTCGAGACGAGCGCGCTGCTGCGCACGGTGCTCGAGGGGGACGAGACCCTGCGCCCGCTGGTCCTCGGCGCCGGGCGCTACACCTCCGCCCTCACCTTCGCCGAGGCCGCCCGAGCGATCCTGCGCGCGACCCGCGACGGCCGGCTCGATGCGCGGGGCGCGCGCGAGGCCCGGAAGCGGGTCGCGGAGTTCGGGCGCGCGTGCGCGATCGTGACCGTCGACGATGTCGTCCTGGAACGCGCGGGGCAGGAGCTCCCCGTCGAGCCGGTGCGAACGCTCGACGCCATCCACGTCGCGACGATCCTCGCCCTGAACGCGGCCGCCATCGAGATCGACGTCTTGAGCACCGACGGGCGCGTGCGCGAGAACGCCGCGGCGCTCGGGTTCGCCGTCTTCCCGACCACCGAGCCGCCGTAGCGCCTCTGGAGGCGGTACCTACCCCCGCGCGCCGCGCCGCCGCCGCGTCCACCCGCGCTCGCGATCGCCGCCCTTGCGGCCGCCGCGGCGCGGCGGCTCCTTCGGGCGGCGGTGCTTCGGCAGCTTGAGCGGCGGGGCCGGGGTCATGTCCCGGAACTCGCCGGTGCAGACGTCGCAGCGGCCGCACTTGGGCGGATCGGGATCGCCGAAGTACTGGCGCAGGTAGACGCTGCGGCAGGTCTCGGCGCAGGCGTAGTCGACCACCTGCTGCAGGCGGCGCTTGTCCGCGATGCGCAGCGTCTCGTAGCGGATGGCCGCCGCCCGGGCGGTCTCGGCCACGCTCTTCGCCTCGGCGGCCGGGCGCCAGCGGCGGTTCTCGGTCTCCTCGACCAGGCCGAGGTCGCGCAGCTCGCCGAGGAGCGAGGTCGCGTAGGTCGCGCGCGTGTGGGCGGCGAGGGCCAGGTCCGACGCCGACACGTCGCGCTGCTCGCCGGCCCAGGCGGCCAGGGCCTCGACGAGGTGCTCGAGGCTGCGCTTGGGCGGGTACTTCTCCTTGATGAAGTGCTCCTGCACGCCCAGGTCCGACTCATCGAACAGCAGGACGCAGTGGGCGTCCTTGCCGTCGCGGCCGGCGCGCCCCGCCTCCTGCACGTACTGCTCGATCGAGCCCGGCGCCTGGTAGTGGATGACGTAGCGGATGTCGGGCTTGTCGATCCCGAGGCCGAACGCGGTCGTCGCGGCCATGACGCGCCGCTCGTTGCGCGACATGAACCGCTCCTGCTCGGTCTGCCGCTCGGCGGGCGACATCTTGCCGTGGTAGCGGCAGGCCGGCACCTGCGCCAGGCGCAGCGCCAGCCACAGCTCCTCGACGGCGGCGATGGTCGAGGCGTAGATGATGCCGGGCGCCGGCAGCTTCTGCACCAGGCGCACGAGCTCGCGCACCTTCGAGGCGTAGGCCCCGGGGCGCAGCACGACGAAGTGCAGGTTCGGCCGGTCGGGCGAGGCCGTGACGATGTCCGGGTCCTCGAGGCCGAGGAAGTTCCGGATGTCGTGGCGCACGCGCAGCACCGCCGTCGCGGTGAGCGCGAGGATCGGCGGCTCGCCGAGCTCGCGGATGCGGTCGCCGAGCGTGAGGTAGGCCGGGCGGAAGTCGTGGCCCCACTCGGAGACGCAGTGCGCCTCGTCGATGGCGATGAGGCCGACCTTCACCCCGCCCAGCGCGTCGCGCAGCTCCGCCCCGCCGAGAGTCTCGGGGGTCGTCAGGACGATGAGCGGCCACTTGCCGCCGCGGATCCGGGCGAGCGCTTCGCGCCGCTCGGCCGCGTGCAGCGTGCTGTCGAGCCGCACGACCGGCAGGTTCTTCGCCTTGAGCTTGCTCTCCTGGTCGGCCATGAGCGAGAGCAGCGGCGAGACCACGACCGTGATCCCCTCGACCAGCATGCCGGGGAGCTGGTAGCAGAGCGACTTGCCGCTGCCCGTCGGGAGCACCGCGAGCACGTCGTGGCCCAGCATGAGGCTGCGCACCACGTGCTGCTGGGCCCGTGTGAGCTCCTTGAAGCCGAACCGCTCGCGCAGGATCGTGTTCGCCTGCGTCATCAGGCGGTCGGCCTCGGCGGGATCGTCCTCGTCCTCCTCCTCGAGGTCGCCCGGCACGACGGTGAGGTCGGTCGTGATGCTCGGGATCGTCACCGCTTCGTGGCGGCGGCGGCCCCGGCGGCGGCGGCGGCGGCGGCCGGTCTCGGCGGCGGGCGCGGGCAGCGGGAGCGAGCCGACCACCGGCGGCGCGGCCCAGAGCGTGCGGGCGAGGTTGCCAAGGACGGTGAGGTCGGTCGCGAGCAGATCGACGTGAAAGAGATCGATCGGGAGCACGTCGGCGAGCAGCGCCGGCAGCCCGGACGCGGCGCTGCCGTTGACCGGCGCCGCGGGCGCGGCGGCCGGAGCCGCCGGGGGCGCGGCCGGCCGGGGCACGATGCCGGCGCCCCGGGGCACGAACGTGACGAGCTGGGACGGCGCCAGCACCGCCTGGGGCGGCGGCGCGTCCGGGACCGCGGCGGGGGGGGCAGGCTCGATCACCGGGACCTCCGGCACCGCGGGCCCCTCGGCGGCGGCGCCGGACG
>DASXVK010000852.1:0-7400 GCA_036504295.1 Polyangia bacterium
CCCCTCGAGCCTCCGCCTCGATTACCAGCTCTGGTCGCAGCGCGACGACGTCCTGGGGCGCCGCCTCACGCTCCTGATGCTGTACGCCCGCGACGACACCTGGCTCGCGCCGAAGCTGCGCCTGAGCCTGTGGGGGCAGGAGACCCAGGTCACCATGAGCGACGACGGCGCGGCCGTGACGCCGCCGTACACCCAGTACTCGGCCCACGCGGACCTGCGCTACTTCGGCCCGAAGCTGGTCGCGAGCACGACCTACGGCTACCTCTACAGCTCGAGCGACGCCGTCAGGCACGCGTCGAACCTCCTGTCGTCCGAGGCCCTCTGGACCTATCGCCCCAACCTGCGCCTCCGCGCCGGCCTGGCCCTGACCCGGGAGGAGGTGCTCGCGGCCGACCCCCAGCAGGACCTCGGCTTCACGCGGGCCGTCGGGACCCTGGGCGCGCTGGTGACGGCGACGAACCCGTACCTCGAGTGGCGGGCCGACTACACCGGCGGCTTCGGCGGCACCGTCATCGACGGCGATGGCAACGGGCTGCTCCAGGTGCACCGCGCCGCCGGCAGCCTCACGACCCGCCGCTGGCGGCCGCTGACCCTGGCGCTCCTCGCGGACTACCTGTACCAGAGCGACCGCTCGCCGCTCGGCGACCAGACGGAGAACTACGGCGCCATCCTGACCGCCGAGGCGCCCTTCGCCGAACGGTGGCGCGCCCAGGCCCGCGTCCAGCTCCGGCACAGCGACGGCCTCGACCCGCTCGGGCTGCGCACGCGGATCTCCCAGACCGTGCTCAACACGCTCGCCGGCATCGACCTGCGCCTCGGCGACTTCGGCAGCGTCACCGCCAACGCGTACGCGAACTGGTACGGCGACAGCAGTCAGGGGTACACCTCCAGCGTGGGGAGCGTCGCCACCGCGGCGGCGGTCGCCGCCGGCGGCCGGTTCGCCGCGCGGGCGATGTTCCAGTGGGAGCTCGACACGTTGCAGACCGGCGCCCAGACCACCTGGGTGCGCGCCGACGCGCGCGCCGGGTACGAGTCGGGTGCGAGCCGGCTGGAGCTCGTCTACTATTCCTGGTCGCAGTCGCCGTCGACACGACACTACCTGCTGGTGAGCTACTCACGATGGTTCGATTTCGTCGATTCGCCGCGATCACGGTCCCGCTGATCGCGGCCGCGCTCGCGCTCGGCTGCGGCGCGCGCCGTCCGCCCCTCAGGCTGGGGGCGGCGCCGAAGCTCGTGTGGCCGGCGGCGCCCGAGCCGCCGCGCGTCCAGCTCCTCGGGCGCCTGCCCGCGGAGGGCGACGCGCTCGCGATCGCGCGCCCGGTCGCGATCGCCGTCGCGCGCGACGAGCGCGTGCTCGTGACCGACGCCGCGGAGGCGGCGTTGCACGTCTTCGACTTCGAGGATCGCGAGCACCGCGTCGTGCGCGCCCACGGCGACCGCCCGTTCCTGGCGCCGGTGGGGGTGGCCGTGGACGACGTCGGCCGCAGCTACGTCGCCGACGCCGAGGCTGGGCTCATCGCGGTCTTCGCCCCCGACGAGCAGTTCGAGCGCCGCATCGAGGGCCTGCGGCGGCCGACCGGCCTCGCCATCGACCGCGAGCGGGGACTGCTCTACTGCGTCGAGACCGCCGCGCACGTCGTGCGCCAGATGGACCTCGGCGGCCGCGAGCTGCGGCGGCTCGGCGGCCCGGGTACCGCGCCCGGCCGGCTCAGCTACCCCACCTTCGCCGCCGTCGATCCGCGCGGCCGCCTGCTCGTCGCCGACTCGCTCAACGGGCGGGTCGCGATCTTCGAGCCCGACGGGCGCTTCGCCGGGGTCGTGGGGCAGCCCGGCGTGAGCTCGGGCGACCTGGCCCGCCCGAAGGGCGTCGCCGCCGACGGCGAGGGCCACATCTACGTCGCCGACGCGGTCTTCGGCAACGTGCAGGTCTTCGACGCCGGGGGGGCGCTGCTGCTCTATCTCGGCGAGAACGGCGCCAAGCCGGGCCAGCTCTGGCTGCCGTCGGGCCTCGCCATCGACGAGCGCGATCGGCTCTTCGTCGCGAACACCTTCAACGGCCGCGTCGACGTCTTCCAGTACCTGCGCGCGCCGGCGCCGGAGGCGAGCCGGAGGCGAGCCTCGTTGTCGCCGGAGGCGAGCCGGAGGCGAGCCTCGTTGTCGACGGAGGTCGCGCGATGAGACGCCGGGCGCTCGCGACCGTCACGGTGCTCGCGCTCGCGGCCGCGGCGGGCTCGGCCGCGCGGGCCGGGATCTCCGGCACCAAGCACGACCTGTCGGTGAGCGGGCCCGGCCCGATCAAGAGCACCGCCGAGACCGAGACGTGCCGGTTCTGCCACGCCCCGCACCGCGGCGCCGGCCAGCGGCCGCTGTGGAACCGGCGCGATCCGGGCAGCGTCTTCCGCCGCAGCAACGCCATGACCTTCGACGCGTTCTACGGCACCGACGCGCCCGCGCCCGACGGCGCGTCCCTGATGTGCCTGAGCTGCCACGACGGCACCATCGCGGTCGGGGCGGTGGTGCACGGCGCGACGGCCGGCAGCGCGCCGGCCATCCCGTCGACCTCGCGCGCCTACATCGGCCGCGACCTCTCGGGCACGCACCCCGTCTCGTTCGTCTACACCGACGAGCTCGTGGCCCGCAACAACCAGAAGGACATGCCGCTCCGGTCGGTGGCCGAGGTGCGCGCGGCCAAGGCGCTCGACGCCCGCGACAAGGTCCAGTGCACGAGCTGCCACGATCCCCACAGCGACGCGAACCGGGGCGCGAGCGGGGTGCCCTTCTACCGCGGGGCCGAGTTCTCGGAGGTGTGCGCGCGATGCCACCGCTTCTGACCGCGGCCCGCCTCGGCCTTGCGGGCGCCGCGTGGGCCGTCGCGACGCTGCTCTGGGCGTCCGCCGCCGCCGCCGCCCCGCCGGGCTACTCGGGCGCGCACCTCGAGCGCACGAAGCTGCCGCGCCTCTGCGGCTCGTGCCACCGGGGCCACGGCGCGTCGCGCTCGGCCATGCTCGCCGCCGCCGCCGAGCGCCTCTGCTACCGCTGCCACGGCGGCAGCGCCGCCCGGGCGCAGGCGGTCAAGGACGGCGTGCTCGCGCGCACCGCCCAGCCCGCCGACGTGGCCGCCGATTTCGCGAAGCCCTATCGCCACCCGATCGAGCGCGCGTCCCTGCACCGCACGCGCGAGCGGCTGCCCGAGCGCGGGGCCGCGACGCCGCGCCACGCCGCCTGCCCGGACTGCCACAACCCCCACGTCGCCGGCCCGAGCGAGCCGCGCTCGATCCTCGGCCTGCGGGCGCGGCGCTCGCCCCTGCCCGGCGTCGCGACCGAGGCGGAGCTCTGCTTCCGGTGCCACGGGCCCACGGCCTCCCGGGCCGCGCGGGCCGTGGACGTGAGCCGTCAGGTCGACCTGCGCAACGCCAGCGCGCACGCGGTCCTCGCGCCCGGGCGGCCCGGCCGCGTGCCGTCGCTGGTCCTGCCGTGGACCCCGTCGAGCATCCTCGCGTGCACCGACTGCCACGGCGGCGACGGCGACGCCGGCCGCCGCGGCGTGCACGGCTCGAGCTACCAGCACCTGCTGCGTGAGCGCTACGCCACCCAGGACGGCGCCCCGGAGAGCGCGGCCGCGTACGCGCTGTGCTACCGGTGCCACTCGCGTCGCAGCATCCTCGGCAACGAGAGCTTCCGCTACCACAGCCGGCACCTGCTCAACCTCGGCGCGCGCGGCCCCGCGAGCTGCCGGGCGTGCCACACGGCCCATGGCAGCGCCCGCAACCCCGCCCTCATCGAGTTCGACCGTGCCGTGGTGCTGCCGGACCGCTACGGCCGGACGTCGTACCAGCCGACCGGCGCCGTCGGCGGGCTGTGCCGGTTGAGCTGCCATGGCGTCGAGCACCCGGTGGCGCGGGCCGGCGACATCGCGCCGCGGATGCCGTCCCCGCGGCTGCCCCTGGCCCCGGGGCTCGAGGTCGAGCCCATGCCCGTGCGCCCCGGGCTGCAGCCGCCCGTTCGGCCGAGCCCGCTCCGCCGGTAAGCGGGGTCGCGACTGGGTGAAGTCACGCTGCGCTGCGCGCAATGACGCACCTCGCGGCGGGGGCCCGGGCGGCGGGGCCGGGCGCGTTCGGCCACATGTCGGAAATCAATCGCGAAACCGGGATGCGGTCCGGCCCGGCGCTGGCGTGGTACGGGCACGGTGCTTGCACTGTAGCCCCTGGTCCCAACTTGGCGGTACTTCCGTGACCCTTGGTCCCAGGGGGTAAGGTGATGCGGCTCGCGTTGGCCCTGCTCGTCTCCGTGTCGTGCGCGTGCACGGGGGCGTCCTCGCCCGTCGACCTGACGGTGGTCGGCCGGTTCGGCGCGCCGCTCGCCGCGGCGGCCGCGTATCCCACTCGCCTCGCCGTGGCCGCCGATGGCACCGTCTTCGCCTCGGACCCGAAGGCGGGGCGCGTGGTCGGCACCCGCGCCGGCGAGCCGACGGTCGCGCTCGAGGGCTTCGACCGCCCGCTCGGCGTCGCCGTCGCCGGCGACCTGCTCTACGTCGGCAGCGAGGGGCGCGGCAGCGTCGAGGTCTTCGACCTCGCCCGCCGGGCGCCCGTCGGTGTGCTCGGCGCCGGCCGCGGCGAGTTCCGCTTGCCGAACGCCATCGCCGTCGGGCCCGACGGCGTCGTCTACGTCGCCGACAGCCGCGCGAACGTCGTGCGCGCGTACGGCCCCGACCGCGCGCTGCGCCAGACCCTCGGCGCGGGCGAGCTGCGCTTCCCGGCCGCGGTGGCCGTGGACGCGACCCGGGTCGTCGTCGCCGATCAGGGCCACCACCGCGTGGTCGTGTTCGACCACGCCGGCGCGCAGGTGCGCGCGATCGGCGGCGAGATCCCCCTGAGCGCAACCTCGACGAAGGAGTACCGCGGGCGCTTCACGCGCGCGCAGGGGGTGGCGCTCGCGGGCGACGACATCGTGGTGCTCGACTCGTACCACGGCCACCTGCAGACCCTGGCGGCCGACGGTTCGTGGAAGAGCTTCCGCAGCCTGCTCGGGACCTGCGCCGCGTGCGTGCGCCTCGGTCTCGACGTGACCGTCGGCCCCGACGGCGCGCTCCTCGTCGCCGACCCGGAGAACGGCCGCGTGATCGCGGCCCGCGAGGTGACCCGATGACGCGCCGCCTGCTCCTCGCCGCCCTGACGGTGATCGCGCTCGGCGACGCCGGTCGGGCCCGCGCCGTGCCCCAGCCGCCCCACAGCCCGCTCGCCGGGATCACCTGCGGCGACTGCCACATCGGCTACGCCACGCTGCCCGCGAGCGTGCGGTCCGCCGCGGCCGCCGGATCCGGCGCGACCTCGCTCGTCGACGCGACCCAGAGCTGGGCGCCGGACGCGTGGAAGGACGGCGCGGTCACGTTCACCTCGGGCGCGAACCAGGACGAGTTCCGCGTGATCACCGGGAACACCGCGACCACCCTCACGTGGGAGGCCCCGCTCGCGGCCGCGCCCCAGCCGGGTGACACGTACACGCTCGGCAAGACGACGTACACCGACATCGAGACCCGCTGCCGCACCTGCCACGTCGCGGGCGGCCAGGCCTCGAGCATGCCGGACAAGGCCATGCACACCGTGCGCGGCGGCTCCGTCACCGTCGGCTGCGGCAAGTGTCACGACCCGCACAACGTCGAGCCGAACGCGGGCCCGGGCGCGGGCGATCTCATCCGCACCACGCTGCGGTGGCCCAGCGTCGCGACGGTCTACCCCGCCGCCACCCCGGGCCTCGCGAAGTTCATCACCGGGGCGCCCAGCTACAGCGGTATCTGCGAGGGCTGCCACACCCAGACCGTGCACCACCGCAACAACGCCTCCGGCGACCACGATCACTTCAAGGGCCAGGACTGCACCGCGATGTGCCACCGGCACAAGGACGGCTTCGTGCCCAAGGGCTGCGACACCTGCCACGAGGCGCCGCCGCCCACGGGCGCGCACCTGGCGCACTTCACCGGCGCCGTGACGAACGTCGCCTGGGGCGATCTCCGCGTCACCGCGGACTTCGCCAGCGGCCCATCGACGACGTACATGTTCGGCTGCGGCAACTGCCACCCGATGGACGGCTCGAAGCACGGCAACGGCGTCGTCGACGTCGAGCTCTACAATGCGTCGGTGCCCGCGACCTCGCTGAAGGCGCGCCACCCGGCCACCGCGAGCTACACGCCAGGGAGCACCGTCCTCACCGACAGCCGCGGGGTCGACTACACGCTGGGCACCTGCACGAACGTGTACTGCCACAGCGGGCAGACGTGGACGACGCCGGGGGGCGTGCCGGAGCCCGCCGTGGACTTCGCGTTCAACGGCACCTACCCCATCGCCTACCCGCCGTACACCGTCACGGCCCAGCGCCTCTACGCCACGATCGGGTGGGGCGACGCGAACCCGGGCTGCGATGGCTGCCACGCCGTGCCCCTGCGCACCGCGGCGCCGCAGAACGCAGCGGGCGCCGGGGACTCGCACTCGTGGATCGACGGGTACGGCTACGAGAACATGCACGCCTGGAACATGAGCTCCGAGCCGCTTCAGTGCCGGACGTGCCACGCCACGGTCGTCAACCAGGACCTCGGCTGGACGCGCGACGGCATGGGCGTGTCCACCTGGCAGTGGACGGCCCCGCCGCTGGCGCAGCCGGTGCGGATCGCCGACACCCGGCTCCACGTGGACGGGCGGGCCGCGGTCGCCTTCGACACCGCGAGCCCCGTGCTGTACTCCGGGTCTAGCGGCACCATCAGCGTTGATCTCTCGACCGGCACCTGGGACGGCGCGGCGCACACCTGCAGCAACGTGGGGTGCCACGTCCGCGACCCCCGGGCCGAGAACCCGGTGAAGTGGGGTGCGCCCTACCGCTGGTGGAACAGCCCCGAGTGCGACCGGTGCCACCGGATGGGGTATTGATCGGCGCCGTCGCGAGGGTGCGGAGACGGTGACGCGAGCGCGCGACGGCTGGCAGGCCGGCGCCGCCCTGGAGGCTGAGCGATGGGTGGACGAGGACGGCGGGGGACCAGCGGCGTGCGCGCGGCACTCGTCTTGCTGGCGCTCGGGCTGTCGGCCCGTGTCCTCGCGGACGGCGACCCCGCGGCGCGGGCCGGCGGCGGCGCCGCGACGGCGGCGCCCCGGCGAGGCGCGCCGGTCGGCGACGCGGCCGCCGCCGCGGCGCGCATGCCGCGGGACAACGGGCCGCTGACCGCCCCCGGTGAGCTCGTCGCGCCGGCCCGCCTGGCCATCGGCGCCGCGGGCGAGATCTACGTGACCGAGCCGGGTCGCGGCGTGGTCGTGACCTTCGACGCGACCGGCCGCCGCATCGGCGCGGCCACCGTCGGCGGCCGGCCCGCGGGCGTCGCGGTCGGCCTCAACGGCGACCTCTACGTCGGCGACCTC
>DASXVK010000853.1:0-8258 GCA_036504295.1 Polyangia bacterium
GGAGTCGCGCCGCGCCGTCGATCTGCTCGCGGGCGCGGCCGCGACCACGGCTGGCCTCGCGGCGCTCGAGCGCGCCGTCAGCTCCGCGGGGCGCTGCGCGGCGCCGGCCAGCCAGCCTACCGCGCCGGCGCCCGCCACCCAGCCCGCGGCACCGCGCTACCGGATCGAGATCCGCAGCGAGCCCGCCGGTGCGGTCGTGGTGATGGACCGGCACGTCGTCGGCCGCACGCCGCTCGCCATCCAGGCGCCCGCGGGCGACCACCGCCTCGTCGTCGGGCACGAGGGCTACACCCCGTGGCGCCGCGACCTCGCCATCAGTCGCGACGCCGTGTACGAGGTCGCCCTCGCGCGCCCGGCCGCGGAGCTCCCGGACACGCTGCGCGCCGCCGCGCGCGAGCTGCACCGCGGCGCGCGTGACCGCCGCATCGCCGCCGCGGTCCGGCTCGGACGGCAGGCCGGCGCCGATCGCGTCCTCGCGTTCGAGGTGCTCAAGGGGCGGCTCCGGGCGCAGGTCTTCGACGTCGCGAGCGGCAGCCGCCTCGGCGGGCTGTACGAGGCGGACGCCGCCCCGCCCGCGGCCGTGCCCGCCGACCTCGCCGCCGCCCTCGACGGCGCGGCCGCCGCGGCGCCGCCGGCGCCGGGCAAGCGCCCGGCGAGCGGCTTCGGCAAGCGCTGGTGGCACTGGGCCGTCGCCGCCGCCGGCGCGGTCGCGCTCGGCTTCGCGATCTACCAGAGCGAGAAGGGCGGCAGCGGCGACGTGACGTTCCGGATCGTGAAGCCGTGACCGGAGGCGGCCGCGCGGTCGTGCCGGCGGCGCTGCTGGCCGTCGCCCTCGCCAGCGCCCCCGCGCGCGCCCAGGCGCCCGCGCCGCCGCTGACCGCCGGGCCCCTCACGTTCCGCTTCGAGCCGGCCGTCGCCGCCGAGACGCGGGCCCTGGCGGCCGCCGCCCCGGCGCTGTGCGCCGCCGTCGCCGCCGACCTCGGCATCGCGCCGCCCCCGGCGCAGGTGTGGGTGGCGCTGCGGGCGCGCGACCTGGGGACGGGCCTGCCGCCGGGGCACGTGCCGCCGCCCTGGGCGGGCGGGGTGACCTATCCGGCCGAGGGGCTCATCGCCATCGCGCGCGCGGCGCCGGGCGGCGCCCGGCAGCACCTGCCGACGCTGCTCAAGCACGAGTACTCGCACCTCGCCCTGGCCGTCGCGGCCGGTCACCGGCCGCTGCCGCGCTGGTTCATCGAGGGCTTCGCCCACGTGCAGGCGGGCGAGACCTCCCTCGGCCGCACCGAGACCCTCGCCATCGCCGCCGCGGGCGGCCGGCTGCAGCCCCTCGACCGCCTCGACCGGCACTTCCCGCGCGCGGAGGATCTCGCCGCGCTGGCCTACGCGGAGTCCTACGACTTCGTCGGGTACCTGCGCGAGCACGGCGGGGCGGGCGGCCTCTCGCGGCTCCTCGCCGGGGTCGCGGCCGGGCGGCCGTTCCTCGACGCCTTCCGCGAGGCCTTCGGCCGCTCGCTCGGCGCGCTCGAGGAGGAGTGGCGCGGCGACGTGCGCCGCCGCTACGTCGTCTGGCCGCTGCTCACCTCGGGCACCCTGCTCTGGATGGGGGTGTCGGTGCTCGCGGTGCTCGCCTGGCGTCGCCGCCGGCGCGCCCAGGCGGCGCGGCTGCAGCGCATGGACGAGGACGAGCGGGCGCAGCGGGTCGCGCGGGCGGCCGCCGCGCGCGCCGCGGCCGCGGCCCCGCCCGCGCCGCCGCCCGAGCGGCTGCCAAGCTGACGCGGACTACTTGCGGCGCTCGATCGTGAAGCGCGCCACGACCTGGGGCGCGACCTCGGAGTTGCCCACGCCGACCTGCGCGGGGCCCATCCAGGTCACCTTCGGGGCGCGGGTGAGGACGCCGTCGGGGATCTCCCACGACAGCGGCTCGTCCATCTCCAGCACCGGGAAGACCAGCAGCCGCAGGCGGCCGCCGGTCGTGCGCTCGACGAACGCGAGGCCGCTGCCGTCGCGGCTCCAGACGAGGTTCGAGACGACGCGCGTGCCGCCGCGCCGCGGGTAGAGCGGCGCGCCGTCGACGACGACGCGCTCGCCGCCGCCGGCGCTCTTCACCTGCGCGAAGCGGTCGCCGACCGGCGCCTTCGACTGCCGCCAGGCGCGGCGCTCGAAGCGGATCGCGCTGCGGTCGTAGCCGCGCGCCGGCTCGGCCAGGGCGAGCTTCTTGCCGGGCTTGCGCTTCGGCTGCGCGGCCGCGGGGCGCACCAGGAGCGAGTGCTGGGTCAGCACGACGCCCGCGAGCAGCAGGTAGGACCATCCGCGCATCAACGCCTCCGCCGGAGACAAGGCGGCCTCACCTTCGCTTCTACGGCACGCCGCGCGAGGGCGCAATTTTTCGGCTGCTTTTACGGAGACGGGACCGCGCGGCGCCCCTGCCGCCTGCTATCCGTGGGATGCGGGAGCGGCGCGGCCGCGTGCCGAATTCTTCAGCCGGGCAGGAGGGCGCAGAGCCGCGCCCGGGTGTCGGCGAGCGTCGGCCGTTCGCCGAGCCCCTGCCGCAGGAAGGCCTCGATGTCGGGGTGGCGGGCGATGGCCTCGTCGGTGGTCGCGTCGGCGCCGGGCCGGTAGGCGCCGAGCTGGATCAGGTCGCGCTTCTGCTCGTAGGCGGCGAGGAGCGCGCGCAGCCGGGCCGCGGCGCGGCCGTGCTCCGGGTCGATGACCGCGCCCATCACCCGCGAGACCGAGTCGAGGACGTCGATCGCGGGCCAGTGGCCCCGGGCGCCGAGCGCGCGGCTGAGCACGATGTGCCCGTCGAGGATGCCGCGCACCTCGTCGGCGATGGGCTCCTCCATGTCGCCGCCCGCGACCAGCACGGTGTAGATGGCCGTGATGGACCCGCGCTCGCCGTTGCCGGTGCGCTCGAGCAGCCGCGGCAGCGTGGCGAAGACCGACGGCGGGTAGCCCTGGCGGGCCGGCGGCTCGCCGGCGGCGAGGCCCACCTCGCGCTGCGCCCGCGCGAGGCGGGTCACCGAGTCGAGCAGGAAGAGCACGCGGCGCCCGCGGTCGCGGAACCACTCGGCCACGGCGGTGGCGACGAACGCGGACTTGAGGCGCACGAGCGACGGCGTGTCGGAGGTCGCGCAGACGACGACCGAGCGGGCGCGGCCCGCGGCGCCGAGCGACTCCTCGAGGAACTCGCGCACCTCGCGGCCGCGCTCGCCGCACAGGCAGATGACGTTGACGTCGGCGTCCGCGTTCTGCGCGATCTGGCCGAGGAGCGTGCTCTTGCCGACGCCCGAGCCGGCGAAGAGGCCGATGCGCTGGCCCTCGCCGACGGTGAGGAGGCCGTCGATGGGGCGCACGCCGAGGGCGAGGGGGGCGGTGATGCGGGCGCGCCGCAGCGGGTCGGGCGCGGCCCGGTCGACGGCCCACTCCTCCAGGCCCGCCGGGTCGGGCGGCGGCAGCCCGTCCATCGGGGCGCCGAGCCCGTCGATGATCCGGCCGAGCAGCGCCTCGCCGCACCGGATCGCGAGCGGCCGCCCGGTGGGCTCGACCTCGCACTGCGGCCCGAGCCCGCGCGGCTCGCCGAGCGGCATCAGCACGGCCTCGTCGCCGGTGAACCCGACCACCTCGGCGAGGAGCGGCCCGTAGCCGGTCCGGATGCGCACGAGGTCGCCGGTGCGCACCTGCGGCACGAGCGCCCGCACGACGAGGCCGCAGAGCTCCGTCACGCGCCCCGCGAGCCGCTTGGGCTCGAGGCGGGCGAGCTGGTCGAGGCTGCCCGCGAGCGGGCCGGGCGGGGACGTCGTCATGGCGCCTCCTCGGTGAGGGCGCGCTCGATGGCGGCGAGCTGGGTCTCGAGGCGCGCGTCCACGACGCCGATCTCGGTCTCGACGATGCAGCCGCCGCGGCCGACCTCGGGATCGGGCCGCAGCACGAGGTCCGGCGCGCGCAGCAGCAGGCCCTGGAGGCGCGGCCGGGCGGCCGCCAGGGCGGCGAGGTCGTCGGGGTGCACGCGCAGCGCGATGTCGCGCTGGTGGCGCGCGCTGCGCAGCGCCTCGGCCGCGACGTCGGCGACGAGGCCCGGGTCGAGCGCGAGGGCGCGGCCGAGCACCTTCTCGGCGATGCGCACCGCGAGGGCCCGCAGGTCCGCGCCCGCCGCCTCGCGGACCGCGGCGGCCGCGGCGCGCGCGCCGCCGAGCCGGGCGGTGGCCTCCGCCCGGGCCTCCTCGCGGCCCGCGGCGACGCCCGCCTGCCGGGCCGCCTCGCGGTCGGCCGCGGCGCCGGCCGCGATGGCGGCCGCCTGCGCCCGCGCCTCGTCCACGATGCGGGCGGCCTCGCGGCGTGCGTCGTAGACCTCGGCGGGCATCACCCGCGCCGCGGGCCCCGTCCCCCTGACGATGCGGCTCATGCCCCGGTTGTCGCCGATCCGCGGGGCGCGCGCAACTGCGGCGCGCTCAGCGCGGCGCGGAGGCCGCCGGCGCGCTCGCCGGCGCCGGGGGCGCCGGGCGCGCGGGCGCCTTGGCCGCCCCCTCCGCGCCGGCGCCACGTCCGACGATGACCCCGCCGGACCGATCCGGATCCGGCGGCACCCGCGTCTCCTTGCAGCACCCGCCCAGCACGAAGAGCCCGATCACCACCGCTCCCAGCCCCAACGCGCGCATGCGCCCCTCCGCCATCCCTGACCGTCAGTCTAGCACGAGATGCCGCAGCCATGGCTCCGGTTGCCGGAAATCGTGTGCTCTGGTCGCCGCCATGCGCGCGGCGCGCCTGCCTGGCCCGAGGGCCTCGTGCTGCGCCCAGGTGACGTGCACGTCATGTAGCGGGCACGGTGTGAACAGGGGACCGATTCAGGCCGCGGTCAACGTCGGAGCGGGCTGAGCGGCACCCGCCGCCGCCGCAGGCCGGCGAGGACGAGCACGGAGAGCGCGAGCGCGGCGCCGCCGGGCGCCGGGGCCGCGGCGCAGCCGCACGCGCCGGCGACCGCGGCGTCGGGCGCGGCGTCGGGGGCCGGCGGCGCGGCGTCCCCGGGCGGCGGACCGTCCACCCCGGCGTCGTCCTCGGGCGCGCCGGCCTCGGGCCCCGCATCGTCCGCACCGGCGTCGTCCCCCGGCGGTGCGGCGTCGTCCGCGGGCGCCGCGTCGGCGGGGACGCCGGCGTCCTGCTGGGCGCATGGCGGCACGCCGGGGAAGCCGTCCTGCGGCGACTGTCGCAGGCGCGCCTCCGTCTGTGGGCCGTAGTCGCCGTCGACGACGAGGAGGTCGGCGGGGTGGTTGTGATTCCACAGCCGCTGGAAGGCCGTGACCCCGTCCGCGCGCAGGTCCACGGCGCCCGCGCCCGCGTAGGTGTAGTGCACGTCGTCGCCGGTGCCGTACCACGTGAAGTCGTGCGCCTCGAGGGCCGTCTGCCACGTGGCGTAGTTCGTGACGTCGAGCGCGAGGCCGCTCTCGTGGTTGCTCGTCCCCGGGGTGGCGGCGATCTCGATGCCGCACTGGCCGTGCTGGTACCAGTAGTAGAGCAGGTACTGGGAGGCGACCGTGCGCATCATGCTGCTCACGTCCATGGTCGTCCCGGGGTGGGCGTCGAGCGTCTCGACGAGGCGGTCGCGGGCCGGTGTCTCGAGGTACGGGATCACCGCCGGCCCGAGGGACAGGTTCGCGCGGTCCGGCACTGGCGCGACGATGCCGGGCCGGAGGCAGTTCATGACCTGCAGGATCTGCTCCGAGAGGGGGAGGACGGCCGCCGTCGAGCACCCGCCCGCGGCCGCGACGCCGTCGACAGACAGGCCGCGGACGGTCGTCGACACCGCCTCGTCGGGCTCGCGCCCCTCGGGCGGCGACCCGCAGGCGGCGAGGCCCCAGGCGACGAGGAGCGCGAGCAGGGAGCGGAGGAGCGCTGCCGACATGGCGGCGCCCAGAGTACACGATCAGCGCCGGCTAGAGCCAGCCGGCCGAGGCACCCCTGACTCCGCGCGAAGGAGCCCGGGCGCCCACCTGGCGTCGCGCATCCGGCGCGGACGCTCGCGCAAGCCCCGAGCCCGCTCGGGGTCGCGATCGCGGCGAGGCCGCCTGACCCTGAAATCGATGTCCGGGAGGACTTCCCGGTCCGGGAAGTCGTCGGGCACATCGTCCGTCGATGTTCGGGATGCCTTCCCGATTCGGGAAGTCCCCTGGCACATCGTCTTCACGGGTCGCGAGTGCGCGAGGAGCCGGCGCGGCCCGCGTCGGCCGCGGCGCGCCGGGTCCACTCAGCTTCCGCCTGGAGCGCGCTGAGGCGAAGGCGCCCGGCGCCGCCGCCGGCGCTAGTCCCGGTACTTCCGCGCCGGCGTCGTGCCGCGCCAGCTCATCAGCTCGGCCTTGCCCGCGACGATGCGGACGTAGGTGTTGAGCTCGTTCGGCTCGCTGCGGACGTTGCGCATGTCGACGAGCTTCATCCAGGTGCCGCAGTTGAGGAACCGCTTGCCGTCGCCGACGTCGACGCTCATCGGCAGGTGGGTGTGGCCGAAGACGACGGTGTGCACGTCGGGCAGGTGCAGCAGCCGGATCGCCGTCTCGAGCTCCGCCGCCAGCGGCCGCCGCAGGAGCGGGTCGCGCTCGGCCTGCGGCCGCCCTATCACCGTTCGTATCGCGTCCCAGATCACGTACACCGCGCCGGCGATGACGATGGGCAGCAGGAAGAGCCGGAAGAGCGCATAGAAGAAGGCGACCGCCGAGACCATCACGAGCACGCGGTACACCACCGCGCGCACGACGAAGGGGAGCTCCTTGCGCCACATGAGGTAGCGCAGGCCGCGCCCGATGGCGATGAGCGCGAGCGAGCCGCCGATGAGCACGAGGAACTCGGCCAGGGGCCGCGCCGCCGAGCGGCCGGCCACCCCGCGCAGGCCCGTATCCCAGAGGACGATGTAGCGGATGACGAAGTAGGCCGCGAGCACGCCGAGGGCCCCGAGGCTGATGCGCCCCATGTGGTCGCCGCGCCAGTAGCGGCGGCCGTGCTCCTCGGGCGAGTCGGGGCTCACGCTCCGGTCGGCGTCGCGCTTCGGCCGCCGGCTGAAGAGCTTGGCGAAGTTCTGCCGCCACGCGCCGAGGAAGAGATCGACGAAGTAGTCGAACTTGAGGAGCAGGAACGTCGGCCGCTGCACGAGCACGGAGAGCACCGCGTCGAACATGGGCCGGATCTTGTCGATGTGGGGGAACTCCGGCTCGACCCGGTTCCAGAACGTCTTCACCTGCACCGAGCCCCACGGCACCTCGAGCTTCGTGCGCTCGCGGTCCAGGAACGGGTCGTCGAAGCGGGCGAGGGCGTTCCAGTGGTCGTACTGGGACCCGTGCTCGACGTAGACGCCCTGCTCGGGGTCGAACCAGCCCACGGGCGGGAACGCCAGCACCTCGGCCGAGTGGCCGCCGAGCAGCTCGCGCAGGCGCTCCTGCACCCCCGGGAAGGCGAGCTCGACGTCGTGGTTGCCGCGCAGCACCGTCAGGCGGCGCGCGGGCCGCCCCGGGCGCAGGAACTTCGAGAGGGCGTCGAAGAACTCGCCGTGGCGCTGGGCCACGCGGTCGATCGCGTAGACGGCCTGGTCGGGCGTGAGGTTGAGCGGGTACATCTCCTCGAGATCGAGCTGGGCCGTCGCCTGCGCGCCGGTGCGCGGCGGGCGCGGGTCGGTCTGGAGGAAGTCGATCCAGTCGCCGTTGATGACGAGGTGGATGCTCGCGTAGCGCTCCGCGTGGTAGTCGAGGAACTCCGCGAACTCGCGATCGGCATAGAAGTCGTCGAGCGCCTCCTCCGACGAGAGGTGCAGGTCGCTGATGATCAGCGTGACCGCGGTCTCCTCCCGCGAGGTGTCCGGCGTACCCGGCAACGTGTCGGCGAGCCCCATCTCTCGTCTCTTTCAGGGGGGGCTCTGCCCGCCCCCCCGCGACGGGAAACGCCCGTCGAGGCTCGCCCCCACCGCGCGCGTCCCGCGCGAGTTGGCATTCAACTCCATGACTCTGCCCGTCCGCGCCATGAACGCCTATTCTCCTCGGACGCCGGGCGCAGGCCCCGGCTGGTCTCACGCCAGTCTACGCGGTCGGGCCGACGCGGGCAAAGTCCCTGGCCGCCGCGAGCAGGCGGCGGCCGAGCGGCGCGGGCAGGCGCTGGGCGATCTGCCGGGGCAGGTCGCCGCGCCCGGCCGCCGCCCGGCCCAGCGCCTGGGCCCCCAGGCGCAGCAGCAGCTCGCGCCCGCAGAGCGCCCCGGCCTCCGCCAGGGCGTCGCCGAGCTCCCGCAGGCC
>DASXVK010000854.1:0-13400 GCA_036504295.1 Polyangia bacterium
GCGGCGCGGCCGAGCAGCTCGAAGGCCTTGCCCTTGCGGCCGCAGGGGCAGTCGTCCTCGGCGACGATGCGGGCGAGGTCCTCGGTGATGATCGAGTGGCTGGGCCCGCCGCGGCCGAGGAGCGAGAGGAGCTGCAGCAGCCCCGGCCGGCCGCGCTCCGCCGGCGCCAGCGTCGCCGGGTCGCGGACGATCACCTCGGCGAAGAAGGGCACGTGCTTGCGGCCGTACGGGCAGTCCGGGTAGATGACGCCGACGTGCTCGGCGAGGCCGTAGAAGTCGACGACGTTCGCGGGCGGCAGTCCCCAGACGCCGCCGACGAGGCGGCCGAGCGTGGGCTTGTCGACCGCCTGGGCCTGCAGGCGCTTCCAGCCGCCGGAGTGCAGGATGAAGCTGCGCGCCGGGTCGAAGCCGCGGCCGAGGCTGAGCCCCTCGTCGGCGAGCTCGCGGTGGGCGGCGTAGAGGATCGTGGTGAAGCCGTACGCGAGCACCGCGCCGGCGCCCGCGGCGTGATCGAGGGCCTGCTCGAGCCGCGGGCGGTCGAGGCCGAGGTGGCCGCCCTCGTCCTTCATGACGAAGAAGAACTTCGACGCGTGCGGCATCAGCGCCATCAGCGCCGCCCCGCGCGCCGAGAGGCTGCCGCGGCCGGCCGCGGTCTTGCGGTCGTCGAAGACGACGTAGGGCCGCGGCTCGGGCCCGAGGAAGTCGGCGAGGATGCGGTGCACGGAGATGCGCTGCAGGTCGGCGGTGTCCTTGTCGACGTAGATGCGCGACGAGACGCCCGAGGTGGTCGCGCTCGAGAGCACCACGCGCGCGAGCTCGTCGTCGGCCACCGAGCGCAGCTCGTAGGCCTTGAACATCGTCACCGGCAGGTACGGCGCGTCCTCGAGCCGGGCGAAGGGCAGGGCGGCGCCGGCGACGAAGCGGCCGTACGGCGCGCACCGCTCGCGGTGCAGCGCCGTCAGCGCGTTGAGCCCCGGGAGGAGCAGCGCCTCCTTCTCGCGCTGCGCGAGGGCGTACGGCGCCAGGTCGGGCAGCTCGGTCACAGCGTCTCCAGCAGCCGCGTGAGGTCGGCGGGCCGGGCCGCGCGGCAGTTCGTGCGCGCGCACGGATCGCGTACGAGGGCGGTGACGACCTCGGGCGAGCGCGGCACCGGCGGCCGGCGGAAGCCATACAGGGACGCGAGCACGTCGAGGCGCTCGAGGGTGTCCTCCGCGGCGAGGCCGGCCCGGGCGCACAGCTCGTCGAACTTCGGCGACTTCTCGCGGTTCCACCGCACCACCGGCACGAGGAACGCGGCGCACAGCACGCCGTGGCCGAGCCCCGACCCAGGCTCGAGCGCATGGGCCAGGGCGTGGGCGAGACCGACGGAGGTGACGTCCTGGATCGCGCCCGCGAGCGTCGCGGTCAGGAGCGCCTCGCCGCAGTCGCGCGGCGTCCACCCGACGGCGGTCTGCAGCAGGCCGAGCGCGCGGGGGAGCAGCAGCGCCGCCAGCGTGACGTGGGCGTCGCTGGCGAGCGGCGAGCAGCCGCCCTCGACGAGGTGGCTGACGGCGTCGAAGAGCCCGGCGGCGCGCTGCGCCGGCGTGAGGCTCGTGATGAGCTCGGGGAGGTGCACGATCGCGCTCGGCCGCAGGGCCGGGCCGACGATGGGGCGCTTGACCCGGCCCACGGTGACCACGGCCACCGACGAGGCCTCGGCGCCCGAGCCGCACGTCGTCGGGATCGCGATCAGCGGGGCGGACGCCCCCGCGCGCGGCCGCGGCAGGCCGTCCGCGGTCTCGCCGCGGACCACCAGCTTGGCCACGTCGAGCACGCGGCCGCCGCCGAGGGCGAGGGCGGGCGCATCCAGCGCGGGCAGCAGCGCGCGCAGGCGCGTGACCTCCTCGGCCGTGGCGGCGCCGACCTTCAGCACGTGGGCGAAGGGGCGGCCCAGCCGCTGCAGGGCGTCGCGCACGACGGGGTCCACGAAGACGACGGTCCGCTCCGGGTCGAGCCCGGCGAGGAGCGGCTCGACGGCCGCGCCGGTGTAGAGCGGCGGGAGGTGCAGCGTGGCGCGGGCGTCGGTCATCGCTCGTCCCCGTGGCTACAGGGCGACGCCCTGGCGGCGCAGGTACGCCTTGATGTCGCCGATGGTCTTCACCTTGGCCACGTCCTGCGGGGTCATGTGGTGGCCGAAGGTCTCGTGCACGCCGACCGCCATCGACACGGTGGCGAGGCTGTCCCAGCCGGCGATCTGGTCCGGGCCGTTCTCGTCCCGGTAGAGCGCCTCGTCCATCAGGAAGACGTCGACGAGGAGGCTGCGCAGCTTGGCGTCGTTCTCGTGGTCGCTCTCGTTACTTGGGGTCACGGGTACCTCGCGGCTCACACGGCCTGATTCAGGCTCCAGATGAGGGGCAGCTCGGCCGCGCGCGCCTGGTCGAGCACGCGCTTGCGGTCCGGCTTGCCGTTCTGCAGGAGGGGCCAGTCGCGCACGTGGAAGATGCGCCGCGGCCACGCGGCCAGCGGCAGGTGGGCGGTCAAGTGCGCCTTGAGCTCGGCCTTCGTCGGCGGGCTCGCGCCGGTGATGCAGCCCAGCGGCCACTGCTCGCCGTCCGCCTCGCGCACGCCGGCCACCATCGCGTCCTCGACGCGCGGGTGCAGCCGCAGCACCGCCTCGATCTTCAGCAGGCTCACCCGCTCGCCGCCGACGTTGATGACCTGGTCCGCGCGGCCGAAGACGTGCAGCGCGCCGTCCGCCGCGATCATCCCCTGGTCGCCCGTCGGGAACGACCCGTCGGCGGAGAAGGGCTCGACCGAGCCGTCGGGCCGGAGGTACCCCATCGCCGCCGAGGCGCCGCGCGCCCGCATCAGGCCGACCGTCCCGGCGGGGACCTCGGCGCCGCTCTCGTCGTGGATGGAGACCGCGAGCGTCGCGATCGGCGTGCCGACGTTCGTGATCGGCTCGTCGCCGGCCCGGACCTCGCGCGCCGAGACGCGCGGGAAGGCCTCGGTGCAGCCGTAGTTGTTCATCACGCGCGCGTGCGGGAAGATGCGGCGGATCGCGGCGTGGCAGTCGAAGGGGAACGGGCCGCCGGCGAAGTTCAGCACCTTCACCGCCGGCAGCGCGTACTCCGCGGTGTCGAAGCCGAGGCGCACGAGGGCGCGCATCTGGCGGCCCACCATGCAGATCATCTCGACGCCCTCGTCGCGCAGGATGTCGAAGGTGTCGCCGGGGGTCGCCAGGCCGGGCGTGAGCACCAGGCGGGCGCCCGCGGTCAGGCTCCACAGCACCTGGTTCACGAGCGCGAACGAGTAGTGGGGCGGCAGCAGCAGCCCGGTCGAGCCGACCGCGGCGAGGGCCTGCGATGCGGCGATGGCGGCGACGCCGCGGCCGATGGCCTCCTCGGTAGCGGCGATGAGGCGCGCGGCGCCGGTCGAGCCGCTCGTCGGGATGACGAGGCAGTACGGCGCGGCGACGGCGGGGGGCGCCAGCGGGGCGCCGTCGGGGCCGACGAGGCCGCCCTCGCCGGCGTACGGCACGACGGCGTAGGCGCGCCGGAGCGCGGTCAGCTCCGCCGCGGGGATCTTCTCCGGGAGGACCACCGGCCGGAGCCCCGCCGCGAGGAAGCCGCACAGCCGGGCGAACGACTCGGCGCGGTCGCTCAGCCGCAGGAAGACGGGCCCGGCCGGCACGCCCGCGAGCGCCCGCCGCGCCTCCTCGATCAGCGCGCCGAGGTCCGCCGGGGCGAAGCGGCGGCGGCGATCGACGAGCGTCATCCCGGCGTGGTCGCGCCGGAGCCTCTCGACGGCGGCTCGAAGCTGCATGGCGTCGCTCATGCTAGCACAGCCGCCGGGGCGTGCAGGCGGGCGGGTCCGAGGCGCACCTTGGTGGCCGCAGACGCGTCACTCGAGCAGCTCGGTCAGGGCGCTCACGCGGCGCACGACGCGCGGCAACACCTCGAGCAGGTAGTCGACGTCGGCGGCCGTCGTGAGGTGACTCATGGAGAAGCGCAGCGTCCCCGCGCGCAGGGCGTCGGGCAGGCCGAGCGCCGCCAGCACGTGGGAGGGCGCCGTGGGCGGGTCGTGGCAGCTCGCGCCGGTCGAGCACGCGATGCCGGCGGCGTCGAGGTGCTTGAGCAGGAGGTCGCCGTTGCTGTCGGGTAACGAGACGCTGACGTTGCCCGGCAGGCGTGCCGTCGGATGCCCGTTCACGCGCGCGCCCGGGAAGCGGCCGAGGCCCTCGACGAGCCGGGCCTGCAGCGCCGCGAGGTGGCGCGTCTCGTCGTGAAGGCGCGCGGCGGCGAGCTCCGCGGCGCGCCCGAGACCGACGATGCCGGGCACGTTGAGCGTCGAGGCGCGGCGGCCGGCCTCGTGGGACCCGCCGTGGAGCAGGGGCGCGAGCGGCGTGTCGCGGCGCACGTAGAGCGCCCCGACGCCCTTGGGCCCGTGCAGCTTGTGGGCCGAGAGGCTGAGGAGGTCAACCGCGAGATCCCGGACCCGGATCGGCACGTGCCCGCAGGTCTGGACGGCGTCGGTGTGGAAGAGCACGCCCGCCGCCCGCGTGATGGCGCCGATGGCGGCGATGGGCTGGATCGTCCCGACCTCGTTGTTGGCGTGCATCACCGACACGAGGACGGTCCGCGGCGTGATGGCGCGCCGCACCGCCGCGGGATCGACCTGCCCGTGGCCGTCGACCGGCAGCGCCGTGACCCTCAGGTCCGCGGCGGCGAGGGCGCAGAGCGGCTGGAGCACGGAGTCGTGCTCGATGGCGGTCGTGATGACGTGATCGCCGCGCGCGCGCAGCGCCTGGGCGACGCCCTTGAGGGCGGTGTTGTTGCTCTCGGTGCCGCCGCTCGTGAACACGATCTCCCGCGCCTTCGCGCCGAGCAGGGCCGCGACGGCCGCCCGGGCGCTCTCGACCGCGGCGAGCGCGGCGGCGCCGAAGCCGTGCGCGCTGGCGGGGTTGCCGTAGACCTCGCCGAAGTAGGGGAGCATGGCCGCGACCACCACCGGGTCGGTGGGGGTCGTGGCCGCCGCGTCGAAGTACGTGCGCCGCATCGGAGAGATTAACATCTTGTAATCGAAACGGCCGCACGGCTACAATACCCAACGACAGCGCGCGGTGGGCGCCTGGGAGGAGCACCATGAAGAAGAAGCCGTACACGACCCCGAAGATCGTCGGCCACGCGACCGTCCACCCCTGCTGAGCCCGGCCGTCTCCGCGCCCGCCGGGGTGGGCGTGGACGATCCATCATGCTGATGCGCTGGGCCGTGCCCCTCGCGGCCGCGTCCGTCTTGCTGGCCGCGTGCCAGCGGCCGGCGGGGTCGGTCGCGGTGGCGCGCCCGCGCTACCGCATCGGCTACATGATCTGCAACAGCGAGGAGGAAACGCTCCGGCGCTTCCGCCCGCTCACCGCCTACCTCGGGCGCGAGCTCGGGGCCGAGCTCGAGGCGGTCGCCATCGACACCGTCGACTACCCGAAGCGCGCGCGCGAGCTCGACTTCACGCACACGAACTCGCTCCTCTACGTCCTGCTGCACCGCTTGCACGGCGTCGAGATCGTCGCGGCCGAACGGGCCGGCGCGCTCGGGGCGCGCGCGCAGGGGGCGATCATCGCGCGCGCCGACAGCGGCCTGCGGACGCTCGGCGACCTCAAGGGGAAGCGCATGATGTTCGGTCCCGCCCTCGGGCCGCTCTCGTACATGAGCCAGCTCGACCTGCTGCAGCGGGCCGGCATCGACCCCGACGGCGACCTCGCGCTCTACTCCATCCCGCCCGGGTCGTTCAAGCACGAGAAGGTGATCTACGCGGTGCTCTTTGGCCGCGCCGACGCCGGCGCGGTGCCCGTCGGCGACCTCGACCGCATGGCCGCCGAGGGGCGCATCGAGCGCGGCGACTTCACCGTGCTCGCGACCGCGGAGCCGATCCTCTACTGCAACGTCGGCCGCGGCCAGACGGTCGACGACGCGCTCGCCGCGCGGGTCCAGCGCGCGCTCCTCGCGCTCGACCGCACCACCACGGTCGCCGTCGACGGCGAGGTCGTGAAAGTGCTCGAGCGCGCCGCGGTCGACGGCTACGAGGTCGTGCGCGACGCCGACTTCGACCCGGTGCGCCGGATGGCGCAGCGCACCGGCATGCCCCCCTACGAGAAGCTCTGATGGACCGCCTGGACGCCGCCGCGGCCGCCGCCGTCGTGGTCCTCCTCGGGGCCGCGGGGGTCGTCACGGCGCGGCGCGAGCCGCCGCCGGCGGCGCCGGCCGCCGCGGGCCGGGCGCCGGCGCCCGCCGACCTCGCGCCCGAGGTCGCGCGGCTGCGCGCCCTCCTCGAGGCCGGGAGCCTGACCCAGGCCCAGGCGCAGGCGCTGGCGCTCGCGCAGCGGTACCCGCACGAGGGCGAGCCCCACATGCTCCTCGGCGATATCCACCTGCGGCGCCAGGACCTGGCCGCGGCGCTGCGCGCGTACCGCGAGGCCGTCGACCGCAACCCCGACTACCTCGACCGCAAGACGCCGCTCTTCCAGGGGCGCAAGCTCAAGCACGTCGTCGACGAAGCGCAGCGCGAGGCCGTGACCGCGCGCGCGCACCAGAAGCTCATCCACTACCTCCTGCGCAGGCTCGCCGGTGGGTGCAGCTAGCTCCATCGCCACCGGCGCGTGCATCGGCGCCGGCGCCGTGCTCCTGTCGTACTACGGCAACCCGGCGAGCACGGGGCTCTGCGTCTCGTGCTTCATGGAGACCACCGCCGGGGCCCTCGGCCTGCACGGCAACCCGCGCATGCAGTACCTGCGGCCCGAGCTCCTCGGCTTCGTCCTCGGGGCGTTCATCGCGGCGCGCGCGGGCGCGCAGCTCCGCGCCGTGTCGGCGGGCGCGTTCCTCGTGCGGTTCCTCGTCGGCATCGTGCTCATGTGCGGCTGCGCCGTGTTCCTCGGCTGCCCGCTCAAGCTCGGGCAGCGCCTGGGCGCCGGCGACCTCACGGCGGTGGCGGGCCTCCTCGGCCTCGCGGCCGGCGTCTTCATCGGCGTGAAGTTCGTCGCGGGCGGCATCCGCCTCGGGCGCGCGATCCCGATCCCGGCGGGGAGCGCCTGGCTCCTGCCCGCGGTGCTCCTCGGCCTCCTCGGCGTCCTCGTCGTGCGGCCGGGGCTGCTCGCGACGAGCGCCAAGGGGCCCGGCGCCGCGCAGGCCCCGCTCGCGCTGGCCCTCGGGGTCGGGGCGCTCGTCGGTGCGCTCGCCCAGCGCACGAGGTTCTGCGTGACCGCCGGCCTCGCGCGCCTCTTCATCTGGGGCCCGCGGGGCCTCCCCGGGTGCACGACCTCGACCGGCCTCCTCCTCGGCCTCGTGGCCCTGGTCGGCGCCGCCGCCGTGACGAGCCTCGCGACCGGCCAGTTCCACCCCGGCTTCCACGGTCAGCCGAGCTCGAACGAGAGCCTCGGCTGGGCGTTCCTTGCCATGCTCGCCGTGGGGTTCGGCTCGATCCTCATCCGGGGCTGCCCCTTCCGTCAGCTCGTCCTGGCCGGTCAGGGCGACGCCGACGCCGCCGGCGCGGTCCTCGGCATGCTCGTCGGCGCCGCCCTCGTCCAGAGCTGGGGTCTCGGCGCCGGGGCTGCCGGCACGCCCTACGCCGGCAAGATGGCGGTGCTCCTCGGGCTCGCGTTCCTCGTCGGCGTGGGGCTGCTGTACCGGGAGCGCGAGGGGGCGCCGTGAGCGGCGCGCGTACGTTCGTCCTCCTCGGGCTGCTCTGGTGCCGGACCGCGGCCGCCGAGACGCTCGAGGGGGTGGTGCTCTCGGCCCACGGCCCGGTCGCCGGCGCGCAGGTCCAGGCTTATCGCGGCTTCGCGCAGCTCGCCGCCGACCAGCCCGCGTTCGTCTCGACGCCGGGGGATCGGCCCGGTCACTACCGCCTGCGCCTGCCCCGCGGCACCTACTACTTGACGGCCCGCGGGGACGTCGGCGGCGAACCCGGCCTCGCCTACCACGGCGCGAACCCGATCACCGTCGCCCCCGACGCGCGGTGGCTGACCTTCGTCGTGGTGCCCCGGGGCAAGGTCACGCGGAGCGTGGCCCCGGCGCCGCACGTGCGCGCGTTCGTCTCCTTCAAAGGCCGGCCGGTGAGCGGCGCGCAGGTGTCGCTCTACCCGGTGCGCGACGCGCCGTTCAAGGGGCTCGGGCTGCTCAGCGCGACCACCGCCCTCGACGGCGCCGCCGCGCTCGCGCCGCCGGAGGGCCGCTACGTCGTCGTGGCGCGGCAGCGGCGGTCCCCCGGGGCGGACATGCGGCTGCGCCGCGGCGACCTGTTCTGCTGGTTCGCCGGCAACCCCGTCGACGTCCGGCGCGGGCAGCAGGTCGCGCTCGAGCTCCCCTGCTACCCGAAGCAGGCGCTCGAGGATTTCGTCGAGCCGGCGGCGCTGGCGTCGCTCAAGCGCACGAGCGCCTCGGCGGCGCGGCGGCCGGCGCCGCCCGGCAGCCATGTGGTCGCGGGTCGGGTCGTCGATCCCGCGGGCCGGCCGCTCGGCGGCCTCGTCGTCCTCGCCTACGCGCAGGCGACGCGGCGCGGGTTCCAGATGCACGCGGTCCGCGACCGGCCGACGCGCTTCACCGAGACGCGCCCCGACGGCACCTACCGCCTGGAGCTCGACGGCCCGGGCGCGTACACGCTGGTCGCGCGCCAGCGCGCCGGCGGCGCGCCCGCGCCCGGCGAGCTCTTCGGCCTCAGCGAGACCCACGTCAGCCACGCCGTCGACGTCGCGGCGGACGCCGTCGTCCGCGCGGACATCGTCGCGAGCCGGGTGATGGCGCCCGCGCCGGGTCCGCCGCCGGCGCTGCCGCCTCCCGCCACCGCGCACACCGCGCTCGGCGACGTGGTCCTCGCCGAGGACACGACCTGGTCGGGCGAGGTGACGGTGACGGGGGTGGTCGTCGTCGGCCGCCGGGCGACCTTGACCATCCTGCCGGGGACCGTCGTGCGCTTCGTCCGCGTCGACCGCGACGGCGACGGTGTCGGCGACGGCGAACTGCGCGTCCTCGGCCGGCTCCTCGCCCGGGGCCGACCGGGCGCGCCCATCCGGTTCACCTCCGCGGCGCTGCGCCCGCGGCCGGCGGACTGGTCCTACGTGCTGCTCTTCACCGCGCGCGCGGAGAGCGAGCTCACGCACTGCACCTTCGAGCACGCGTTCACGGGCGTCCAGGTGCACTTCGCGCGCGCCGTGGTGCGCGACTCGCGGTTCCGCGGTAACGTCGAGGGGCTGCGCTACGGGCGGGCGCACATGACCATCGAGCGCAACACCATCACCGGCAACACCTATGGCATCCGCCAGCACCGGGTCGAGGACCCGGTCGTCATCGCCGGCAACACCATCGAGGACAACCACGTGGGCCTGTTCCTCGTGCCCTCGGGGCAGAACACCATCGGCTTCTCGGCCGAGAGCTACGCGGTCGCCGACCGGGATCGCCGGCTGCCGGTGGTACGCGGCAACACCATCGCCCGCAACCGCGGCCACAACGTGCGCCTCGGGGAGCGCTTCGGCTACGACCTGGACCTCACCGGCAACTTCTGGGGCACGACCAGCCGGACCGAGATCGCGCGCGGGATCTTCGATCGCAGCGCCGATCCGACCCTCGGCGCCGTCGGGTTCGCGCCCTGGCTGCACGCCCCGGCGAGTCGCGCGGGCCGCGCGGAGGCCGAATGAGGGGCCCCGGCGTCGCGGCGGCCCTGTGCCTCGCGGCCGCCATGCTGCCGGCGGCCGCGGGCGGGGAGCCCGCACCGGCGGGGCGGATCACGGGGCGGCTCGAGAAGCACGGCACCCGCGCCGACGGCATGGTGGCCTTCTTCGACGAGCGCGCCGGCCCGCCCCCGGACTTCGACCGCTACTTCCGCGTGCCGACCGAGAGCGCCTTCGCCGACGCCGCCGGCCGGTTCGAGGTCGCGCTGCCCGCGGGGCGGTACTACGTCGCGGCCATCCGGCGCACCGCGGGCCAGCGTCTCGGTCCGCCGGCGCGCGGCGACCTCGTCTTCCAGCCGCGCGACCGGCAGGGCGCGCCGCTGCTCATCGTCGTCACGCCGAAGGAGACCACCGACCTCGGCGTCCTCACGGGCCCGCTCCGCTACCAGCCGCGGCCCCCGCGGCGCGGCGAGCGGGTCACCGCCATCGCCGGCACCGTCGTCGGGGAGCACGGGAAGGCGCGCGCCGGCGTCGTCGTGCTCGCCTACCGGGTCGGGGGCACGGAGCTGCGACCGCTGTTCGCCTCGGACCCCACGGGCAGGGACGGCCGGTTCGCCCTCCGCCTCCCCGAGGGCGGGCGCTTCTGGCTGCGCGTACGGACCGGGTTCCGCGAAGGCCCGCCCCAGCCCGGCAGCCTCCTCGGGGGGCACGGCGACGCCCCGGTCGAGGTCGCCGTGCGCACCGGCGCGACGGCCCGCGGCACCGTCGTCCGCATCGCGGACGTCCGTCCTCCTGGCCGGCGCGGGCCGCGGGGGCCGCGCTAGCGCCATGACCGCCCGGCGTCGCGTCCACGGGGCACGCGGCCCGCGCGGGAGCGCGTGGGCGCTGACGCTCGCCGTGCTCCTCGTCGGCGCGCCGGGCGTCGCGCCGGCGCGCCAGCTCACCCAGGACGCTACCTGGGAGCGCGCGGTGGTGGTCGAGGAGGACGTCCTCGTGCCCGCGGGCGTCACCCTGCGCATCCGCGCCGGCACGGTGGTCACGGTCCGGCCGTCGGCGAGCACGCGGACCGAGCCCGAGTACGTCTCGGCGCTGACGGAGATCACGGTGCGCGGGACGCTCCTCGTCGAGGGCACCGCGGCGGCGCCGGTCGTCTTCGCCGCCGACCCCGGGACCGGCACGGTGACCGAGTGGGCGGGCATAGTCGTCGACGGCGGCACCGCCCGCCTGCGCTCGTGCCGGGTGAGCGACGCCGAGACCGGGGTCGCGGCGCTCGGCGGCGCGGTGGTCATGCGGGACTGCGACCTCGCCCGCAACCGCTACGGCCTCGTCGTGAGCGCCGGCGCCGCGGTGAGGGTCGACGGCGGCGCGGTGCGCGACAACGACTATGGCGTCGTGCTCGCCGCGGGGGCGCGCGTCCTTGCCCTCGCGACTACGGTGCGCGGCAACCGGAAGAAGGATACGCACCGCTTCGCGCTGCGCCCGGCGGTCGCCCCCGCCGAGCCGCCGGCGCTGCCGGAGCCGCCCGTCGGGCGGATCCTCGGCGACAGCGTCCTCGCCGGCGACACGGTGTGGAGCGGGCGGGTGGTCGTCGCCGGCATCGTGCGGGTGCCCGAGGGCAGCCGCCTCGTCATCCTCCCGGGCACCGTGGTCGAGTTCCGCCGGCGGGACGGGAACGGCGACGGCATCGGCGACAACGGCCTGCTCCTGCAGGGCGTGCTCATCGCCAAGGGGGAGAAGGACCGGCCCATCGTCTTTCGCTCGGCCGAGCCGCAGCGGCGCCCCGGGGACTGGGACAGCATCAACATCATGGGCAGCGACGGCGCCCAGAGCCTCGTCGAGTACTGCGTCATCGAGGACGCCTACCGCGGGCTCCACTTCCACTTCGCCAACGTGGCCGTCATCGGCTCGTGGCTGCGCCGGAACCTCCGCGCGATGCAGTTCCAGGAGTCGCAGGTGGAGATCCGCCGCACGACCGTCACCGGCAACCGGACCGGGATCCAGGGGCGCGACTCGAAGGTGGTGCTCGAGGGCAGCTACCTCGGCGGCAATCTCACCGGCGCGAACTTCTTCCGCGTCGACCTCCTCGCGGAGGGCAACGTGCTCACCGCCCACGGGCGCGAGGCCATCCGCCTGCGCGAGGGCGCGCCGGTGCTGACGGGCAACGTGGTCCACGGGAACCGCTACGGCGTGCTCGTGAGCGACGCCTTCCGCGGCGAGCTCCGCGGCAACGTCATCGACCGGAACGGTGAGCTCGGGCTCGCCGCGCGGGCCAGCGACAACCTCGTCATCGCCGAGAACTTCATCGCCGAGAACGGGCTGAGCGGCGTCAGCCTGCGCGACACGCGCGCGCGCTTCGAGGGCAACCACGTCGCGCACAACGGTGAGCGCGGCCTCGATCTCGTGGACTTCCGGGGCGTCGTCGCGGGGAACGGCTTCGTCGGGAACGGGCGCTTCGCTGTCGAGCTCGAGGGCGCGGGGGAGGTCGACGCGCCGGACAACTACTGGGGCGAGGGCGGGCCCGCCCGCGTCATCCGCGAGGTGGCCGGGGCCGGCGGGCGCGGGCGGGTGCAGGCGCGCGCGCCGCGGGCCAGCCCGCCGCCCTTCCGCTGGCCGCTGGCAGAGGTCCTCGGCGAGGTCGTCTGGGACGGCCGCTTCGTCGTCGCGCGGCCGGTTCGCGTGCCGCCGGGCGCGGGGCTGCACCTGCGCCCGGCGACCGTCGTCGCCTTCGCGCCCCGCACCGGCCTCACCGTGCAGGGGCGCATCGAGGCGCGCGGGCAGCCCCGCCGGCCCGTCGTGTTCACCGCGCACGGCCGCGGTGCGCCGGGCGCGTGGGACGAGATCCTGGTGGAACGCGCGCTCGGCAGCGTGTTCCACGAGTGCGTCCTCGAGTACGCGACCTGGGCGCTGCACGTGCACTTCACGGATCTGGTGGTGACGCGCAGCCGCTTCCGCCACAATCTGGGCGGCCTGCGGTTCCGCAGCGGCCCGGTCACGATCAGCGACTCGGTCTTCGAGCAGAACGGAGTCGGGATCCGGGCGTACCGCGGTCAGGCGCGGATCGCGGGCAATGCGATCACGCGCAACGACGTCGGCCTGTTCGTCCGCGAGCAGGGCGGGGGGCTGCAGCTCCGCGGCAACGACCTCCACGGGAACCGGCGGTTCGCCGTGCGCCTCGGCGACTTCAACAGCGAGGACGTCGACGCCCGCGGCAACTTCTGGGGGACCGCTGACCCGGGCGCCGTGATCCACGACGCGCGCACCGAGCCAGGCATCGGCCGGGTGCTCCATGCGCCGGCGCTGGCGGCGCCGGTGCGGCCGGAGCGGCCATGACCGCGACGCTCCGCTCCCTCGTCGCGCTCCTCATCGCCGCGCTCGTCGCGGCCCCGGCCCGTCCCGGGCGCGCCGCGCCGCCGCGCCCGGCGGCCGTGACCGGCCGGGTGGTCGATCCCGCCGGCGCGCCCGTCGCGGGCGCCGAGGTGTTCTTCTACGCCAGCGCCAACACGAAGCGGCCCGCGGACTTCATCTCCCCGCCGACCGGCCCGGACGGACGCTATGCCGCCGCGCTGCCCGCGGGCCGGTACTGGGCCGTAGCGCGCGTGCGCCGGGGCGGCCCCGGCCCGGGACCGCTCGCGCCCGGCGACCGGCATTCCGGCGCGCCGGAGACGATCGACGTGCGGGCCGGGGCGCGGGGTATGCGCGACTTCGTGGTCGCGGACCTGCGCGAGATGGTGCGGCGCAGCCGTAAGACCCGCGCCGACTACCACG
>DASXVK010000855.1:0-5289 GCA_036504295.1 Polyangia bacterium
GGGGATGCGCAGCGCGCTGCGCAGGCGCGGGTGGCCGCGGCCATCGCGCCACACCCCGCGCCGGCCGCCGAAGAGCTCCGCGGCGTCGGCGAGGAAGAGCTCCCCGGGCGGGCGTGGCACGCCGTCGTCGTCGACGAGGAACGTGAGGTCGCCGAGCGCCGCGCGCACGGCCTCGCCGTCGAGCCGGCGCTGCTCGAGCTGCTCCTCGAGCCAGTCGAGCACGAAGGCGGGCGCCGGGCCGGACGCGTCGAGGCGCGCGCGGAGCTCGGGGAGCGTGACGTCCTGCGCGCGGCGGAACGGGAGCCAGTCGCGGATCGCGGCGGGAACGGCGTGCAGGAGCTCCGGGTGCGGGTGGCGGCCCGGGTCCTCGCCGAGGAGCGTGATGACGGCGTCGTCCGGCCAGTACAGCTCCGCCGGTGAACGGCGCGCGCCCCGGCCGTCGGGGATCCAGGCGGCGCGGTCGAGCTGCAGCGCCGACCGCAGCGACGGGTCCGCGAGGGTCGCGAGCGCGACGTAACGGCTGAGCGCCAGCGCGGCCCCGAGCCCCGGCTTGAGGCCCTCGCCGCGCAGGAGCGCGCCGAGCGCCGGCTCGTGCAGGAACGACCACGCCCCGACGGCGCTGAGCAGCGCGTGCACGAGCGGGTCGTCGTAGCGCGCCGCGGCCATCGGCGGCGGGGTCTGGCAGAAGGCGGCGAGCAGCGCGGCGTGATCCGGCGCCGGGATGAGCAGCGTGCGGGCGCGCTGGAAGCTGCCGTCGGCGCACTCGACGAAGATGCGGCGGCGCAGGTGCAGCCGCCGCGGCAGCCGCTCGACCGCCGCGCCGACGCTCGCCGGCGGGACGCGCAGCGCGCGCGCGATCACGCCGAGGAGCTGCGCCGCCCGCGCGCCGTCGCGCTGCGCCACCGCGGCGTCGTGCGCGTCGAGCAGGAGCTCGAGCAGGCGCTGCAGCCGGCCCTCGTCGAGCTCGTAGGTCCGCTCGATCCAGCGCGTGAGCTCCGCCGGGACCTCGGCGGCGACGTGCCAGTCGATATCGAGCTCGGGCAGGTCCTGCTGCAGCACGAGCGCGCCGGGGGCGCGGAGCACGCCGTGGGCGCTCGGGATGAGGTGGGCCGGGCGGAGCAGACCGAGCGCCTGCACGTCGGCGGCGAGCTCCGCGTCGTGCGCCAGCAGCCAGCGGTACAGGCGCGCCCGCTGGGCCGGATCGGCGAGCCCCGGCGGCGCCACCGCGTCCGCGACCGGGACCTCCGCGCGCGTGGCGTCGGCGAGCGCGCCGGCCACGCGGCGCAGCGCGAGCGGCGGGGCGAGGCGAGCGTCGAGCGCCGCGGCGCCCGCCGCCCAGGCGGGGTCGGCGACCACCTCGCCCAGCGGCAGCCCGGCCAGGAGCCCGCGCTCGTCGTCCGAGGCGGCGAAGCAGGGCATCGCGCGCAGGCGGCCGGCGGCGTCGACGCCGAGCGGCAGCGCGACGACCTCGTCGGTGCAGCCCTCGCGGGCGACGACGGCGCCCAGCACCCGGAGCACGTGCTCGATCCGGCGCAGGACCGGGGGCTGCTCGGCCAGGGGGCGGCCCGGCCGCGCGCCCGCGCGCAGCTCACCGAGGATGAGCCGCACGGGGTCGCGGAAGGCGACCGCGGCGGCGAGGGCCGCGGCGTCCGCCTCGGCCGACGGCGCCAGCACGTCGGTCGCGGCCGACCCGGGCAGCACCTCGCGCCAGCCCGCGCCGTAGGCCCGCTCGAGGTCCGCGCCGCGCAGCAGCCGGCTCGCCGGCAGCAGTCCGGCGCTGCCCTGCGCGGGCCACAGCGGCAGGGCGGCGAGCCGCTCGGCCACGCGCCCGCGCGCCGCGAGCGCCGCGACCTCCGCTGCGCGCGCGACGAGCGCGCCACGCGCCGCCGCCCGCGCCTCGCTCGAGCCGAGCGCCGGATCGTCCTCCAGCGCCGCGACGAGATCCAGGACGCCCGCGGGGCGGAGGCCGAGCGCGTCGAGCAGCGGCTGGAGCTCCGCCTGGTCGTCCGGGTGCAGCAGCGGCCGCGTCCCGCGCGCGAGCACGCCGCGCAGCGGCTCCAGCGCCGTCGCGCAGCCGGTCTCGCCCGGCTCGTCCCACGACGCGAGCGGCTGGGCGGCGCCCTGCGCGTCGCGGAAGAGCGGCGCCCGGCGCAGGGCCGCCAGGTCCGCGGGCCCGAGGTGGCCGGCGGCGGCGCAGAGCGCGCGCACGAGCAGCGGCCGCAGCGGCCCTGCCGGGTCGAGCGGGCGCGCCCGGACATCACGGGCGAAGAGCGCGTAGCCGGGCGCCGGGATGGCCGCGCCGAGGCCCAGCGCGAGCGCCAGCTCGAGCGCCGAGGTCCCGGCGGCACGCTCCTCGACGAGCGGGAAGCCGCCCCAGGCGCGGTACAGCGCGGCGAGCGGCGCGTCGGCCGGCGCGCGGCGCAGCTCCGCGAGCGGGTAGCGCTCGCCGGTCTCGTCGAGCCACACCGGCCCGGCCGCGAGCGCGGCGAGGTCGGCGGCCGGGAGGGCGCCGGGCCGCGCGGCGAGGTAGCCGTAGGCGCGCCGCAGGCGCTCCGCGTCGAACGCGTTGAAGAGCATCTCCTCGAGCAGGAGCGTGCGGGCCACCGCGCGCGCGCCGACGGGCTCGACCCCGAGCGCCCGCAGCCACCGGAGGCCGCGCAGGCGCGGATCCAGCCACGGCGCCTCGGGCGCGAGGGCCGTCACCTCATCGTCGGCCGGGAGCAGCGCGCGGTCGTCGCCGACGAGCGCCCGGCGGCGGCCGTCGCGGCCCGGGAAGAGCGGCGCGGCCGCGAGCTCCGCGAGCTGGCGCGCGGTCAGATCCGCCCGCGTCTCCTCGATGAGCTCGTGCAGGCGGAGCAGGCTGCCGTCGGCGAGCGTGATCGCCCCGCGCCCGAGCAGCGCGACGAGCGTCGCGACGTCGAGGGTCACGGCCCCGAGCCGGCGCAGCAGCGGCGCCGCGGCGGCCGCGAGCTCCGGGTGCAGCAGCGGCGGCCGGCGCTCGGCGCCGCCGCTGTCGAGCGCGGCCACGAGCTCGCCCAGCGCGCCGTGCGGCGCGAGGAACGCGGGCTCGCCGCCCGTCCCGCCCACGAGCGGCCGCGGCGTGAGCTCCTCGTCGAGGAAGAGGGGCAGGGCGCCGAGGTGCCCGACGAGGCGGGGCGGCAGCCCGTCGATCCAGGCGTAGAGCGCCCGCGCCGCGGCGACCTGCGCGGCGGGACCGTCGCCCAGGCGCAGCACGCGGCGGGCGCCCGCCGCGTCGGCGAGCTCGGCGAGGAGGTCTTCGGGGCGCAGCCGCGCCACGCCCAGGAGCTCGAGCAGGCGCGCCTGCTCCGGGGTGGCCGCGAGGTCGAGCGTCGCGTCGAGCAGCGGGCGGCCCTCGCCGTACAGCGCCCGCAGCGCGGCGTCGGCGCGGGTGATCGCCGCGGGGCGGTGCAGGCGCCCCGCGCCGTCGGGCAGCAGCGGCAGCTCGCGGAGCCGCGCGACGGCGGGCGCCGCGCGGCCGAGCGCCCCGAGCAGCAGCGGCAGCCCGGCGGCGAGGAACGCGGCGGGCGGCGGCAGGCCGTCGGCCCGGCCGCCCAGGGTGCGCTCGAGCAGCGCCACCAGCTCCTCGGCGCCCCAGGGCCGCGCGCCGAGCATCCGCGCCACCGCGCGGGCGCGCGGGTCGAGCGGCTCCACGGCCTGGCGGCCGTCGGCGGTGAGCGCGACGCCGGCGAGGACGCGGGCGAGCGCGTCCTCGTCGACGATCACGGCGGCGCCGGGCGCGAGCGGCGCGCCGCCGGCGCCCGGCAGCAGCGCCACGCCTTCGAGGCCCGCCTGCAGCCGCTCGAGGACGACCCGGTAGACGGGATGACCGAGCTCTCCCTCGAGCGGCAGCACGTCGAGGAGGCCGCGGGCGCGCGGCGGGGCCGCGGCCGCGAGGCGCGCCGCGATGCCGGCCAGCAGGTCGCCGGCGGTCTCCAGCGCGCGCGCGTTGTAGGGCGCCGCGTGGTCGAGGCGCTCGCGATCGAGGGGCACCTGGAAGTGGGCGTGCACGAGGAACCGCAGGCCCGAGCGCTCGGCGGTCGGCAGGTAGCTGTACACCGTGGCGGCGCCGGGCGGCAGCGGCCGCGGGGCCCCGGCGTCGTCGAGCAGGACGGCGACGAGCACCGGCGCGCCGGCCGGCCGACCGTCGCCGCTCGGGAGGCCCGACCACGGCAGCGCGGCCGCGGCCCAGGCGTAGCGCTCGGTGGCGCCGGTCTCGACGGCGCGGATGGTCGTCTCGCCGGGGCCGGCGGCGGTCGCGACGGCGGTCGCCGCGTCCGCGCCGTGGGCCACGCGCAGCGTGCGCACCGACCGCAGCGTCAGCAGGACCTGCGGGGGCAGGGCGCGCGCGAGCCGGAAGAGCTCCGCCGGGCTGCGCCGCGGGTCGGTGGGGTCGCGCAGCGGGAGCACGAGGCGCGTGCCGGCGCCGTCGCCGGCCGGCGCGAGCCGCCGCGGGATGGAGATGTCGGCGATCTCGAAGTGGAACGCGCCCGAGTGGATCTGCGGCCGCTCGCACACCTCGTACACCGACTTGAAGCCGACGCCGAAGAGGCCGATCTGGTCGCGCTGCTTCGTCGTCTGCCCGATGGCGAGCACGCCCGCGACGTCCTTGGCGTCGAAGAGCTGCCCGTCGTGCCACACGGTGATGGCGCCGTCGTCGAGGTCGACGCGCCAGGAGCTCGCGCCGCTGTCGTCGGCGTTCTGCAGCAGCTCGAAGAAGAGGTGCCCGGGGGCGGTGTAGATGCGGCGGGCGAGGAGCTCCTCGGCGTTCGCCTGCGACAGCGACTTGGGCGCGGCCTCGAGGACGTCGAGCACGCGGTCGGCGAAGCGGGTCTGGCGCTCCTGCCACGCGGCGCCGAGTCCGGCCGCGGCGGCCTGCGCGCCGAGCCGGGCGATCGCGGCGGCCGGCAGCCGCAGGAGCTCGGCGTCGTCGACGGACGCGAGCGTCCGGTCGGCGAGCGCGCGCTCCGCGCGGCCGCGCGCCTCGCCGACGAGCTCGTCGCGCGCCGCGGGCGCCCAGAGCTTGAGCCAGCGGTCGAGCAGGCACACCGCGCCGAGGCGCTCCATCGGCAGCGTGCGCACCGCCGCGACCGCCGCGGCCACGATGACCTCGGTCTGCGCCGCGGCGATGAGCGCCCCGCCGAGCGTGCGCAGGAGGCGCTGGATCCCGGTGTCGGGCACCCGCGGTAGCAGCGCGGCGAGCGCGGCGCCGATCGGCGCCGCGGTCAGCCGGCCGGCGCTCGCCAGGGCGAGCACGGCGCGGGCGAACGG
>DASXVK010000856.1:0-5972 GCA_036504295.1 Polyangia bacterium
GAGCTCATCGTCGGCGGGCCGTTCATCGACCTGGGGACCGCCGACCAGCACAAGTACACGCGCGGCGGCTGGCTCACTGGCTGGGGGCGCGACGCCACCGGCGCCGACGGCGTCACCGGCAGGCGCGGCCCGACGCCGAGCGCCGGCCCGGCCCGCAGCTCACGTCGATGCCGACGGGCGTCCTGCTCTTCGATCTCGACGCGGACCCGGCCGAGGCGCGCGACCGCGCCGCCGACCTGCCGATCGCGCGGCGGCTGTGCGAGGTGCACCTCGGCGAGGGCCTCGGGGTGCCGCAGAAGAGCCGGCGTGCCGACGCGATGGCGCTGCCGTACCGGGTCGAGACGAGCCGCGGTCGCCTGGACCCGCAGCTCAAGCGCCAGCTCGAGGCGCTCGGCTACCTCAGCGACTAGTCGCCGGGCAGCACCTGGATCGAGCCGCGGTGGATCGACACGCTCCAGGCGTGGTCGCGCTCGAGGCCGAGGATCTCGTAGACGAGGCGCGGCACCTCGACCTCCAGGTCGTGCTCGCCCTGCGCGGGCGCGCCCGGCTGCTCGAGGCGCAGGTGGAGCGTCCAGGTGGTGCCGCGGTCGATCGCGGCCACGACGGCGCCGCGCAGGACGTTCGCGTGGTGGGCGGGATCGGGGGCGCGGTCCTTGCGCACGAGGCGGACGTACTCGGGCCGCACGAAGAACGCGAGCGGCGTGCCCGGGGCCGGCAGGTAGGCGTGGCGCGGCGAGTTGACCGCGTCGAGCGTGTGGCCGCGCCAGGCGAGGCGGATGCGCTCGGGCGTGGCCTCGACGACCACGCCGTGGAGGAGGTTGCGGGCGCCCATGATGCGGGCGACGGCCTCCGAGGCGGGGCGCCAGAGGAGGTCGGCGCGCGGGGCGGACTGGATGACGCGGCCGCCGTCGACGACCACGATGCGGTCGCCGAGCTGGTAGGCCTCGGCGAGGTCGTGGGTGACGACGACGGCGCAGCAGCCCGCGGCGCCGAGCGTCGCGCGGAGCTCGTCGCGGAACGCGCGCCGGGTGGGCTCGTCGAGCGCGGAGAAGGGCTCGTCGAGCAGCAGGAGCGCGGGCGCGGGCGCGAGGGCGCGGGCGAGGGCGACGCGCTGCCGCTGGCCGCCCGAGAGCGCGGCGGGGCGGCGGTCGGCGAGCTCCGCGAGGCCGAGGCGCTCCATCTGCGCGGCCGCCCGGCGCGACCGCTCGGCCCGCTCGAGGTGACGCAGCCCGAACGCGACGTTCTCCCGCACGCTGAGGTGCGGGAAGAGCGCCTGGCGCTGAAAGACGTAGCCGACGCGGCGCTCCTGCGGCGGCACGTCGATGCCGGCGGCGGCGTCGAAGAGGACGCGGCCGTCGACGACGATGCGGCCGCGCCCGGGCCGGAGCAGGCCGGCGAGACACTGGAGCGTCAGCGTCTTGCCGGCGCCCGAGGGGCCGAAGAGCGCGGCGACGCCGTCGCCCGCCTGCCAGGCGACCGCCAGCGTGAAGCCGGGCAGGTCGAGCCCGAGGTCCACCTCGAGGCGCGGGCTCACGACGCCCGCGCTCCGAGGCGGCCCGCCGCGATCAGCACGATGCACGAGAGCAGCGTGAGCGCGCCGGCGAGCGCGAGGGCCTCGCCGCGCTCGCCGCCCTGCATGGCCGTGTAGATGGCGAGGGGCACCGTGCGCGTACGGCCGGGGAAGTTGCCCGCCAGCATCAGCGTCGCGCCGAACTCGCCGAGGGCGCGGGCGAAGGCCAGCACGAGCCCGGCGAGCAGGCCGCGGCGGGCGAGCGGCAGCGTGACCTCGAGCGCGGTGCGCCACTCCGAGCGCCCCAGGGTGTAGGCGGCGCGCTCGAGGTCGCGGTCGACGGACTCGATGGCCGCGCGGGCGGTGCGCACGAGCAGCGGCAGCGCCATGACCGTCGCGGCGATGACCACGGCGGGGAAGCTGAAGCTGACGGTCCAGCCGGTGAGGCGGTAGAGCGGGCCCCCCAGCCAGCCGTCGCGGCCGAGCAGCACGACGAGGTAGTAGCCCGTGACCGTCGGCGGCAGGATCAGGGGCAGCGTCACGAGCACGTCGAGGGCGGCGCGGCCGCGGAAGCGCCGGCGCGCGAGGAGATACGCGAGGGGGATGCCGGCGAGCGCGACGAGGAGCGTCGCGAGGAGCGCCGCCTGCGCCGAGAGGAGGAGCGCGCTCAGCACGACCGCCTCACCGGGCCGCCACGCCGGGCGCGGCGAAGCCGTGGCGGGCGAGCGCCGCGCGGCCGGCGGGTCCCGCGAGGAGGTCGACGAACGCGCGCGCGTCGCCCGGCCGCGCGCTCGTGCGCACGACGGCGGCGGGGTACTCGATCGGGCGGTGGGCGCCCGGGGCGGCGCGCAGCGCCTCGCGCACCGGCGCGCGCGGGACGTCGGTGGCGTAGACGACGGCGGCGTCCACCTCCCCGCGCGCGACGTAGTCGAGCGCCTGGCGGGCGTTCTCGGTGTACACGAGCCGCGGCCGCACGCGCTCCCACAGGCCGAGGCCGCGGAGCCACTGCTCGGCGTACTCGCCGGCGGGTACGGTCTGGGGCGTGCCGATGGCGAGGCGCTGCACGGCCGCGCCGGCGAGGTCCGCGGGCGCGGCGAGCGCGGGGCCGCCCGGCCGCGTGACCACGACGAGCACGTTGCCCGCGACGGTGCGCCGGGTGCCGGGCGTGACGAGGCCGTCGCGCTCGAGCGCGTCCATGTGGCGCGCGCCGGCGGCGACGTAGACGTCGACCGGGGCCCCGCCGCGGACCTGGCGCGCGAGATCGCCGGAGCCGCCGAGGTTCAGCTCCACCGTGACGCCGGGGTGGGCGGCCGCGAACTGGCCGCGGACCTCCTCGAGCGGCTCCTTCAGGCTGATCGCCGCCGACACCACGAGCGCGGGCGCCCGGCCGCAGGCGGCGGCGAGGCACAGCGCGGCGCAGAGGGCGAGGCGGGGCCCGGGCATGCCGCGGTGAGTATACCGAGGGGGCCGCACGGCGGCCATGGCGCCATCCCGCGGCGCCGACGCTCACCGCGCCGGACTCGCGGACCTGGGCGGCCGGACGTCGGGGATCACGATCTGGTCCAGTCCTCGACGGCGAGGCCAGGGAGGTCCGCGAAGTCGCTCACGTTGTGCGTCACGAGCACGAGCTCGTGGCGCAGCGCCGTCGCCGCGATGAGCAGATCGAGATCCGCTCGTGGGCGCCCGTCGCGCTCGGTCGCCGCGCGCAGCTCGCCGTAGGTGGTGGCGACCTCGAGGTCGACCGCCAGGACGGGGAGCGTCGGCAGGACGACCTCTCGCAGGTACTGCTCGTAGCGCCCGCCGTGCGACACCCGGCGCGCGCCATAGAGCATCTCGCCGACACAGAGAACGCTGGTGGCGCAGTGCGCCCCGAGGCGGCTCAGCCGCTCGAGGAGGCGCGGGGAGGGGCGCCGGCGGACCGGCTCGCTCAGCGCATTCGTGTCGAGGAGGTACTTCACGGCACGGCGCGCCCGGCGGACCGGCGCACGCGCAGCCGCTCTTCGGGCAGGTGCCCCCGGTGGCGGGAGCGAAACGCGGCGAGCGCGTCCGCGAAGCTCTGCTGGACGCCCGCCGCCTCGAGGGTCGCCAGGTCCTGGGCACCGACCAGGGCGGCCAGGGGGCGCCCGCGGCGCAGCAGCACGAAGCGCTCGCCCGCGGCGGCGCGGGACGCGAGCTGCGAGAGCTCGGCCTTGGCCTGAGCCATGGCGACCTTCTTGGTCATGATGTCATGATGACCATCTGCGCGGAGCGGGTCAAGGGCGTCAGCTCGGGGGGCTGGCCATCTGGTATCCTGGCGCGATGAAGCGCGTGCTCGTGATCGCGGTGCTGGGCGCGGCGGCGTGCGGGGGCGGCGCCGGGGGCGCCGCGGTGGACGGCGGCGGGGACGACAGCGGCGGCGGCGACGACGGTGGCTGCACGGCCGAGTGCCTGGCGGGCGCCACCCGCTGCGGCGTGGGCGGGCTCGAGACCTGTGCGCCGATCGGCGGCTGCGCCCGCTGGGGCGCGGCGGTCGCGTGTCCCGGCGGGGCGCCGTGCGCGGACGGCGCCTGCACGCCCTGCACCGGCGGCCCGGGCGAGCTCCGCGATCAGGCGCTCACCGTCGCGGGCGAGACGCGCCACTACTGGCTGTACGTCCCGGCCGCCTACGCTTGCACGGCGGCGTGGCCGCTGCTCGTGGACCTCCACGGCACGGCCAGCGGCACCGAGGCCGACGAGCCCGAGACCTACTACGCGCTCCCGGAGCTGATCGCCGTGGCCGAGCAGGAGGGCTTCATCGTCGCGCGGCCGCGCTCCCGCTCGGCCATGATCGGCGGCGCGCAGATCTACCAGTGGGACGTCAACGCCGGCGACCTCGCGCGCAACGCCCAGCTCGGCCACCGCGTCGTCGCGGCGGTCGCGGCCGCCTACCACGTCGACCCGGCGCGCACCTACGTCGCCGGGTTCTCGAACGGCACCAACATGGCCGCGCAGTTCCTCGCCGACGACCCGCCCGTCTTCGCCGGGATCGCGACCATCGCCGGGGGCCTGTGGGCGGCGCCCGCCGCGGACCTCGACGCGAGCAGCCCGCGCGTCTACACCACGACCGGCTACCGCGACTACATGTTCGACTACCAGCGCGACCTGCTCGCGTTCCTCGAGGGCCACGGGCTGCCGGCGGAGCGGGTCTTCGTGCGCGAGAGCGACACCGGCCACGAGCTGTACGGCTGGCACTACCGCGAGCTGTTCCGCTGGCTCGACCGCGGCGAGCGTCCCGCGGCGGGCGCGCTCGCGGCCGGGTGGGCGCGCGAGGACCTCGGCGCGGCCACGAGCCTGATCGAGGCGGCGCCCGCGGCCGGCGGCGCCGTGGTCGCCGCGGGCACCGGCGGCGCGCTGTGGCGCCGCGACGCGGCGGGCGGCTGGGCCCAGGTCGGTGCGATCGGCGGCGGCTTCCCGCCGAACCTGAGCGGGGTGTGCCTGCTGCCGTCGGGCGCCGGCGTCGCGGTCGGGGAGGGCGCGCTCGTCACGACGGCCGACGGCGGCGCGACCTGGGCGCGCCAGGCCGCCGTGCCCGCGCTCGGCTCCACCTGGTTCCCCTACGCGTACCTCAACTTCGTCGCCTGCCACGCCACGCGCGTCGTGGGCGGCGGCTACACCGTCGCCGCGGTCAGCGACGACGGCGGCGCGACGTGGGCCGCCGCTTCGATGATCACGCTCGACGGCTACCCGGCGCAGGCCGCGGGCGTCGCCGTGAGCGAGGCGGGCACCTGGCTCGCGACCGGCTACTGGAACTACGTCGGCCGCAGCACCGACGGGCACACCTTCACGGCCGTCGCCACGCCGGAGATGCGGCAGTGGTGGACCGAGGCCGCGGCGGCGCCGGGCGGGCGCTGGGTCGTCGTCGGCGAGGGCGGGACGATCCTCGTCTCCACCGACGACGGCGTGAGCTTCGCGGTGGCGTCCTCGCCCACCCAGGAGGACCTCTACGCGGTGGCGTTCGCGGACGCGACGCGCGCGGTCGCGGTGGGCGCGCACGGGACGGCGCTGCTCACGAGCGACGGCGGCGCCACGTGGGCCGACGTGTCGAGCGGCCTCGACGGCTACCTCGGCGACGTCACGTGGCTGAGCCCCGGCCGCGCGCTCGTCGTCGGCGAGGGCGGCGCCGTGCTCACCTACGAGCCGTGACGCGGCTCTCGAGGTCGGCCATCACCGCGTCGTGCAGCGCCGGGCGGAGCGCGCGGATGGCGACGTTCGCCGCCGTCGGGTGCACGCGGTTCGTGAGGAGCACCACGACGAGGCCCCGGGCCGGCGCGATCCACAGCGAGCCGCCGGTGTAGCCGAGGTGCCCGATCGCGGCGCGCGGGAACCGCTCGCCCGACGAGGAGCCCGCGGCCGACGGCGTGTCCCAGCCGAGCGCGCGCGTCGAGTCGGGGACGCCGGCGCGCGCGGCGAAGGCGCGCACGACCTCCGGCGGGACCAGGCCGCC
>DASXVK010000857.1:0-5439 GCA_036504295.1 Polyangia bacterium
GCGCTCCGCCAGCACGCGCCGCTCCGCGGGGCCGAGCCGCGGCGGGCGGACGCCGGCCGCGACGGACCGCCGATCCGCTGGCGCCCCCGCGTCGGCGCGCGCGGGCCCGCGCGCGGCCCCACGCCCGGGTCCCCACCCGCCGAGGCCGGCGACGAGCCCCGCGGCCAGCGCGAGCGCCGCGGCCGCCCCCGCGAGCGCGAGCGCGGCCGCGCGCGGGTGCCGGCGCCGAGGCCGCGCCGCTGCCGCCGGCGCGGGCGGCAGGGGCGCACCCGCCGCGGTCGCGTCGGCCAGCTCCGCCGCGAGCTCGCCCGCGGTGGGCCGGGCGCGCGGATCGCGCCGGAGCCCCCGGGCGACGACGCGCGCGACCTCGGGCGGCACGTCGGCGCGCCGCGCGGTCAGGGGTACCGGCTCGCGCGCGCGCGCCCGGGCCGCCTCGCTCACCCCGCCGGGGTCCCCGTAGGGCGTCGCGCCGCACAGCCCCTCGTACAGGGTCGCCGCGAGCCCGTAGACGTCGGTCGCCGGGCTGAACTCGCCGGCGAGCAGCGCCTCGGGCGGCGCGTACGCGGGCGAGCCGACGAACTGCCCGGTCACGGTCAGGGCCGAGTCCGGCAGCCGCGCGACGCCGAAGTCCGCCAGCTTCCAGGTGCCCGGCTCGGCCTCGAGCACGTTCCCCGGCTTGACGTCCCGGTGCAGGATGCCCTGCGCGTGCGCGGCCTCGAGCGCCCGGCCGATCTGTACCCCGAGCGCCCGTGCCTCCACGCCCGAGAGGAGCCGCCCGCGGGCGAGGCGCTCGCGCAGCGACGGTCCGCTCGCGACCTCCATGACCAGGTAGGGCGTGCCACCCTCGAAGCCGAGGTCGAAGAGGCGCACCACGTTCGGGTGCGCGAGCGCCGCGACGGCGCGCGCCTCGTGGAGGAACCGCGCGCGGAACGCCTCGGCCACGACCTCGCCGGCACCGAGGAGGCGCACGGCCTTGATCGCGACCTCGCGCGCGAGCAGCTCGTCGTGCGCGAGGTACACGTCACCCATGGCCCCGGCGCCGAGCGCCCGCACGACGCGGTAGCGGCCGAACTGCCGGGGCGCGGCGCCGGACTCTCCGGAGGACGGGTCGCGCACGTTCTCTCCGGGAGTCTAGCGCGGTCGCGGGCCCGACGCCGGCGCGCCTGCGGCGGCGGGTGCAGTTGCGCGCAGTAGGGGCAGACGCGAGGCATGGATTGAACAGGGAGACGAGGAGACGAGGAGGATCTTTCTCTTTTGGCCCATGGCCGACGCGTCGTGCATGACGCCAGCGCCAACGCGACCTGACCTGCTCCCCGTCTCACCGTCTCCCTGTTGTCCTGCCGGGCGTGGGCCTACTGCGCGGAACCGCGCCTGCGGCGGCGGCGCGTTACGGCATTCGCGCCGGCCCCCTCGCCCGCCCCGTTTGCCCGCCCTCCCCGGCCCTGCTACCCTGACCCACCGATGGACGAAGCCGCCCGCCCCGCGCGCTCGCGCGGACTGCGCCGTTACCTGCTGCTCGTCGTCATCGTCGCCGCGGTGGTCGCCGACGACCAGGCGACGAAGCGCTACGTCGAGCGCAACCTGCGCGGGCGCGTGGTCCGCGTCATGCCGGGCTTCGACCTGCGCTACGTGCGCAACCCCGGCGCCGCGTGGGGCCTCTTCGCCGACGTGCGCGAGCGCGTCCGCCGCCCCTTCTTCGCCGGGGTCTCGGTGCTGGCGATGGCGTTCATCCTGCTCACCTACAGCCGCGCCGCCAGCGAGCAGCGCCGCCTGCGGGTCGCCCTCGCGCTCGTCTGCGGCGGGGCGGCCGGCAACTTCATCGACCGCGTCAGCTACGGCTACGTGGTCGATTTCATCGACTGGCACGTGCACCTCATGGGCCGCCCGCACCACTGGCCCACGTTCAACGTCGCCGACGCCGCCATCACGCTGGGCGTCCTCATGATCGCCCTCGAGCTCATCCCGGCGCGCGCGCCGGCCGCCGCCCGCGCGCCGCTCGCGGGCGGCGCGCCCTCGGCCGCCGCCGGGGCCCCGCTCGACGGCGGCGAGCCGCCGGCCGCGCCATGAAGCCGATCCTCTGGCGCGTCCCGATCGACCTGCCGGGCCTCGGCCCCCTCGAGATCTACTCGTACTTCGCCCTGCTCGTCGTCGGCTTCGCCTTCGCCGCGCTCTTCTCCATCCGCGACGTGCGCCGCCAGGGCCTCGACGGCGACCGCATGCTCGACCTCAACATCTGGATGGTGGTCTGGGGCATCATCGGCGCCCGCTTCCTGCACGTGATCGCCGACGGGCACCTGCACGAGTACGTGAACCTCTGCCTCGACCCCCGCGCCGTCGAGGCCATCGACGCCCGCGTCGTGCGCTGCGCCTCGGACCTCACGTGCTCGCTGTCCAAGTACGCGACCGGCTCGGGGCTCACCGACTACCAGTGCGACCCGCTGCGTCACGTCTGCTATCCGCCGCGCGACTGCCTCGTCGTCTTCAAGGTGTGGCGCGGGGGGCTCGCCTACTACGGCGGCTTCCTCTTCGCCTCCGCGTTCGGCCTGTGGTACCTGCGCCGCCACCGCCTGCCGATGTGGAAGGTCACCGACGTCGCGGGCTACGGCATCCCCTTCGGCCTCTTCTACGGCCGCATGGGCTGCTTCCTCAACGGCTGCTGCTTCGGCCGGCCGACGACGAGCTCCTTCGGCGCCCACTTCCCGGGCCGCGGCTCCGCCTGGCGGGCGCAGGTCGACGCCGGCCTCATCCCCGCCGGCGCGCCCGAGGCGCTGCCGGTCCACCCGACCCAGCTCTACGAGGCCCTCGGCTGCCTCGCGATCTTCGCGATCGTCTACTTCTGGGTGCGGCCGCGCAAGCGCTTCGACGGCCAGATCTTCTTCACGTTCCTCCTCCTGTACGCGGTGCTCCGCTCGGCGGTCGAGATCCTGCGCGCCGACGACCGCGGCGTGCTCTTCTCGGTCCTGTCGACCTCGCAGCTCATCTCCATCCCGCTCTTCGTCGTCGCGGTCGTCCTGCTGCGGCGGTTCGGCCGCGCCGCCGCCGCGGCCGAGAGCGCCTCCCGGTAACCTTGCTCCCCGACCTCTGCCACATCGCCGGCGGCAGCGTGCACACCTACGGCGTCCTCATCGCCGTCGGCTTCCTCGCCGGCATCGTGCTCGCCACCCGGCAGGCCCGGCGGGAGGGGCTGAACGCCGACCGCGTCCTCGACCTCGGCTTCTGGCTGATGGTGTCGGGCCTCCTCGGGTCGCGCCTGCTCTACGTGCTGACCGACCTCGGCCACTACGTCGCGCTCTGCCGCGGCGACGGCGGCCCCCGCAGCCCCGGCCGCGCCGCGTGGGACTGCCTCACCCCGCTGAAGCTCTGGGAGGGCGGCCTCACGTGGTACGGCGGCCTCATCGGCGCGCTCCTCGTCGGGGCCTGGTTCCTGCGCCGGCGCCGGATGTCGTTCCTGCGGGTCGCCGACGTCATGATCCCGGCGGTGCCCATCGGCCACTTCTTCGGCCGCGTCGGCTGCTTCGCCGCCGGCTGCTGCTTCGGCAAGCCGGCCGCGGGCGCGCTCGGCCGCCCGCTCGGCCCCGGCAGCCTCGCGTTCCACGACCTGTGGGAGGCCGGCCTGCTGCCGCTCGGCGCCACCGCCACCGGCCCCCTGCACCCGACGCAGCTCTACGAGGCCGCGGGCGAGCTCTGCATCTTCGCCGCGCTCCTCTGGCTGCGCCCGCGCAAGCGCTTCGACGGCCAGCTCCTCCTCGTGTACCTCTTCGCCTACACCGTCCTGCGCGCCGTCGTCGAGGTGTTCCGCGGCGACGCGAGCCGCCGCTACGTGCTCGAGCTGCCCACGCGCGCGTTCAACGCCGCGGTCGGGCTGCCCGAGAGCGCGCTCAGCTTCCTCTCGGTGTCGCAGGCCCTCAGCCTCGCCGTGGCGCTCGCCGCGGCGGTGATGCTGGTCGTGCTCCGGCGCCGCCGCCGCGCCGTCACGGCCGCGTGACGGGGGCGGCCGGGGCCTCGGGCGCGGCGTCCTTCGCCTCGCTCGCCTGGACGAAGAGCCGCAGGTACTTGAACGCCGAGAGCACGGAGAAGCCGAGCGACACGTAGAGCGTGTAGAGGCCGACGACGTGGAAGTCGACCCAGAGGCGCGTCCCCAGCATCGGGTACCGGAAGTGGACGAGGAGGAAGGAGATGGCGACGAGCTGCAGCGCCGTCTTGTACTTGCCCTCCTGCCCGGCGGGGATGACGAGCCCCTCGGTGGACGCGATCGAGCGCAGCCCGGTGATCGCCAGCTCGCGGGCGAGCAGGACGACCACCAGCCACGCCGGCAGCCGGTCGACGTCGACGAGCACCACCAGCGCCGCCATGACGATCAGCTTGTCCGCGAGGGGGTCGAGGAACTTGCCGAGGATGCTGACCTGGCCGCGCTTGCGGGCGAGATAGCCGTCGAGGAAGTCGGTGACCGAGGCGGCCAGATAGAGCACCATCGCGATGAAGCTGCGCACCTGGCTGCGGTTGTCGATGAAGTACAGCACGAACGGGATCACCACCACCCTGAGCATCGTCAGGATGTTCGGCAGGTTGGTGAACTCGTCACGCAGCTTGCGTCGGGGCATGCGATCTCCTGGCGCGGCGCCGGGCCGGCGGGCGCCTACCGCGGGGTGTCGCCTGGATCCTGGAGGAGGAGCACGCCCTCGCCCGTGCAGCCGACGTGGCGGCCACCGGTGCCGGGCACGGCGAGCGCGTGCGGGACGACCCGCCCGACCCAGCCGTAGAGCGCCGCCGCGTCCACGCCCATGCTCTGGCCGCGCTCGAGCTTGACGGGGGTGAGGGTGCCCTCGATCCAGAGCGCCAGCGCGCCGCGGCCGCGCAGCTGCAGCATCGGGCAGGCGGCGGCGAGGCCGGGGATGCGCCCGGCCTCCCAGTGCAGCTCGTCGCTGAAGCCGAAGACCGCCTCCTCCCGCACGTAGACGATGTCGTCGTCGAGCGTGAGCGCGACGAAGCGCCCGCGTCCGCACGGCAGCGAGAGGACGGCGCCCGCCCCGCGCACGACATAGAGCGGGGTCTCGCCGCCGAGCGGCTCCTCGGTGTTGCGGCCGCGCACGCGGCGGACCGCGGCCGCGAACTCGAGCTCGCCGGTCACGGCGGCGCCGCGGTCGAGGCGCAGGATCATGGTGCCGTCGACGCGGCAGAGCAGCGCGCCCGATGGGCCGACCGCCAGGCCGGAGCCGCGCTCGCCGGGGTCGAGCAGGCCCCGGGTGACGAACGCCGCGACGGGCGTGGCCGTGGCGTCCGCGGGAGGCGTGGCGGCCGCCGCCGGCTCGGGCTCGGGCGGGGCCGGCGTCTCGAGATCGGCGGCGCTCGCGCGGCACACCTCGGCGAGCAGGCGGACGTCGAACGGCACGACCGCCGCCCCGGGCGGCACGGGCGCGGACGGCGCGGCGGGCGCCGCGC
>DASXVK010000858.1:0-7418 GCA_036504295.1 Polyangia bacterium
GTGGGACTGGATGGCCGCGATGGACTCGTTGACGAACCGCTCGGTCGAGACGTAGCTGACCCGCCAGCCCGGGTTACGCCGCAGGATCTCGTTCGCGATGGCCATGAGCAGGTGCGTCTTGCCGAGGCCGACCCCGCCGTAGATGTAGAGCGGGTTCCACTTGGTCGCCGGGTGCTCGGCGACGGCCCGGGCGGCGGCGTGGGCGAGCTGGTTGGACGGGCCCACGACGAAGGTGTCGAAGGTGTAGTGCGGGACGACGTCGCTCGGCCCGGCGGGCGGCTCCACCGCCTCGAGACCGGGCGTCGGGGCGGGCGCCGGCGCCGCGGGCAGGGCGGGGGGCGGCTCGACCTCGTCGCTGGCCGCGGGCGCGCCATCGGGCTGGAAGGTGACCCGCGGACGGCGCTTGAGCTCGGTCTCGAGCCGGTCGTACACGAGGGGGAGGTAGTTCAAGCTGAAGTAGGTGCGCAGGTACGCGTTCGGCGCCTGCAGCGTGATCTCGTCATCACTGATGCCGGTGCACACGATGGGGCGGCACCAGAGCTCGTACTCGTGGGGCTTGATGCAATCTTCGAGCGTCGCGAGAGCGTTATCCCAGATGCGAGACATCCTGTTCTCCCGAACCCCGGTGTAGAGCACAGCAATCCACAACTTATCCACAGCCTGTGGATAACCGTGTGCATCATCGCTGATGTGTGCTGAGACTACCGATCCCCGCCCACACCCAACACTGGCTGAGCCGCCCAGGGGACCCCCCGTGAGGACTTACCCTGAAGCGATGGCTGCCGCTGCGTGGTCATCATTTGCTCGAAGCGTGGCTGCGACGGAACGTGTTGTACGCTTATCAAAGCGCCAGATACGATTCAAGCCGCTATTTTTGATCGCTGCGAGATCACGGCGGAAATGGCGAAAAACGATCTCGGTCCCCGGACCGCTGATCAGGGCCGTCCGCGGGCGGGTCCGGCAATGTACCAAAACGCCACACGAAATCGGAGGTGAGATCGCGCCGGTGCTTCGCGCTGGCTTGGCAGCGCGGTTTGAGCGATCCCGATCGCGCTAGGCCGCATGGGGAGCGGCCTTGCGCGATCAGCCGGCGATCCGATCCGCCGGTCTGCGACGCGCGCGCCGCGGGAGCGCGGGTGGATCCAGGACGGATCTCGACGGTGCTTGACAGGGTGCGTGATTGTTGGTACAAGCCCCTCCTCTCGCACACTCTCAGAAGACCCGAGTGAGTGGTCGCCGCGCGGCCTGAAGACCGCGGGGCCGATGGATTTCGACGGAGGTTGAAGCCGTGAAACGCACCTATCAGCCGCACAACAAGCGCCGCAAGCGCACGCACGGCTTCCGCCAGCGGATGCGCACGCGTGCCGGCCGGGCGGTCATCAACCGGCGACGCAGCCGTGGACGCAAGCACCTGGTCGTCGTAGTCGCGAAGAAGTAGCCCCTGCACGAGCAGCAGCTCCTCGCCCCCGTGGGCGGCCAGAGTCCGGCCCTGCCAGCGACGGCGAGGGCCGGCGGCCGGCCACATTGTGACAGACGGCCGCCGCAGCGCGGGCGCGCCGCCCACGGTGATCCCCGCGCGGCAGCGGGGGAGCCGACGCACATGTCCACATCGCCCGACGAGAAGGACGCACACGGCGGCGCGCACCCCGAGGCGTTTCCCAAGACGCTCCGGCTGCGGCGACGCTCGGAGTTCCGGCGCGTCCAGGACCACGGGCGCAAGGTTCACACCGGTCACTTCATTCTCTTCGTCAGCGAGTGCGCGGACGGGCAGAAGCTCGGCATCACGGCGACGCGGAAGGTGGGCAACGCGGTGGTGCGCAACCGGCTGAAGCGCTCGGTGCGCGAGGTGTACCGGCGCCACCGCGCGGCCTTCCCGCGTGGCCAGGCCGTGGTCGTGCTCATCAAACGCGGTATGCAAGATCTCGATTCTCGGACGGTCGAGGACGAGTTGCTGCGCGCAGCCAAGAGATTGTGACACGGGCGCCATGAGCTTCCGCAGGCTCTTCCTGGGTCTGATCCGCTTCTATCAGCGGTATCTGTCGCCCCTCAAGCGGCCGACGTGCCGGTTCTTGCCGACGTGTTCGGACTACGCGCGCGAGGCGATCGAGCTGCACGGGGCAGGGCGGGGCCTCGTGATGGCGCTCTGGCGGCTGTTGCGCTGCCATCCGTTGTGCCGCGGCGGGTACGACCCAGTGCTGCCGCCCGGGCCCCACTCGATGTCGCGTCTGCGGGAGCCGTAGGAGCAGCGGTATGGACAAGCGCGTAATCTTCACTATTGGCATCAGCCTCGCCGCCATGTGGGCGTGGCTGTGGATCTCCGCGAAGGTGTGGCCGCCGGCGCCGCCGCCCAAGCCGGCCGCGGTCGCGAGCGGGCCCTCGGGACCGGCGTCGGGGCCGGCGTCCCAGCGCAGCATCTTCGGGCCGTCCGCGTCGGCCCCGGCGCCGGCGTCGGCCGCCGCGCCGGCGTCGCAGGCCGCCGGGGCGCGCGCGCCCGAGGAGCTGGTCGAGATTCCGCTCGACCCGAAGACCCCGGCGAAGTTCCGGGCCACCCTGACGTCCTGGGGTGGCGCGCTCAAGCACTTCATCCTCACGGACCCCCAGTACAAGGAGGAGCGCAACGGGCGCGCGCTTCCGCTCGACCTGGTGCGCTCGCAGAGCAGCCAGGACCTGCCGCTGCGGACGAGCTTCCGGGGCGCGACCGTGCGGGTGCCCGACGACGCCGTCTACACCGTCGCGAAGAAGACCGACCGCGAGGTGATCTTCGTCTGGGACGGCCCGACGGCGCACGTCGAGAAGCGCTACCAGTACGACCCGCAGAGCTACCTCGTGAACCTGACCGTGGCGGTCACGAACCGCACCGGGCAGCGGGACCCGGAGCTGCGCAGCGGCGTGGCGCTCTATGGCTACCAGCACCCCGAGGACAAGGCCGGGGGCTGGTTCAAGCCGCCGCGCAACGTGGTGTCGGGCGCGTGCTACGCGAACGGCTCGCTCGAGCGCGAGGGCCACGACGAGCTGGTCAAGAAGCCGGTCCACAAGAACGGCGACGTGCGCTGGACGGGCATCGACGAGAAGTACTTCCTCCTGGCGGTGGTGCCGACGCCGGAGAAGGATCGCGAGCGCGCCTGCCGCGTCGAGGGTCGCCCCGGCGACCAGCTCGAGTCGGTGCTGCTGTGGGCGCCCCGCGCGCTGGCCGACGGCGCGACCGAGACCTACCCGCTGGTCGTCTTCGCCGGGCCCAAGAGCATCAAGCTGCTCGACGCGGTCACCGTGGCCGGGCAGGACCCGCACCTGGGCGAGGCGGTGAACTTCGGCTGGTTCGCCTTCATCGCGAAGCCGCTGCTGTGGATCCTCAAGTTCTTCCAGAGCGGGGTGCGCAACTGGGGCCTCGCCATCATCCTGCTGACCATCTTCGTCAAGCTCATCACGCTGTACTGGACCCAGAAGTCCATGCGGTCGATGAAGGAGATGGCGAAGCTCAAGCCGAAGATCACGGCGCTGCAGGAGAAGTACAAGGAGGACAAGGCCCGGCTGAACCAGGAGATGATGGCGCTCTACAAGGCGCACGGGGTGAACCCGCTGTCGGGGTGCCTGCCCATGCTCCTGCAGATGCCGATCTGGTTCGCGCTGTACTCGACCCTGCAGGTCTCGGTCGAGCTGTACCGCACGCCCTTCATCGGGTGGATTCACGACCTCACGGCCCCGGACAAGTACTTCGTCATGCCGGTGGTCACGGGGCTGCTGATGTTCGTGCAGCAGAAGATCTCGCCGACGCCGCAGGACAACCAGCAGGCGAAGATGATGATGTACATGATGCCGGTGATGTTCACGGCCTTCACGCTGTTCGTGCCGTCCGGCCTCACGCTCTACATCCTCACGAACACGCTGCTGTCGATGGGGCATCAGGTGTGGATGAACCGCCAGGACGGCGGCAGCGCGCTGGTGGCGGTGCCGGCGGAGCCGGCGCCGAAGCCGGCGCCGAAGCCGGCGCCCAAGGGCGGCAAGCGCAAGGGCTGAGGCGCTCCCGGCCGTCCTTGCGCGGGGTGCGGGATTGTGGTACGGCAGCGGCGTAACGCGACGGGCGGCCCACGGGGGAGGCGGGTCGGCTCCGCCCGGCGCGGCGAAGATCGCGGGAGCTCAAGAAGCGGAGGACGTCGTGGCTGATCCGAACGAGTTTCAGCCGTTGGACAGCGAGCGCGCCCCGTCGGGGGAGGCGCCGCCGGCGCCGGCCGCGACGGTCGTGCTCGAGGGCAAGGCCGCCGAGGCGCGCGAGGCGCTGTGGGGCATGCTGAGCCGGATGGGCATCGAGGCGAGCATCTGCGTGTCCGAGGACGACGAGCGCATCGTGCTCGACGTGGTCGGCTCCGAGGCCGGGCTCGTCATCGGCAAGAAGGGCCAGACCCTCGACGCCTTGCAGTACCTCGTCAACAAGATCGTCAACCGGGAGCGCGAGTCGCGCAAGGCCATCATCGTCGACAGCGAGGGCTACCGGGGGCGGCGGGCCGACTCGCTCGTCGAGCTGGCGCTGCGCCTCGGGGAGAAGGCGGTTCGCACGCGGCGGGTGATCACGGTCAACCCGATGAGCCCGCACGACCGGCGGATCATCCACCTGGCGCTCGACAAGGTACCGGGAGTGACGACGCGCAGCGAAGGGGAGGGCAGCTTCCGGCGTCTGCTGATCATCCCCGAGCCCGCGAAGCTCTGACCGGGGCGCGGGCGGCGCGCGCGTGAGGCGCGACAGCGATACAGTCGCGGCGGTGGCCACCGGCGCGGGCAGCGGCGGGGTCGGCATCGTGCGCGTGAGCGGGCCGCTGGCCGAGGCGGTGTTGCGGCGGATCGTACGGCCGCTCCCGGCGGCGCTCGAGGAGCGGCGGGTGTACGTGGGGCGGGCCTACGACCCTTCGACGGGCGCGGCGCTCGACCAGGTGATGGCGTTTCTGATGCGCTCCCCCCGGTCGTACACCGGGGAGGATGTGGCCGAGTTGCAGGGACACGGGGGGGTCGCGAACGTGGCGGCGCTGCTCGAGGCGACGCGGCGGGCGGGGGCGGGGCTGGCCGGGCCGGGGGAGTTTACGCGGCGGGCCTTCCTCAACGGGCGCCTCGACCTGAGCCAGGCCGAGGCCGTGGCCGACGTCATCGCGGCCCGGAGCGAGCGGGCGTTGCGGCAGGCGCAGAAGCAGCTCCGGGGCGAGCTCGGAGAGGGGGTGCGGGGGCTCCGCGCGCGGCTGGTGGAGGCGCTCGCGGAGGTCGAGGCCGAGCTGGACTTTCCCGAAGACGAGGACGTGGGGGCGACGGCGGCGACGGTGGGCGTGGCCGCCACGGACGTGGGGGCGCGGGCCCGGGCGCTCGCCGGTACCTATCGCGGCGGGCGGGCCGTGCGCGAGGGACTCGAGGTGGCGCTCGTCGGCCGTCCGAACGTGGGCAAGTCGAGCCTGCTCAACGCCCTCGTGGGGGAGGAGCGGGCGGTCGTGGACGCGGCGCCGCACACGACGCGCGACTACGTCGAGGCGCAGGTGGTGTGGGACGGGGTCCCGGTCACGCTCATCGACACCGCGGGGGCAGGGGGCGCGGAGCTCGAGGGGGTGCAGGCGCGGGGGGCGGCACTGGGGCAGCGGCGGGCGGCGGGCGCGGACGTGGTGGTCGTGGTGGTCGAGGCGGGGGCGGTGAGCGAGCGCGATGCCGCCGTCTGGCGGGCGGCGGGGGCGGCGGCGGGGCGGGTGCTGGTCCGCTCGAAGTGCGACCTTGGCGGGGGCGACGCGCCGAGGCCGGTCTGGGCGGCAGGGCAGGTGGTCACGTCGGCGGTGACGGGCGCCGGGCTGGCGGACCTGCGGTGCGAGGTGCTCGCGGCCGGCGGGGTCGGGCTGGGGAACGGCGAGGCAGAGGAGCTGGTGGTGGTCGCGAGCGCGCGGCAGCGGGACGCGCTGCTCGAGGCGGCGGCGGCGGCCGAGGCGGCGAGCGCGGCGGCGCGGGACGGCGTACCCGGCGAGGTGGTGGCGCTCGAGCTGCGGCGGGCCGGGCGCGCGCTCGGGACCATCACGGGGGAGGGGCTGACGGAGGACGTGCTGGCCGCCATCTTCAGCCGGTTCTGTGTGGGCAAGTAGGTTTTGTTAACCTACGTGATTACAAACGTTTACTCATCCGAGGAGTGTTCCACGTGAAACATCTCGAGGGCGGGGTGGTCCGAGATGTTCCACGTGGAACATCTCAGCGGACCAGCGACTGTGACGCGAGCCGCCGCCAGCGCAGGATAGCGTGCTGGGCCCCGCCGGGGAGGGCATAGCGCACAGCGTCAGCCGCCGTGAAGCCGTCAATGCCGGGCGCGACCTCGGGGACCGAGCTCACCATCGCGCAGAGCTGACCGCCTGGGCCGACGAGCTCGGGTCCGTGCACGGCCCAATCTTCGAGCGGCAGCACCGCGCGGGAAACCACCGAATCGAACGTGCGCTCCCCCGGGTCAACGAGCTCCTCACTTCGCACCTGCAGCACCTCGGCGCGGACCTTGAGTCGATTGACGAGCGCCAGCAGAAAGGCGACTCGCTTGGCGCGCGACTCGCACAGCGTCACGCGCAGGTCCGGCCGAGCCAGCGCCACCACCACACCCGGGAAGCCGGCGCCCGACCCCACGTCGAGCAGGGTCGTCCGGTGCGGCAGGAGCGGCGCGAGCGCCAGGCAGTCCACGAAGTGCCGGTCGACCACGGCCGCCGGCGCGGTGACCGAGGTCAAATTGATGCGCCGGTTCCAGGTGAGCAGCAGGTCCAGGTACGCCCCAAAGGCCGGCAGAGCTCCCGGCTCCAGCGGCACCCCCACCGCGTCCGCGCCCTCCCTGAGCCGCCTCGTCAGCGCCGCGTCCATCACGCTCGCACTATAGTGAGCCTCCTCAGCCAGAAGCAAATCCCCGGGCCGAAGATCACGCCCCGCCCGACCTCGGGGAGTCCCGGGACGGCCGCCAACGGGCCGCGCGCCCCATCATTGGTCGAATCTTCCCAGCGTCGGACGGGAGCTCAACAGGAAGCCGAGAAGCCGGGAAGGACAGAGAAACTGTTGTTGGATGGTGCGAGTCGCCCGGCAGCGCGGCGCCGTCCTGCCCCTCGCCGAAGCGGCGCAGCCGCGCCAGAGACGGCGAGAGCTCAACCCAACCAGAAACCCTTCCCGGCTTCCCGGCTTCCCGTGGCCTGTCCCCGGTCCGCTCATGCACGAGGCCTGAAATCTTGAGGGCACCAATCCCCCAAAGCCCGATAGTCCCGCTCCCCGAGCGGAGAAGCCCCCCAACCGGACAGTTCCGACGGCTGCGCCGGCGCGGGGGAAACTGCCGGGCAGGGGCACGGGCAGGGGCACGGGCACGAGCGCCAATCATGCCGAGCAGGGGCACGGGCAGGGGCACGGGCACGAGCGCCAATCTTGAGCCGGGCGGTCCCCGGCGC
>DASXVK010000859.1:0-4495 GCA_036504295.1 Polyangia bacterium
TTCGGTCGGCCCCGACACGAGGTATGCGTCGATCGCGGCGGCGCCCACGGCATCGGCGCCGGGCTTGTCGGCAGGCCGCGCGACCTCCGCCGATCGCCACCACGCGGCCTCCTCGCGCGCGAGCGCGGGCCCCCGCGGATGTCCGAATCGCTCCTGGAAGCGCGCGCGAATGGCGGACTGGCGAGCGCGCTCGGCGTCCTCGATCGAGCTGATGCGCGCCCGCAGCTGCGCCGGGGATCCGGTCAAGCCCACGTCGTCACGCTCCGCCGTCCGGGGAGGACGAATCGGGAGCGGCAGCCGGCAACATCGGAGGCGGAGCCTACGCCTGGCGTCGATGCGAAGGCAACCGGAGGGATCCAGATATGCGCCGGCTCAGCGGGAGATCCGATCCGGCAGGTCGTGTCGTATTCCTCGCCAGACCGATGCGAGCCTGCCCGCGCGACGGTCGACCATGGTTCAAGTGGAGAGTGTTTCAGCATGCCTACGTACATGGATATGCACGACATCCCGGGGGTCAAGGCGGCCGACGTCGCCGGTGCCCACGAGGCCGACCTCCGGGTCCAGGGCGCCTACGGCGTCGACTACCGCCAGTACTGGGTCGACGAGGCCGAGGGCAAGGTGTTCTGCCTTGTCGACGCCCCCGACCGCGCGACCGCCACCCGCGTCCACCGCGAGGCCCACGGCCTCGAGGCCCACGTCCTGCACGAGGTCCAGCAGGGCGGCTGACGCCGTCCCCCCCGCCGCCCGACGCCGCCCGACGCCCCTTCCTGCGGCGTCGGGATGGGCGGATTCTTCGCGGCTCCGATGCGTACAGTTCGCCGATGGCCGTGTGCCCCAGCTGCGCCACCGAGAGTCCCGAGCGATTTCGGTTCTGCCCCACCTGCGGGTCGGCCCTGCCCACCGGAAGGTCGGAACCCGCGACCCCCCCGACCACAGCCGTCGCGTCGGCCCCGCGTGGAGCAGCGCCGGTCGGTGAGCGGAAGGCGATCACCGCCCTGTTCTGCGACCTCGTCGGCTTCACCTCGATGTCGGAGTCCGCAGATCCCGAGGACACGGACCGGATGCTGCGGGCCTACTTCGCCCTCGCCCGGGAGGAGATCGAGCGCCACGGCGGCACCGTCGAGAAGTTCATCGGCGATGCGGTCGTCGGCGTGTTCGGGGCCCCCGTCACCCACGAGGACGATCCGGAGCGCGCCGTCCGCGCGGCCATCCGCATCGCCGATCTCGCCGCCGGGCTGACGACCGCGGCCGGGTCGCCGCTCCGCCTCCGCATCGGGATCAACACCGGCGAGACCCTCGTCCACGTCGGGGCGCAGGCGTCGGCGGGGGAGGCGGTTGTCGTCGGCGACGCGATCAACACCGCGTCGCGGATCCAGTCGGTCGCGCCCGAGGGCGGCGTCGCGGTCGGCGCCGGAACCTGGGAGTCCACCCACCTGGCGATCGAGTACGCGGAGCTCCCGCCCGCGGTCCTCAAGGGCAAGCAGCAGCCGGTTCGAGTCTTCCACGCCCTGCGGGTGCTCCCCAGCCTTGGCGTTGACCTCAGTCGCTCGCACTCAGGGACGTACGTGGGGCGGCAGGCCGAGCTCGGGCGGCTCGTGGCAACCATCGCCGATGCGTCGGCCGCATCGCGGCCGGCGTTCCTCGCGATCGTCGGCGAGGCGGGCATCGGGAAGAGCCGGATCCTCGCGGAGCTGGCGGCACGGGTGCGGACCGACCGACCTAATCTCGTCTGGCGCCAGGGCCGCTGTCTCCCGTACGGCGAAGGCGTCACGTTCTGGGCGCTGGGCGAGATCGTCAAGGCGCACGCGGGGATCCTCGAGGGCGATGACGCCACGACGGCCACGGCCAATCTCGACCACGTCCTCACCGGGTCGTTCGATCACGACTGGGTCCGAGGGCACCTGCTCGCGCTTCTCGGCAGCGGGGACGGCATCGAGGCGACCCGCGATGAGCGGTTCGCGGCGTGGCGATCCTTCCTGGCGTCGCTCGCGGCAGACGGGCCCGCCGTGATCGTCTTCGACGATGTCCACTGGGCCGACGAGGCGCTCATCGCGTTTCTCGTCCAGCTCGCCGAACACCCTCCCGACCTCCCACTGGTCGTCATCCTCACCGCGCGCCCGAGCCTCGACGAGCGCCATCCGGGGTTCGCCCCGGGCCTGCCCGGGCTGGTCCGGGTGGATCTCCACCCGCTGTCCGACGACGAGACAGGCCTGATGATCACCGGCCTCCTGGGCACGATCGTCCCGGACGAGCTGCGAGGGCCGATCGTGGAGCGGGCGGAGGGCAATCCCCTCTATGCGGAGGAGTTCGTCCGGCTGCTCGCCGATCGCGACCTACTCGTGCGCGAGGACGGCATGTACCGCGTTCGCGACGGGGCGGTCATCCCGATGCCGGACTCGATCGCTGCGCTCATCGGCGCCCGCCTGGACGCGTTGCCGCCGAGCCGGAAGGCGCTCCTGGCCGATGCGGCCGTGGTCGGCAAGGTCTTCTGGGCCGGTGCGGTCGCGACGATGGGGGACCGCGAACCCGCCGTCGTTCGCGCCGATCTCGATGCCCTTGCCGCGATCGAGCTCGTCCGGCTCGCTCCCGCCTCATCGATGGCCGGCGAGTCCGAGTTCGCGTTCTGGCACGTGCTCGCCCGGGACGTCGCCTACGGCCAGCTGCCGAGGAGCGAGCGGGCGGCGCGCCACCACGCCGCGGGCGACTGGCTGCAGGCGAAGGCCGGCGATCGTGCCACGGAGGTCGGCGAGCTGCTCGCCCACCACTACGCGACCGCCCTCGAGCTTGCGAGGACAGCGAACGACGTCGACCGGGCGGTCTCGGTGGAGCCGTCCGCCCGTCGCTGGCTTTGGGCGGCCGGCCGGCGGGCCCTCGGCCTTGACACGACCGCGGCCACATCGCTCCTCGAGCGGGCCCTCGAGCTCGCGCCCGCCGGGCACCCGGACCGTCCGGGCCTGCTCGTCGATGTCGCCCATGCCGCCGACCACGCGGGCCGCCTCACCGTTGCGCAGTCCGCGCTCGAGGAGGCGATCGAGGCATTCGAGGCGCGGGGTGACGAGCGCGCAGCCGCCCGGGCGCGCCTCCAGCTCCACCTCGTCTATTTCCAGCTCCGTGACCCGCGGATGGACGCCACCGTCCGGGATGCACTCGCGTATCTCCTGTCCGTCGAGCCGTCGATGGACCTCGTCCTCGCCCTGACCCAGCAGGGCGTCGAGACGACGGCGACAACCGACTTCCGTCGAGCGGTCGCGCTGTTCGACCGCGCGATCGCCATCGCCGACCAGCTCGGGGTGCCGACCCCGGGCCGGACACTTCGGCGACGTGGCAATGCGCGTCTCCAGGTGGGGGAGAAGGAGGGGATGGACGACCTCGCCCGTGCGATCGAGCTGGCACGCGCCGCGGGCGACGCGCGCGAGGCCGGCGTCGCGTCCATCTGGTACGGCGGATCCGTGGCGGGTGACATCGGCTGCGGACGAGGGTACGAGGCCCTGGCAGACGGCCTTCGCTATGCGCGGACGCGCGGGGTGGCGGTTCGGGAGCTCAGCGCGGCGCTCGCGACCCTGTGCGTCGATGCCGGACGCCTCGACGAGACGGTCGCGGCAGCCGACGAGGCGCTATCGCTTGCCCGCGCCTCCGCGGCTGGGGGGATCGTCGCGGAAGCGCTGACGGCGAGACTCGTGGTCGCGATGCTCCGCGGCGAGCTCGACGACGTGCGCGGCTGCCTCGAGGAGCTCACCTCGATCGACCCGTGGTATGGCGTCGACGACCTGTGGATCGACGCCCAGACCGCAATGCTCGAAGCCGACCTGCTCCTCGATCGGCGCGGTGCGGCCGCCCGACGGCTCGAACGCATCCTGGGCGTGGAGAACGTCAAGCTGACCGGGTATTCCTACCTCATCGGCCGGCTCGTCCGCGTCGCGGCGGCGCTCGGAGGCGTGGACCTGGACGAGATGACCGCGGGCATCAGCGCCTGGAGCGCCGCCGTTGCCCCGGCCCGGCGTTGGGCGCAGGGGACGAGCGCCGCGTCCCGTGGGGACCTCGCCGCGGCCGCCGAGGCGTTCGGTGAGGCGGCCGCCGGGTTCGGCGCGCTCGAGATGGGGACGTGGGCGGCCATGGCGCGCCTGGACGAGGGCCGGGCGCTGGCGGCGCGCGGTCGCCGTGAGGAAGCGCAGGCGGCGATCTCCTCCGCCCGCGCGTCCTTCGAGCAGATGGGCGCAACGGCGTACGTGTCCGCCTGCGACGCGGCGATCGCGCCTCAGTAGGACCGCTGGCTGCGCGGCCCAGGGCGATGACCCAGCGCCGCGCGGCCGCAGGGTCGTCAGTCCCCGCCGTTCGCGCAGAACTCGCCACCCGCACCCTGGCCGTTGCCAGGCGTCCCGACCGGCGGCAGGGGCAGGGTGAGCGGCGTGTTGGCGAGGATCGCCTCCTTGGCCATCCCGTTGTCGTTCGACGGGGATCCGGCGGCGTCGGCTGCGCAGTCGGTCGAGGGCAGGCC
>DASXVK010000860.1:0-14484 GCA_036504295.1 Polyangia bacterium
GTGCGGTACTGGCCGCGCGCGCCGCGCAAGCCGGTCGTGGGCTGGGCGCTGCCGCCCGCCGTCGACGCCGAGGCCGAGGCGGCGCCGCCGTCGGACGCGGCCGTGCCGGAGCCCGACGTCGCCACGGCCGCGGCGCGGCCCGACGCGGCGGCGCGCCAGCTCGTCAATGGCGAGAAGATGGCGAAGCTGCGCAAGCCGATCCCGGTCCTGGTGGCGCCGGCCGCGACCCGCCCGCTCACGATCACGGTGACGCCGGCGCGCGCCGCCGCCGCCGCGATCGTGCGGCTCGACGGGAAGAGCCTCGGACGCTACGCCGGCGGGCCGCTCCCGATTCCGCCGGGCGACCACATCCTCCTCGTGTCCGCGCCCGCGTTCCAGGACCACAAGGTCACGCTGGCGGCGGTGGGCATGCCCGCGTCGATCAAGGTGCCGCTCAAATGGCATCCGGCCCGAGTGGTCCTGACCTGCGACGCGCCCAACGCCACGGTGAGCGCCGGCGTCCGCGGGAGCCTGAAGTCGGCCATCCCCGGCGCCGCGATCCCGATCCCGGTGCCGCCCGAGTCGGAGACGGGCGAGTTCACCGTCGAGGTCAGGGCCTCGGCGGCGGGATACCGGAATCAGTCGACGACCGTGACCGTGCGCGCCGGCGGCACGAAGACCTTCGACTTCAAGCTCGTGAAGAACTGACGCGATGCGCCGACTCGTCCTCACCTGGGTCGCGCTCCTCGTGCCGCTGGCGACGGCCGCGCAGGGGCTCGATCCGGTGAGCCAGTTCAACGCCGGCCGGCGGGCGTATGAGAAGAAGGAGTACGCGCGCGCGCTCGGCTACATCCGCCCCCTGCTCTACCCGAACATCCTCCTCGGCGCCGAGGAGCAGATCGTCGACGCGCACCGCGTCCTCGGCGTGAGCCGCTTCATGACCGACGACCGCGAGGCGGCGAAGCGCGAGTTCGTGAGCCTGCTCGGCTACCGGCCCGACTACGTCCTCGACCCCGGCGCGGACCCGCCGGCCGCGGTCTCCTTCTTCGAGACCGTCAAGCGGGAGCTCGACGAGCGCGCGCGCGCGGCGCGCGAGCGGCAGCAGCGCGAGGAGGAGCGCCGCCGCATCGAGGAGGCGCTGGCGCGGCGGCCGGTAGTCTACGTCGACCGCACCCAGGTGCTCGAGCGGGTCGTCGACCGCCGGGCGCGCTGGCCGCACTTCCTCCCCTTCGGCTACGGGCAGTTCGAGAACGGCCAGCGCCACAAGGGCTGGGCGTTCCTCGGCGGCCAGGCCGCCCTGGCCGCGACCAGCCTCACCGCGTTCACGCTGTTCGAGGCGAACCAGGGCCACTGGTCGCCCAACGACAAGAGCACCATCGACGCCCTGCGGACCGTGCAGATCGCCGCGGGCGGCGCCTTCTTCGCGGTCGCGATCTGGGGCATCCTCGACGCCATCGTCTACGCGCCCCCGCGCGAGACGGTGACGGTGAAGGAGCCCCGGCCGGCGCCGCCTCCCGCCAAGGCGGGCGTGTCCCTCGCACCAGGAGGGCTCGTCCTCCGAGGAGAGTTCTGATGTCACCGGAGCAGTGCTTCCATGCCTAGTCTGCGCATCCAGGTGAGGGGCCAGGGGCCCAAGGTGTACTCGCTGTACAAGAAGCTGACGTCCATCGGCCGGGGCGAGGAGAACGACATCGTCCTCGCGGACCCCGCGCTCGACGACAGCCACGCGCACATCCACTTCGACGGCCGCGACTTCAACGTCGTGTCCATCGATCGCAGCAACGACCTGCGGGTCAACGGCAAGCGGCGCAAGAAGCACCGCCTGACCCACCAGGACCGGATCGAGATGGGCGACACGGCGCTCGTCTTCAGCCTCTACGACGAGCCGGTGGCCGAGGACGAGGCCGCGAAGACGATGGCCGAGCTGAACTCGTACCGGAAGCTGTACGACTTCAGCCTGCGCCTCCTCGACAACTACGAGCTCGGCGATCTCCTCGAGAGCCTGATGGACGCGGTCATCGCCATCAGCAACGCCGACAAGGGCTTCCTCGTCCTGATGGAGGGCGGCGAGCTGGCGGTGAAGGTCGCGCGCAACATCCGCCGCGAGAACATCGCCGACGCCGTGAAGCAGCTCTCCGACAGCATCATCGCGAAGGTCGTGCGCACGCGGAAGGCGCTCATCATCAGCGACGCGATGCACGACGACGAGTTCCAGAGCTCGCTGTCGGTCATCAACCTCAAGCTCTCGTCGGTGATGTGCGTGCCGCTCCTCGAGCGCGGCAACCTCCTCGGCGTCATCTACGTCGGCAACGACAACGTCATCGAGCTCTTCGACGAGTCACGGCTCGACGTCCTCACGATCTTCTCGGCGCAGGCCTCGCTCATCATCCGCAACGCCCTGCTCCTCAACGAGCTGAAGCTCGACAACCGCCTCCTCAGCGAGCGGCTCGAGCAGATCCGCTTCGGGTCGATCATCGGCTCGTCGACCCCGATGATGGACGTCTTCAAGAAGGTCGAGAAGGTCGCGACGACGGACATCTCGGTCCTCATCACCGGCGAGACCGGCACCGGCAAGGAGCTCATCGCCCGCGAGGTCCACACGCGCTCGATCCGCGCGAAGGGGCCGTTCATCACGATCAACTGCGGCGCCATCCCCGAGAACCTCCTCGAGAGCGAGCTCTTCGGCCACGTGAAGGGCGCCTTCACCGGCGCGGTCGCGACGCGCCCCGGCAAGTTCCACGCCGCCGACGGCGGCACGCTCTTCCTCGACGAGATCGGCGAGATGCCGCTGTCGCTCCAGGTGAAGATCCTGCGCGCGCTGCAGGAGAAGGTCGTCGTCCGCGTCGGCGACTCGCGGCCCGAGCACTGCGACATCCGCATCATCGCCGCGACGAACAAGGAGCTCGAGGAGGAGATCCGCCGCGGCCGCTTCCGCGAGGACCTCTACTACCGCCTCAACGTCGTCAACGTCCACCTGCCGCCGCTGCGCGAGCGCGGCGAGGACATGCTGGTCATCGCGAAGTACCTCATGCACCGCTACTCCGACGAGTACGGCGGCAAGGTGAAGGGCTTCACGCCGAACGCGGTCATCGCCATGAAGCGCTACACGTGGCCGGGCAACATCCGCGAGCTGGAGAACCGCCTGAAGAAGGCGGTGGTGCTCGCCGACAAGGCGCTCCTCGGGCCCGAGGACATGGACCTCAACGAGGGCAACCTGCCGCCGATCCTGCCGCTCGCCGAGGCGAAGGAGCAGTACCAGCGGCGCTACATCAACGAGATCCTCGAGCTCAACAGCGGCAACCGCACCAAGACCGCGCGCGACCTCGGCGTCGACCCGCGGACGATCTTCCGCCATCTCGAGAAGGAGGGCGAGAACGGCCGCGCCGTGCCGCCGGACCTCGAGGGGCTGGAAGACGATGGTACCGGAGGGGGCGTGCTATGACGGAAAAGTCGCGCCGGGCGGGCTGAGCCCCGTCGAGGGCGTGACCTAACGTCGCGATTTGCAATGTCGAATTCCGCGCACAAGCCGGTGGCACGGCCGCTGCATACGATCCGCTGCGTGGTGGACCATGTCCCCCTGGTGGTGGGCGTCGTGCTGAGTCTGGTGGCCATCGGCTGCATCATCCCCGTCGAGCCGGAGTATCGCGACGGCGGGACGCCGAACTCGCCGCCGTACATCGAGGACGTCATCCCGGCGCTCGAGGTGCAACAGAGCCTGCGCGCGACCGACCGGCCGTCCTTCACGGTGACGGTCGCCGATGTGAATCTGGAGCAGAACCTGGAGGTGCGGTTCTGTTACCGCCGCAATCTCGAGGACGAGTATCACATCGCCGACAACCCGTATCCGCTGGGGCCGTCGACCGATGGCAAGCCGGAGCGCAAGCCTGTCGCGACGGCGGGCCTGGCCCTGTGCAAGCCGTCGGACATGTTCACCGCTGAGACCCACTACCTGTACGTGGTCGTGACCGACGGCGAGTTCACGGACAAGTTCGGCTGCGACGTGACGGATGGGTCGGCCTCGGACAAGGCGTTCTGGTCCTTCACGTGCCAGCCATGAGGACCGCCGGCGTCGTGCTCGTCGTCGTCGCCCTGCTCGCGGGCGGATGCAAGGAGCGCGATCCCGCGTACGGCGCGTGCCGCACCATCCTCGACTGCAAGACCGGCGAATCATGTGTCGGCCGGCTGTGCCAGGCTGGCGCGCCGTCGCCGGCCGGCCCCTTCGCCGTGGAGCTCGTGCCCACGAGCAACGCCCCGAACGCGCCGGTGCACAACGAGATCACCGGCCTCCCGATCGCCGGCCCCGACCTGGAGCTGCGCTTCGGCCAGCCCGTCGAGGTGAGCGGCCGGGTGATCGTCGCGGGCGGCGAGCAGAGCGAGGCGGCGTCGGTCACCCTGTCGCGCCGCTCGCACATCGGCCTGGCCGACGAGATCTACTCGACCACCGCGGCCCCGGGCCGGGTGGCGCCCGACGCCGGCTTCAAGCTCCGCGTGCCTCCGACGACGACCGAGGACGATGCCGACTGCACGCCGGAGTCGGACTGCTACGAGCTGCGCGTCGTGCCCACGAACCTGCAGGCGCTGCCGCCCCTGACCAAGCTCGTCGCCCTGCCCGCCTCGAAGGCGCCGTACGTCGGCTACGACCTCACGCTCGCGGGGGGCGGCGACGCGCTCGCGCTCATGGGGTGCGTACGGGACGCGGCGCTCCGCGGGGTGCCGAACCTCAGCGTCCGGGTCGTCGACGCGGCGGGCCGGATGATCTCCTCGGAAGGGACGACCACGGAGGATCCGCCCGGCGAGGACCCCCCGATCTCGGCGAACGGCCGGTTCGTCCTCACGGTGCCGGTCACGTGCGGCACGCGCCCCGTCGATGGGTGCCTGAAGCCGGGGGTGTACTGGCTCGAGATCGCCGAGACCGCCGCGGCCCCGCACGTGCCGCGCTTCGTCGCGCAGCTGCCGCCCATCTCGGACGGCGTCGTCACCAGCGCATGGACGGCGCCGGACATCGTACTACCGCCGTTCCTGGACAAGGCGCTGGTCACGGTGAGCTACCGGGTCGTCGGCCCGGCCCAGAACGGCCAGCAGGAGCCGCTGCGCGGCGCCCTCGTCCAGCTCTCGACCCTGCTCACGGGCGTGCCGGCCTACAACCCGGGCGCGCCGTGCGCGGCGGACCTCTGCGGCACGTTCACGCGCCAGGGCACGACCGACGAGAACGGCGAGGTGTCGTTCGTGCTCCTGGGTCCGGAGACGGCGGAGACCCCCGGCGGCCCGCAGCAGCCGCGCGAGTACGACGTGCACGTGGCGCCGGGACCGAGCTCGCCCTACTCGGCGTTCGCCGGCACCTCGGACGTGGACGCCGCGGGGTTCGGGCCGGACCTCGTGCTGTCCCGCAAGCTGCAGATCGCGGGCACGCTCGTCGACGACGCCGGCACGCCGATCGGCGGCGCGACCGTGACCGCGGTCGCGCGCCCGGTCGCGGTCGCCCCGATCACGGGCCGGCTCACGGTCCAGCTCCTCGACGAGCCGCCGTCCACGATGCAGAGCGACGCCGGCGGCAACTTCCTGCTCATGCTCGAGGCCGGCACCACCTACGACATCACGGTGGTGCCCGCGACCGGCGCGCCGTACCCGGTGTGGGTCCTGCCCTACCAGCGGTTCACCGGGCCCGCGCCGCTCAAGGTCCAGCTCCCGCCCGCGGCCCTCGTCACCGGGGCGGTCACCGACTGGCAGGGCATCCCGGTCGCGGGCGCGCTCGTGCGCTTCTACGAGCAGGCGTCGAGCGGCGACCCCGACTCGGGCGAGCCCGTCCTGTACCTGCGCGGCGAGGCGGTCTCGGCGGACGACGGCACGGTCAAGCTGCTCCTGCCCGCCACGCTCACTGCCCCCGCGCAGTAGTGACCACCACCCGGTCATAGCCCCGTCATCCCCCGTCATCGTCCAGGGTCATCATGCGGTATTGACAGCTCCATGTTCTCGGCCGAGCATGGTTGTGTGCGGCATGTCCGGCCGCGCACAGGGAGGGAAGCGGATGACACCGCGATTCGGCAGGAGACTCGCGCCTTCAGCGATGCGCATCGTGTCCGTGGTGGCGCTCCCCATGGCCATGGTTTGGGCGAATCTGGCGCAGGGGGACGTTCAGGTCTCGGCCGGAGCGGTCTCGACCACCTTCGCTGGCGGTGAAAGCCTCGCTCTGCAACTCGCCTGGCCAGCGACCGCGAAAGTGCACGCCGCCAAGACAGGCGGCGGAGATGGTGATCTCACGCTGGATGTGTCGGCGATATGGTGTCCGTATGGAAACATGGCCGCCCCGATGGATCCTGTCCGTTTCTGGTTCCCGCGCATGCTCTCCGCCGGATGGACATACGACTCGCCCTGGCCGCCGGGCTGCGCTGCTTCCGCCCGCCTCCTGTGGAGTGACCACGGGCGCTTCCCGGCGTCCAATCCGAAGAGAGTCATCACCAATGACGTGGCCGCTGCCGCCATGTCCGCTGTCGTTTCCCAGCTCCGGGGAGCGCTGACGAACATGGGCATGGAGTTTTGGCTGACCAGGGTGTGGGTGGAACCCGATTTTCGCGGCCACGTTGAGACCGGTGGTCAGAATGCCGGGTTCGGCATTGGCATTCAATTCCATCTGAACTCGCCTGGCAACGCGGGCTCGGATGTCACGTTGGCCCTCAGCGGCTCTGTGGTTGATCCACCGCAGTCGATCCGGTTCGAGAACCTCGGCGTGTCGGCGCACGACACGTCGAACCTGAACACGGACTTCTGGGTGTTCATCGGCCGCGAGCTCGCTGAGGGCATCTGTTTCGGAGACTGCGACTGCATCATGTCGGTGGCAGACGGTATTCCCACTGATTCGTGCGGCGACGACGTGCATTTCGATCGGGGCGGCACTTACGGAGAGACGTGTGAGGACCGGATGTTCGCCGCGATCGTGATGTACGAGCTCAACCGGGGATTCTGCCCCGCCATGGAAACTCGTGCGGATGGCACGACATGCTGCGCCCAGCCGAGAGTGACGGTAACCAACAAGCAACTCTTGCTTGATCTCGCGAGCAACGGCATCAACGGGCAGGTCCCGCTCCCGAATGCCTGCTTCCAGCATGTGCGCACGCTCCTGAATCCAGTAGATCCGGCATGCACGTGCCCGCCAGAATATCCCAACTGCGGGGTCTCCTGCGACTGGATAACTCATGTCCACAATCCCGCGACAGCCGTGGAGGTCGAGAAGGTCGTCGATTGGCGACTCGCGATCGGGTCCGGTGACGCGGATTGCGACGGGATCGCCGACCAGTATGACTGCATGCCCTTCAACCCGCTTCGCTCGGACGACCTCGACCAGGACGGTGTGTGCGACCTGCCGCTCGACTACGCGCAAGTCTCGGAGTGCCGCCGCTACTGCGATGTCCTCTTCGGGACGACCGTGTCCGAGACCCCATGCAAGCAGCAGTGCACCATCAATGACAACTGCGTGGACGCGAGGCATCCAAAATGCGCAGCCGAGCGGCTCTGCATGCAGACGGCATCCGGCTGCGTCCCCGACACCGCCGTCTGCGAGGAGCTCTACTCCAACCCCGACCAGCGTGAAGGCTGTGGGCAGGAGGCGCTCCAGTTCCTACGCGTGGAGCCAAGTCGGCGGGGGAGTGGCTACGTCGTCGAAGTCGGGCGGTCGTTCAGCATTGACACACGCCTCGTCGGGGGCAAGCCCGTTGATACGGACGGTGACGGATGGCCCGACAAGGTGGATGCCGTCGGGCGCTACACTACGGTCGGAGTTTGCCCATGCCCCGGAGGGACGGCCTGGACCGACGAGTGCAAGCGTCTGTGTCCTCGCGACCGTGAGCAGCCCGTCGGCGGTGTGGCGAACAACGCGTGGGACCCGATCCCCGCGCCGGAATGCACCTCCGTCAAGTTCCCGCAGTCCAACTCCTGCGCAGACAAGTACTGGAGTTTCCAGCGATGCGCGCTAGCCGACGCCAACTGTGAGCTCACCCGCCGTCATGGCTTGACTTGGAGCTGGGCGGAGACCGTCGATTCGGACACCGGCGCTTTGCTGGGTGGCCGCCTGAACCAGTCGCTCGCCGAGCTACGCGGCGCGTGGCGCGCGCAGCCAGCGGACGGCTTCGACGACGCGCACAAGCGATTCACAGACCCCTTCCGAGTGGGCGTCCAGTTCGTGGTCGGCCGGCAACCGATGCTGAGTGATCCGTTCCCCCGGGGCATCAACGAATACGACCCGCGCGACACCCTGATCGAGCGCTTCGACGCACGGACCTGGCTGCTTCAGTACGACGTGGCCGCGGGCGCCGCCTTCCTCGCGCGGCTCGACGCGCGCTCGGGGGCAGTCTTCGACGTCAGCCCGCTGAGTTACGCGAGCGCCTACGAGACCGAGAGCCAGGCGCCCTTCGACGTCAAGGAGTTCGGGGTAGCCGCGGGGGCAGTACCGGGCGCTTTGCTGGGGGGCACCCAGCCCGAGGTCGGAGCGGTGTTTGCCTTCGGAGGAGAGCGAGCGGACGGCACGCTCAGTGGGGCCCTCTGGATCGGCCTCCCGGATCTCGGCAACGCGTGGGTTGCGCCACCTCAGGGCACGAAGCCCAGCAACTACGAAACGGTCCCGGGGCCCCGCCGCGCACCGCACGTACTCTTTGACGCCAACCGCGGCCGGGTGCTGGTGCTCGGCGGCCTCCTGCCCGATGGGAGTGCGCGCAATGACCTGTGGGCGTACTCGCTGACCGCGCTCACGTGGCGGCGGCTCGGCACCTTGCCGATACCGGCAGACCTGACCGGTTACTCCGCCTCGCTAGACGTGCGTCGGGACCGGCTGTTAGTCTTCGGCGGACGATCCGAGGGCAGCGAGAGCGCGTCCCTGTACAGTTTTGACTTTGCGGAACTCGGCATGTACCCGCGACCGGTGACCACTCCGCTGGCACCGCGCGCCGATCACGCCATGCTGCTCGAGCCTGCCAGCGACGCGGTGTTCGTCTACGGGGGGGCCGCAGGCAAGCAGGCCCTGAGCGACGCGTGGCGGCTCGACCTCAAGACCGGCGCGTGGCAGCTCTTGGCGGGCGAGGGCGGCGCGGCGCCAGCAGGGCGCGCGAACGCGCTGCTGTCGTACGACCGCCTGGGCGCGGGCCTGCTGATTACCGGCGGGGAGACCGCCGGACAGGCGGCCACGGATGTGTGGCGCCTGGCAACGCGCACGGGGGTCTGGCAGAAGAGCCCGCAGCCCGTGACGCTAACCCCGGGCGACGGCGCGCTCACGAGCGCCTTCTCGGCCGAGCTCCCGCCGGAGATCGGGCTGCTGCCCGTCGATGCCGGGGCCGCCTACCCAGGTCAGCTCACGCTGGCAGAGCTGTCGTCGTCCCAGGCCCTGGGCTTGACCATCGAGGAAACCGAGCTGTTCCCGGTTGCTCAGGCGCGAGGCGCCACTACTGAGGAGGCGGCGTTCCTCGCCCAGCCCGGGGTGACCTACCACGTCCGGCTCTCGCCGGCCCCAGGCTTCGACCCTGCACTGCCGTCCGACTACTCGCTCCAGACGCACCTCGCCGAACTGCGCCAAGTAGCGACCTTCAAGGTCGGTCGACCGTTCGTGGATGTGGCCGTGAGCGGCAGTCTGGCCGTTGTGGCCGGCCCGTCCGGTCTCGCGGTGCTGGACCTCTCGGTCCCAGCCGCGCCGGTGCAGACGGATCGGGTGAATCTACCCTTGCCGTATCGGGTGGCCGCGACCGACGGCCACGCGTACGTTGCGACGGCCGGCCACCACAACGTGTGGATGGTCGATCTGCGCGATCCGCATCAGGCCCGGGCCAGTGCGCGGATTCACGTTCCGGGGCTCGTCAGCGGGCTCGCAGCTCTCGGCCAGATGCTGTTCGTCGCGGCGGGGCCGAACGGAGTACAGGTCGTCGACCTTGCCAACCAGGCCGGCCCCACAGTAAGCGGCTCGTGGGAGGCGCCAGGGCACGAGCCAATCCTGGATGTCGCGGCGGCTGGCACCCGGTTGGTCGCGGTCAGCGCGCGCGGAACGGTGTACGTCCTCGACCCGAAGGACGGCGCCCCCGAAGCGATTGCGAGCACGGCCATCCTCCGGGGGGCCTTTTCCGTGAGCCTCTTCGGGTCTCGTGCTCACGTGGCCACGCTGTCAGGCGGTGGGGTGGTGCAGGTGGAGGTCATCGACATCTCCGACCCCGCCGAGCCGCGGCGCGTCGGCGGGTACGTCGCCGGGCTCTTCCCGTGGGTCAAGCTCGTGGGTGCGTATGCGTTTCAAGCGGGTTGGCGGGGGCTCGAGGTGTACCATGCGGAGTCGCCGTAGCGCAGCCCTGGTCGCGGCGCTCCTCGCGGTGGGTGTCATCGTCCTGGCGAATTGCGGAGGCTGCGGTTGCAGCCGGGGCGGAACATACGAGGGTGGAGGTGACGACACGCCCGACGGCTTTGCCCCGCGTGGAGGCGACGCGGCACCGAGCGATTCCGCGAGCCCGCTGGATCACGGAACGGCGACGGATGCTGGACCGCCCGACGGGAGCTGGCCCCCCTGCAATGCCGACGCGGGCCAGGAGTCACTCGTCAAAGTGGGGCTGCGGTCCGATGCCGCTTTCTTCGGGATGGGACATGACGGGGACTACGTCGTCTACAGCGACGGCCGGTCCGGGCCCGGACGCGCCGCGGTGTACGTATGGGAGCTTCGCTGCGCCCGCGAACTGCAGATTTCATCGCCGGGAGTGCAGGGCCTGGACGCTTTCGTGTCGGACGGCAAGGCAGTCTGGGTCGAGTACCCGAACGACGGCTCCAGCGCTACCCGCTTGCGTGCGGTGGTTCTCGGCTATGGGAGTGCGGTGATCGACAGCACCCGCCAGTACGACCAGATCGCGCCTCGCTTCGTCGGCGACAAGGTGGTCCTGCTCACATCCCGGCTCTCGCCCGAGCGCGCCGACTGGGGCCTCGACCTGTGGGACATTCCCACCGACTCGTGGACGCTGCTCAGCGCCTGGCTGTATGGCGCCGAAACCTACGACTTCGACGGGCGCTACGTCACCTGGGCCGCCTTCCCCGACGATTCAGCGGCGTGGGAGAAGGACATCTACGTCTACGACGTGCAGGCGGCCCAGACCCGGCGCATCGTGAAGAACCCGACCATGCAGATCGGCACCTCCGTCGACAGTGGCCGCGTCGTCTGGGGGGACCAGCGCAACGGCAACTGGGACATCTTCACCTACGACTTGGCCACCGACGTCGAGAGCTGCCTGTGCTGCGATCCCTACGACCAGATCGCTCCGCAGATCAGCGGCAACCTGGCCGTCTGGGCCGACTACCGGTTCACGCAGACCGCGAAGCAGGGGGGCAAGAACGATCTCTACCTCTATGACCTCGAGACCGGCGTGGGCCGGCGCCTCACTACAGAGTCGAGCTGGTACACGCCGTACAAGATCAAGAAAGGGCGCCTGGCGTACGTCAGGCTCGACCTGACCAGTCCCTACTTCCCGAACGGCTACGAGGGGTACGTGATCGACCTCGTGCGCGCCGGGGTCCTCGACCAGAATGGACACGTGGTGGCGCAGTGACCCGGCGAGCGCGCTACGCGCACGCCGCCGCGACCGCCGCGGGCGTCGGCCTTGTCCTCACGTGTTGGTCGTGTCACGTGGGTTCGTGCGGTGGGCCGCCGCTTGGGGACAGCTGTCTCACCGTCCAGTGTCAGACCGGGTTCCTGGTGTATGCCCGGGAGTGTTGCGACGCAGGCGAGGTGTGCTCTGAGACGCCCGATGAGTTGCTGGGCATGGGCTACTGCTCCTGGCGCTGCCTGGTCAGTGATGACTGCCCACCCAACCTGCCCGTTTGTCACCGCGGGACGTGCCGTGACACCTGCGTGACCGGCGACGCATGCCCGCCGGACCGGCCGGCATGCGTCGACAACTTCTGCGTGGCGCCGCCGCCGGACGCAAGCCCGGACCGGGCAGGCGAAGGGGATGCCGCGCCGCAGCCCGATGCGGAAACCATGGACACGGGAGCGGGTGAGGACGGCCTGAGCGACGGCGCATCCGGGTGAAGGCCCACCGCGGCACCCGCGCTGCGGGCTGGTGGGGCAACTGCGCCGCGAGTCCTGCATCGAGTGCGTGGCACCCGTCATCGTAGTGCGGCGCTGTCACTGCCGCTGGCACCCGCTGGCACGACGCCAACTTGACTTCGCTCTACCAGCACACTATGTTTTTCGGCGTCCTGACGCCGTCCCGGCCGATGCCCGGGGGCAGGCGCGCGTGATTGTCCTCGCGCTCCTTTCTACACCCCCCCACTCCGCTTGCCCGCAGCAACGAGGTGAGCCGCCGGGAGCGGCCGTGTGGGCGTGAAACTTGGCGGACAACTCGACTAAGCAGTTCCGGCGCTACCGGCAGGTGGTCGGCGTCTCCTATCTGGCGTTCGTTGGGCTGGCGGTGGTCTACCTCATCGTCTCCATCAGCGTCGCCCTGCTCCACCGCCACCGCACCCGGCCGACGCGACCGCCGATCGGCAATCAGCCTCGGCCCGAGGAGATCGTCGCCTGTTACGGCGAGGTGGAGCGTCTCTTCGCCGACCTCAACGCGCGCTACTTCGAGCTGCCGGGCCAGCTCGCCAAGCAGCCGATCGACCTGCGGACGAGGGTGCTGAAGGTGCAGAAGGACTGGCAGCGGCGCTGGCGTGAGGTCGGCCAGGTGTGCCGGTTCTCCGATCTCGCCGGCACCGGCCTCGGCCCGGGGTTCGACCAGCTCGCGCTCATCCACTCGGACCTCGAGGAGCTGGACATCGGCTACGCCGCCCTGCTCTCGCGGTTCAAACGCCAGCTCGCGCCCGGGGTCGACGACATCCGGCGCAAGCTCGAGGCGTCACGCCTATCGCTCGAAGTGAAGCAACGCCAGGCGGGCGCTCCGCCGGCGCATCACAATCAGTGAGGAGAGACTCGATTATGGAAATGGAAGACCGGACCGACACCGGTCCCGCGGCGCCCGCGGCGCCCACTCCGCCCCCCGCAGGACCGCCGGCCGAGCCGCAGTCCTTCGCCGAGATGGGGCTCGATCAAGGGACTCTGCAGGCCGTCGAGGAGATGGGCTTCACGGCGCCCATGGACGTGCAACGCGCGACCTGGGGTCCCATCATGGCGGGCCGCGACATCATGGTGCAGTCGCGCACCGGCAGCGGGAAGACGGCCGCCTTCGGCATCCCGTTCGCGACGAAGCTCGTCTCCGGCGAGGAGAAGAAGGTGCAGGCGCTCTGCCTCTGCCCGACCCGCGAGCTCGCGCTCCAGGTCTCGGTCGAGGTCGCCAAGATCAGCGCCTACAAGAACCTCACCGTCGTGCCCGTGTACGGCGGCGCGCCCATGGGGCGCCAGATCCAGGCGCTCCATGACGGCGCCCAGATCATCGCCGGCACGCCCGGCCGCGTCCTCGACCACCTGCGTCGCGGCACCTTCGATCCCTCGGGGCTGAAGGTCCTCGTGCTCGACGAGTGCGACGAGATGCTGTCGATGGGGTTCCAGGAGGAGATCGAGGCCATCATCTCGCGCCTCCCGAAGGAGCGGCAGACGCTGCTCTTCTCCGCCACGATCCCCGAGGACATCGAGCGGATCGCGCGGCGGCACATGCACGACCCGCAGAAGATCTCGCTCTCGACCGACTTCATCGGCGTCTACGAGATCAGCCACACCTACTACCTCGTCTCGGGCCAGAACCGGCCGGGCGATCTCCTGCGCGTGCTCGAGTACGAGCAGCCGCCGACGGCGCTCATCTTCTGCAACACGCGCGACGACACGGCGATGGTGGCCGGGTACCTGCGACGCCACGGCTTCGACTCCGAGGCCATCTCGGGCGACCTGGGCCAGAGCGACCGCGAGCGCGTGATGCAGCTCATGCGCGAGGGGAAGATGCGCTTCCTCGTCGCGACCGACATCGCGGCGCGCGGCATCGACCTCGTCGACCTGCCCTGCGTCATCAACTACACCTTCCCGGAGTCGCCCGAGGTCTACGTCCACCGCACCGGCCGCACCGGCCGCGCGGGCAAGCACGGCCTCGCGATCTCGCTCGTCGCGCCGCAGGAGCTGGGGAACTTCTACTACCTCAAGCTGCTGTACAAGATCCGGCCCGAGGAGCGCGGTCTGCCGTCGGAGGCGGAGCTGCGCACCCGCCGCGAGGGCGAGCGCTACGCCCGCCTGCGCCGCGAGATCCCGGCCGAGCCGGGGGACGAGTGGCGCTCGCTGGCGCGCCGCGTGTGGCAGAGCGGCGACGGCGAGCGCATCATGGCCGAGCTGCTGCGCGCGCGGGTCGAGGCCATGGCGCCGCACGTCGGGTCCGTCGCGTTCGAGGCGCCGCCCGAGCCGAAGCAGAGCCAGATCGGCGCGCCGGAGCGCCGGCGGGATCGGGATCGCCCGCCGCGCCGCGACCGCGAGGGCGGCGAGGAGCGCTCGGCGCGCGGGCGCGACCGCGGCGATCGGCCGCCGCGCGGCGACCGGCCCGAGCGCGGTGGGCGGCCGCCGCGGCCCGAGCACGGCGG
>DASXVK010000861.1:0-10190 GCA_036504295.1 Polyangia bacterium
CGGCAACTTCAGCATCGTCCTCACGACCGCGCTCACGGCCCAGGGCGCCAACGTCCTCTACGCCGACGCCGCCGACGTCGCCGGCAACACCTCCGCGACCTGCGCGACCGTCTCCTACTACTTCGACAGCGCCGCGCCCGCCGCGCCCACGATCACCAGCACCACGCCCGCGACCGCCGTGGCCACGCCGGCGAACCTCGCCACGCCCACGGTCGCCGGCACCGCCGAGGCCGACGCGACCGTCCACCTCCGCACCGGGAGCTGCACCGGCGCCGTGGTCGGCTCCGGCCCCGCGACCGGCGGCAACTTCAGCATCGTCCTCACGACCGCGCTCACGGCCCAGGGCGCCAACGTCCTCTACGCCGACGCCACCGACGTCGCCGGCAACACCTCCGCGACCTGCGCGACCGTCACCTACTACTTCGACAGCGCCGCGCCCGATGCGCCCACGATCACCGGCACGACCCCCGACACGACGTCGGTCCCGTCCCCCAACGCCACGCCCACCGTCACGGGCACGGTCGAGGCCGGCGCCACCGTGCGCCTGCACCTCGGGAGCTGCGGTGGCCCCGTCGTCGGCTCGAGCGCCGCGGGCACCACCGGCGGCGGCAGCTTCAGCATCGTCCTCTCGACCGCGCTCACGGCCCAGGGCGCCAACACGCTCTTCGCCGACGCCACCGACGTCGCCGGCAACCCCTCGGCCACCTGCTCGACCGGGTTCCCCTACTACCTCGACACGACCGCGCCGACCTTCGCCGGCCTCACCGGCGTCACGGCGCTGCCCGGCGGCGTCACCGGGCGCGCGCTCCGCCTCGACTGGAGCGCTGCCACGGACGCCACGCCCCCGGCGAGCATGGTCTACGAGATCTGCGAGGTGACGACCTGGGGCGGCTGCCGCACCGGCTTCACCGCCACCCACACCGTCACGGGCGCGACCACCTACACGGTGACCGCGCTGCCCGACGACGCGCGCCGCTTCTACGTCGTGCGCGCCCGGGACCTCGCCGGCAACACCGACACCAACACCGTGCAGCTCATGGGCAAGACCATGGGCGGCAGCGGCGAGGCGGCGGTCGTGGCGGGCGCGGCGCACACCTGCGTCCTCGACGGGGCGGGCACCGTCCAGTGCACCGGGGCCAACGACCTCAACCAGCTCGGCGTCACCGGCGTCACCGAGCGCACGACGCCGGCGCCGGTGCCCGGCGTCGCGGGCGCGCGCGCGCTCGCGGCGGGCACCAATCACACCTGCGCCGTGCTCGCGACGGGCGGGGTGCAGTGCTGGGGCGACAACACCGGCGGGCAGCTCGGCGATCCCACCGGCGCCGCCCACCCGGCGCCGTTCACGGTGCCGCTCGGCCGGGCCGCGGTCGCGGTCACCGCCGGCGCCGCGCACTCCTGCGCGCTCCTCGACGACGGCACGGTCGCGTGCTGGGGCAGCGACGCGCGGGAGCAGCTCGGCAACGGCGCCGGCGGCGACGCCATCAGCGGCCCGGTCGCCGTCGCCGGCCTCACCGGCGCGGTCGCGATCACCGCGGGGGACCAGCACTCCTGCGCCCTGCTGGCCGACGGCACGGCCGCGTGCTGGGGCGACAACTCCGCCGGGCAGCTCGGCGACACGACCACCACGCCGCGCCCGGCCCCGGTCGCGGTCAGCGGCCTCGTCAGCGTCACCGCTCTTGCCGCCGGCGGCAGTCACACCTGCGCCGTCGACGCCTTCGGCGATGCCTGGTGCTGGGGGCGCAACGACCACGGGCAGCTCGGCAACGGGGCGGCGCTCCCCGGCGCCAGCCTGAGCAGCGCCGCCGCCGTCGCCCTGCCCGCGCTCGACCTCGCGAAGGGCATCGCGGCCCGCGCGGCGCGCACCTGCGCCGTGCTCGCCGACGACACGCTCGCCTGCTGGGGCGATGACGCCAGCGCGCCGGCCGCACCGGCCGGCTTCGGCGCCGTGGCGCAGCCCGCGGTCGGCGCCGGCTACCTGTGCGCCGTCTGGCCCCACGGCTCCGCGGGCTGTGCCGGCGCCAACGACCGTGGCCAGCTCGGTATCGGCAGCACCTCCCTGGCTGCGACTCCGGTCGCCATGCAGAGCCTCGCCGTGGCCGCCGCCCGCGGCCTCGCGAGCGGCGCCAGCCACACCTGCGCCCTGCTCGCCGACGGCGGCGTGCGCTGCTTCGGCGACAACTCCGTCGGCCAGCTCGGCGACACGACGATCGCCCCGCGCGACCTGCCCGTGGACGCCGCGGTCGGCGGCGCCGTGCGCGTGGCGGCGGGCGGCGCGACCACCTGCGCCGTGCTCGCGGGCGGCACCGCGAAGTGCTGGGGCGCCGGCGCCGACGGCCAGCTCGGCAACGGCGTCACCGGCTTCGCCGCCACGCCGGTCACCGTCGGCGGCGACGTCACGCCGCTGGCCGCGATCGTCGACCTCGCCACGGGCCCGCACACGTGCGCCGCGCTGGCCGACGGCGCCGTCTGGTGCTGGGGCCGTAACACCGCGGGCGAGATCGGCGACGGGACCGCGACGAACCCGCACCTGGCGCTCACGGCGGTCGGCGGCCTGCCGGCGCGGGCCGTCGCGGTCGGCGTCGGCACCGCGCACACCTGCGCGCTGCTCGTCACGGGCAAGGTCGCATGCTGGGGCGCGAACGCCAGCGGCCAGCTCGGCAACGCGGGCGCCGGCGGCGGCTCCCCCGGGCCGGTGATGGTCGAGCGGAGCGTCGGCGTCGAGCTCACCGGCGCCGTCGCGATCCACGCCGCCGGCGACACCACCTGCGCCGTGCTCGCCGACGGCACCGCCCGCTGCTGGGGCGACGGCGCGAACGGCCAGCTCGGCGACGGCAGCGCCGGCCCGGCCGTGACCCCCGTCGTCGTCGGCGGCGGCACCACGCCGCTGCACGACGTCGTCGCCATCGCGACCGGCGCCCGCACCTGCGCGCTGCGCGCCGACGGCGCCATCCACTGCTACGGCGCCGCCGCCCCGGCCGTCACGGGCGCGGTCGGCGTCAGCGTGGGCGCCGCCCACGCCTGCGTCCTGCTCACCGGCGGCACCGCCGCGTGCTGGGGCCAGAACGACGTGCACCAGCTCGGGGACGCCACGACGACGAACCGCGCCACGCTCGCGGCCGTCGAGTCGCTGCCCTGAGCTTCACCCAAGCGAGGGCCTGATGCTCGAGACCACGGACCCGTTCAAGCTGAAGCGGCTCTTCGACCTCGGCAACATCCTGTACCAGGAGCTCGGCGACCTGCAGCAGGACGCGCGGTTCCTCAAGATCGTGCGCCGCACGTTCCTGCCGATCCCGTTCCTGGAGCGCCCCCGGCCGCTCGAGACCGATATCTTCCCGCCGCTGAAGATCACGCCGCACCCGTTCCTCGCGGGCAAGCGCATCGGTCTGGTCACCTCCGGTGGCAGCGGCGCGCTCGTCACCCTGTGCGGCGTCAAGCGCGCCCTGGAGGAGGCCGACGTCAAGGTCGCCGCCATCTCGGTGTGCTCGGGCTCGGCGATCTGGGGCTCCATGATCGCGGCTGGCTTCACCGCGCAGCAGATGGTGGACCTGTGCTTCGGCTGGCAGCCGAAGGACATCCTCGATCCCGACTGGGCGGCGCTGGCGAAGGCGCCCTTCAACCTCGGCCGCGGCTTCGTCGGCCTGCTCAAGGGCGACGCCATCGACGCGACGCTGGACGCGGCCTACGGCGGCCTCACCCTCGCGCGCACGAAGATCCCGTACTACGCCATCGTCCTCAACATCGACACCAATCGGGTCGAGTACTTCGGACCCCACAACCACCCGCAGGTGCCGCTCTCGCGCATGGCTCGGGTGGCCATGTCGCTGCCGCTCTTCGTGCAGCCGGTGCGCTTCGACGACCACCTGTACGTCGACGGCGGGGTCGTCAACGTCTTCCCGGTCGAGCCGCTGCTGCGCCACGAGCAGCCCTTCGACCACTTCATCGGCGTCAACCTGATCATGCCGCCCGGGTTCGGCGGCGAGGACATCACCGGCTGGATCGACCTGCCGCACTCGATCTTCCGCGCCAGCGGCCAGCTCTACCACGCGCAGTGGCTCGAGCTCGCGCGCATCGAGCACGACAAGGTCCGGGACCGCATGCTGCTCCTCGAGCCCCTGCCCTACTCGGAGATCGCCGGCACCAAGTTCTACGAGGTCTTCATCGACAACGGCCGCTGGGCCAGCCACGTGCTCAAGGCCTACCACTACACCCGCGACCAGCTCGCCGCCTACCGCGGCTGAAGCGCCCCGCCGGCGCACGCCGGTTGACACCCCTGCCCGAAGGTGGAGGATCACCCCATGACTCGCCTGCGAGCCCTCGCCATCGCCCTGACCTGCTGCTGCCTCGCCGCCTGCGGCGACGACTCCCCCGCGCACCCGGCGATCGACGCCGGGACGCAGGACGCGACCCCCGACGCGGTGCCCGCGCCGCCCGCCCTCGCCGTCGGCGACGTCGTCGACCTCTCGGGCGGCGGCGGCGGCCCGCTCGCGCTCGCGATCACGACGGAGGCGGGCACCGAGCGCTACCTCGCGGTGCTGCACGCCGGGACCTGGGCGAGCGCGACGGCCGACTACGGCATCACGGCGCAGCGGACGCCGGCGGCGGCGGCGCTGCGCGTGCAACCCGCGGCGGCGGCGCCCGGCGCCGACGCGCCCGCGCCCGCGGCCACGCGCCGCTCCCCCGCGCACCTCGCCGACCTCGCCACCGTCGCCGCCGCCCTGCGCGACGGCCGCGCGCGGCCGGCCCGGCCGCTGCCCCGCCCCGCGCCGCCGGTCGAGAACGAGGTGCGCGACTTCCGGGTGCTCGGGGACAACCGCGTGGCCGCGATCCAGGCCCAGGCCGTGCACGTCACCGCGACCCTCGCCGTGTGGCTCGACATCACCACCCAGCCCCTCGCCACCATCAGCGCGGCCGACCTCACCGACGTCGCCGACACCTACGCGAACGTCGTGATCCCGCGCGAGCACCGCTTCTTCGGCCAGGAGTCGGACATCGATCAGAACGGCATGGTGTTCGTGCTGATGAGCGCCATCGTCAACGAGAACAACGGGCCGGTGGCCTACTTCTTCTCCTGCGACCTGCTCGCCCCCGACGCCGCGGGCTGCCCGGCCGGCTACTCGAACCAGGCCGAGGTCCTCTACCTCACGCCCCCGAGCGCCATCGCGCCGCCGTACAACACGGCCAGGGCGATCCTCGAGACCATGGCGCACGAGACGAACCACATGATCTACTTCAACACCAAGTACCTCGCCCAGGCTCGCGCCGGCGACACCGACAACATGTACCTCCAGGAGGGGCTGGCGGCGATGGCGCAGGACCTGACGGGGTACCAGGCGGGCAACTGGTACGTGGCGCAGGCCGGGCTCAACGACATCCTCGACCTCTCGGCCTACGACATCCTGCGCGACGGCGGCGCGTACATCACGTCCCGGGACGGCGCCTACCGCGGCGCCGCCTACCTGCTGATGCGCTACCTCTACGACCAGGCCGGCGGCGACCACGCGCTCACCGACGGCACCTTCGAGGACCTCGGCGGCATCGCGTACATGCAGGCGGTCTTCAACGCGCCCGAGGTGGGCCTCGCGAACCTCGAGGCGCGCATCGCCCGGCCGCTCGACGACGCGCTCTTCGACTTCTACACCGCGCTCGCGGTGACGAACCGCGGCCCGGACCACGGCCCCATCTCGGCGGACCCGCGCTTCAACTACCGCCCCATCGAGACCGACCCGATCACCACCCGGCAGCGCGGCTTCGACGCCTACTCGGTGTTCCACGGCATCGCGATGACCGGCCCGCAGACGCTGCCCGAGGACAGCGTCCCGGGCGTGATGCCGGCGACGGGGGTGCAGTACGTCGCCATCGACGCGACCGACGCCGGCGGCGTGCTCACCGTGACCGTCGATTCGCCCGCCGACTGGGGCACGCGCGCCCGCCTGTGCCGGATCGAGTGAGCTCCCCGCCCGACTGGGACCTCTTCGCCATCGCGGCGCCCGGGCTCGAGGACGTGGTGGCCGCCGAGGTGCGGCGGCTGCCCGGCGCCCGGGAGGTCGCGCGGACCGATGGCGGCGTGAGCTTCGCCGGCCCGACCGGGCTCGTGTGGCGCGCGAACCTCGGGCTGCGCGCCGCCACGCGCGTGCTCGTGCGCCTCGGCGAGGTCGAGGCGCACGACTTCGACCGCCTGCGCCGCGCGGTCGCGCGCCTGCCCTGGTCCCGGGTCGCCGCCGGCCCGCGGGCGGTGACGGTCTCGGCCACGGCGCACCACTGCCGGCTCTACCACACCGGCGCGATCGCCGAGCGGGTGCGCCTCGGCCTCGGCGACGCCCTCGGGCTCGCGGACCCGGTCGACGCGGCCGCCGCCCCGCTCGGCGTGCTCGTCCGCGGCGTCGCCGACCGCTTCACCGTGAGCGTCGACGCGTCGGGCGAGCTGCTGCACCGCCGCGGCTGGCGCACCGAGGCCGGCGCCGCGCCGCTGCGCGAGACGCTCGCCGCCGGCCTGCTGCTGCTCGCCGGCTGGGACCCGCGCACCCCGCTCGTCGACCCGATGTGCGGCGCGGGCACCATCGTGCTGGAGGCGTGCAGCCTGGCGCGGGGCCTCCCGCCCGGCGCGGGCCGCGCGTTCGCCTTCGAGGCGTGGCCCGGCTTCGACCCGGCCCGCTACGCCGCGCTCGTCGCCGGACTCACCGCCGCGGCGGCCCCGCGCCCCCCCGCGCCCCTCGCCGGCTACGACCACGACCCGCGCGTCATCACCGTGGCGCAGCGCAACGCCGCCCGCGCCGGCTGGGCGGACCACGTCACCTTCGCCGCGGCCGGCCTCGAGGCCGTCGCCCCACCGCCCGGCGCCGGCCCCGGCCTGGTCCTCTGCAACCCGCCCTACGGCCGCCGCCTCGGCTCGCCCGCGGCCGTGCGGCCCGCCTACGCCGCCCTCGGCCGCGCGCTGCGCCAGCGGTTCGGCGGCTGGCGCGCCGGCGTCCTGAGCCCCGGCCCCGCCCTCGCCCGCGCGCTGCGCCTCCCGGCCCTGGCCGAGCACCGGGTCGACAACGGCGGGCTGCGGGTCACGTTGACCATGCACCAGCTCTGACGACCACCGGACGGTCACGGCCCCCAGGATCCGCGCGGATGCGGCAGGCCGTGCTCATCCCGGAACCGGCGCATGGCCTCGCTCGCGTGCGTCTCGATGATGAGGTCGGAGCGCGGGCGGGCGGTGCACAGGAGCGCGAAGCCGCCGCTCCGATCCAGGTCATAGAAGCGCCGCGACAGCCCCTGGTCGACGCGGCCCTGCCGCACCCGGCCGGCGCAGCTCAGGCACCAGCCCTGCAAGCACGAGTAGGGCAGGTCGAGCCCACGCTCCAGCGCGGCGTCGAGGATGAGCTCATCCGGGCGCACGGCGAGCTCGTGCGCGACGCCGTCGGGGGTGATGAGGACCACGTGAAAGGTGGCCATCGCGGGGGGAACCTCACGGGTTGTAGAAGCCCCGGTTCTTGCTGTAGGGACCCTCGCCCGGCTCGCCCCGGCGGAAATGTCCGGAGGGAACGCCGCGGCCGTCCCGGGCGTGGCTCAGCAGCTCGATGAACCAGGCTTCATGCTCGATCTCCTCCTGGAGGATGCGCGAGGCCATGTCGTAGGTGCGCGGGTCCTTGCCGAACGTCAGGTCGCAGATCTCGCTCCAGGTGCGGATCGCGCACCGCTCGGCCTCGAGCAGCACCGTGAGGATGTTGACCGCGGTCGGGTCGGCCGGCAGGAAGGCATCGGGGCAGCCCGCCCGGTCGGCGAACTCGCGGATGTCGCGCGGCAGGGCCCCGCCGAGCTCGTAGAGGCGGGGCGTGATGAACTCGAAGTGCGCGCGGTCCTCGAGGCGCGCGTCCTCGCAGATCTCCTTGTAGTCCTCGTGGCCCGCGAGGTTCATGCGCAGGATCGTGTAGTAGTAGTAGGTCGTGAACTCCGCGCCCGCGGCGTCGACGAGCTTCTCGATCAGGTCCTTCACGTTGACGCCGCGGGCCTCGAGCTGCTCGACGCCCACCCGCTGCGACGTGTCGCCGGCCTTCACGCGGCCGGCAGCGTGCTTCTTGGGAGCTGCCATGAAACCAACCTCCGCGTGGTGGGATGCTGATACGCTATGGGGACGCGCGGTCCCGGGTGGCGCCGCCGCCAGGGCGACACGACAATAGCAGACAGCACGACCACTGGAGGGAGCGTTATGACCGACCTCGTCCTCACCCTGATCGGCCCCGATCGCCCCGGCCTCGTCGAGGCCGTCGCCGCGCGGGTGACCAGCCACGGCGGCAACTGGCTCGAGAGCCGGATGGCGCACCTGGCCGGGCAGTTCGCCGGCATCCTGCGGGTGGAGCTGCCACCCGAGCGGGTCGCCGACTTCCAGGCCGCGCTGCGCAGCCTGGAGACCGAGGGGCTGCGGGTGGTGGCCTCGGGCGGCCAGCCGCTCGTGGTGGAGCCGGTCCGCACGCTCGAGCTCACGGCCGTGGGTCAGGACCGCCCGGGCATCGTGCGCGAGGTCTCCCAGGTGCTCGCGCGGCACGGCGTGAACATCGAGGAGCTCGCCACGGACCGCCGGCGCGCCGCCGAGGACGGCAAGCTCCTGTTCAGCGCGCAGGCGCGCTTGCGCGTGCCCGCCGCCGTCGACCTCGACGGGCTCCGGCGCGACCTCGAGCGCATCGCGCACGACCTCATGGTGGACCTCACGCTGGCGCCCACGGTGACCACGCCGAAGCGGTAGCGCGCGCCGGTGCACGCCGCCCGCCGTTGCTGGTAGACTCCGGCGGCCATGCGCCGCCTGCTCGTGCCCGCGCTCGCCGCGGCTCTCGCCGGCCCCCCCGCGGGGTGCTCGTGGGCGTTCGTGCGGCCGGCGCCGGCCCGGCGCACCGCCGCGCCGCTCGCGTGCACCACCGCGAGGGACGCGCCCATCGCCGACGCGAGCGGGGCCGCGTTCCTGTGGGCGAGCACCGCGTACCTGCTCACCTGCTTCGGCGACAGGTGCCGCTCCACCGCGGGCTGGGCCGCCGTCGGGCTGACGGCGGCGCTGGGCCTCCCGGCGGCGCTCTCGGCGGGGTACGGCTTCTCGCACGTGCGCGGCTGCCGCGAGGCGCACGCCGTGCGGGAGCGCTGGCTCCTCGCGGGCCAGGACCCGCTCGCCGGCGCGCTCGGCCACCCCTGCCGCGCGCCCGACGCCCCGCCGTGCGCGGCCGGCCTCGACTGCCGCGCCGAGCGGTGCGTCCCGCCGGCGGCCACCGGCGGCGAGGGGCAGCCCTGCCTGCGCCTCCCCGGCACGGCGGTCGAGATGTGCCGCGCGGGGCTGCGGTGCGCCGACGGGCGGTGCGTGCGGCTCGCGCCTTGACGCCCCTGCTACACTAGCCCCGCGATGCCCCACTCCCTCACCTGGGTCGAGATCGACGCGGCCGCCGTGCGCCAGAACCTCGCCGCGTTCGCGCGCCGGGTCGGCGCCGGCGTGCGCCTCTGCCCGGTCGTCAAGGCCAACGCGTACGGCCACGGCCTGGTCACGATCGCCCGCCTGTGCGCGCCGAAGGCCGCCTTCTTCGCCGTCGCCTCGCTCGAGGAGGCGGTGCAGCTGCGGGACGCGGGCGTGCGCAAGCCCGTGCTCATCCTCGGCTACGTGCCGCTCGCCGACCTCGCGGAGGCGGTGGGCGCCGGGTTCCACCTCACGGTGAGCAACCTCGAGACGCTCACCGCGCTGCCGGCCGCGGCGCGCGCGGCCCACCGCCGCGCGTCGATCCACCTCGAGCTCGAGACCGGCACGCACCGCCTCGGGTTCACCCCCGCGCAGCTCGACGAGGCCGCCGGGGTCCTGCGCGGCGCGCGCGGCCGCCTCGTCGTCGCCGGCGCCTCGACGCACTTCGCGAACATCGAGGACACGACCGACCACAGCTACGCCCGCGGCCAGCTCAAGGCCTACGAGAAGAGCGTCGCCCGGCTCGGCGGGCTCGGCGTCGCGCCGCGGCTGCGCCACACCGCCTGCTCGGCGGCCACCATCCTCTTCGACGAGACGCACTTCGATCTCGCGCGCATCGGCATCTCGCTCTACGGCCACTGGCCCTCCCGCGAGACCCTCGTCTCGAGCCGGACGCGGCGCCACACGCACCTCACGCTCGCGCCGGTGCTCTCCTGGAAGACCCGCGTGGCGCAGCTCCAGGACGTGCCCGCCGGCGCCAGCGTCGGCTACGGCT
>DASXVK010000862.1:0-2013 GCA_036504295.1 Polyangia bacterium
AGCTCGGCGGCGCCGAGCCCGCCGAGGGCATCGATGAGCGCCGCCCGCTCGGCCTCGTGACCCTGGGGCGTATCCTCGCGCAGCCGGTCCCACAGCGGCGCGGCGGCGCGGCGGTCGCCGTGGCGCCCGAGCGCCTCGACGACGGCGAGCTGGGGATCGTCGCGCATGGCGCCGAGCAGCGCGTCGGTCGCCGCCTTCAGGCGCACGGCGCCGAGCGCGCGAGCCGCGGCGGCGCGCAGCTCGAAATCGGGGTCCTTGAGCAGCGGGGCGAGCAGCGGCACGGCCTCGGGGCCGAGGCGCGCAACGCCCGCCACCGCGGCGCGGCGGACCGGGGCCGCGGGGTCCTTGAGCGCGCGCCCGAGCAGATCCCGCAGGGCCAGGTCGGTGCCCGGGGCGGCGGCGAGCGCGCGGACCGCCGCCGCGCGTAGCTCGGGCTCCGCGGCGCCCGCCGCGCGCCGGCACAGGGGCCGGGCCGCGGCGACCCGCCCGAGGGCGGCGATCACCGCGGCGACGTCCGCGGCCGTGCGGCCGGGCGGCAGGATGGTGCCGGCGCCGGGCCGATCGTAGCGCGCGGGGAACGTGGCGAGGAGCGCCGCGAGCTTGCTCTTGGAGGTGGCGCCGGCGGCGGGCGCCGAGGCCGGCGTGGCCGCCGCCTCGTCGAGCGTGCCCCAGGCGGCGTCGTCGAGCCACGCGGTCGCCTCGCCCGCATAGCGCGTGTAGTCGCGCTCGGCGCGGGCCGCGAGCGCCCGGTCCACCTCGGGGTCGGCGACGGCGGCCACGACCTCCGCGGTCTGGGCGTCGAGCCGGGTGGCGGGCTCGGCGAGCGCCGCCGTGATCGTCGCGATGGCGGGGCGGCGCGCGGGGCCGGCCCCCGCGCCGAGCGCGCGCACGAGCCGCGCGGTCAGCCGCAGGTCCGGGCGCGTGAGGGCGGCGGGCGGCAGCGCGGCGCCGGTACCGGCGAGCGCGCCCGCGGCGGCGACGGCCACCTCGGGATCGTCGTCCTCGATCCGGCGCACGAGCGCGGCGGCGAGCGCCGCCCGCTCCGCCGCGGGCCGCTCGGCCGCGACCACGGCCGCGGCCCGCCGCACGCCGGCCTCGGCGTGGCCCAGGAGCTGGGCCAGGCGCCCGACCGCGGCCGGGTCGCCGCGGCCGGCCAGCACCACGAGACCGGCGGCGGCCGGGTCGCGCGTGGGCTCGGCGTCCGCCGCCTGCGCCAGCACGGCCGCGCCGGCGCCGCCGAGGCGCCCGAGGGCGCGCCCCGCCTCCCGCGCCACGTCGAGCTCGGGATCGCGCAGCGCGCGCCCGAGCGCTGGCGCCGTGGCCTCGTCCTCCATGCGGCCGAGGTCCTCGGCGGCACGCCGGCGCACCGAGGCCGACGGGTGCTGCAGGCGCGCCTCCATGGTCATGCGGCGCCGCGCCGCGAGCGTGCGCACCTGGGCCGTGCGGTCCAGCCCGATGTCGATCAGCGCGAAGCCGGCGGCACGTCGGACCACCTGGGCCGAATCCTCGAGGGTATCGAGCAGCGCCTCCACCACCTCGGGGCAGCGGCCCTGGGGGCAGGCCGCGCGGCCGACCCGCGGCGTGAGGTCCCCGAGGATCCGCACGGTCGCGAGCCGCACCTCGGTGTCGGAGTCCCGGAGCCGCGCGACGAGCGCCGGCAGCGCCTTGCGGTCGCCGACCGCGCCGAGCGCCGCCACCACGGCTCGCCGCACCCGCGCGGACCGGTCGCCGAGGAGCCCCACCAGCGCATCGACGCTCTCGGCCGCCCGCAGCTCACCGAGCCGCCGGGCGCCCTCGGCGCGGACCGCCGGGCTCTCGTCCCGCAGCGCCCGCCGCGCCCGCTCGCGCTCGAGCCCGCACCCCGCCGCGAGCAGCGCGGTCAGCGCGAGGAGCAGCAGCGGAGGGAGCAGGCGCATGAACGGGGATATCTTACGCGCGGATGGGGCCGGGCTCCAGGACGGATCAGGACCGGGCACGGGCAGGGGCACGGGCACGGGCACGGGCACGAGAGGT
>DASXVK010000863.1:0-24802 GCA_036504295.1 Polyangia bacterium
AGGGTGCGCCGGCCGTGCCCGACCGGCCGCACCCGACGACGAGCGCGAGCGCGAGCGTAGCCGCCGCCGCGAGCCAGTACGCCACGCCGCTCGAGCGGTGCGAAGTCGTCACCGCTCGAGGGTCGCCGAGCGAGCCGACGCTGTCAACCGCCGCACCGCCGCGCCGCCCCGCCGCCCTGCTCAGCGCCCCTCGGACTCGCGCTGCTTCTGGATGCGCGCCGCCAGGCGCCGGAGCCGCTCGGCACGCTTCGGGTCCGCCGGGACCTCACCCTTCTCGAGCATCTCGGCGGCGGCGTCGCACGACTCGGGCGAGTCGTCGTAGCCGCCGCTCCCGCACGCCCTGACGTAGAGCGCGAGCGCCCGCGGCGCGTCCCGCAGCGGGCTCGGCTGGCGCAGGAGCTGGGCGAGCACCTCGCAGCGCGCGTCGCCGATCTCGTGGCACCGGGGGCCGTAGAGGCGGATGCCGCGGGCGACGTCGTCGGAGCCGCCGCGGTCGGCGAGCGCCTGCGCGGCGCTCAGACAGGCGACGTCCTCGCCGGCGCGGCACGCCTTCTCGTAGAGCTCGATCGCCCGCCCGACGTTGCGCGTGAGGCCGCAGCTGCCCCGCAGGAGAGCGTCGCCGAGGCCGCCGCACTCGCGCGGATCGGCCTCGCAGGCCCGTTCGCAGCGAAGCAGGGTGCCGCGGTCCCGCTCGCAATGCGCGATGTTGCACGCCCCGAAGCGCCGCGCGGCCGCCCGCTTCGCCGTGGGCGCGGCGGCGCTCGCCGGCGCCGAGGCCGGTCGGGACGCGGCGGGCGCCGCGGCATCGCGCGAGGCGGGCGGCGGGGCGGCGGCGTCGCGCGTGGGCGCCCGCGGTGGCGCGGTCGCGTCGCGCGCGGGCGGCGGCGCCGCGCGGCCCACGGCCGCGTCCGCGGACGGGGTGGCGGCCGGGCGGGCCGGGCGGGTCTCCGACGAGCAGCCGAGCGCGACGACGCAGCAGGCGAGCAGGCGAGGGCTCATCTCGCGCACTCTATCCTGGGCCGACGCGAGCGGCCACCGGGCGGGGCGCGAGACACGGGTCGCCTCGCCGTGAGCGGCCGGCCCCCGCCGAAGCCCCTGAGGTCGCCTCCGGGCCACGCGGACCCGACCTCACACATTGTAGCTGTTTCAAGTGTAACGCTGCCGCGCTCCGCCGTGCACCCAAGTGACGGCGCCACCGTCGAGCGTCGCCGGAGCCTCGGCCTCACGCGTCCGCGGCCCGCGAGTGCGTGGCCTTCACCGTGAGCACCCGCGCCCTCAGCCGCGATGCCAGCCTGGCGTCCCACCGCCAACCCGGACGCCAATCTGGCACGGCGCGCCTCCCGGGCGCCGGCCAAGCTACGAGAACCTCGGTCGCCGAGCTCTGGCACGAGTGTTGCTGCCGCGGACCGCCGATGGGCACGCGCGACGCGGGCTGTGGGCTCCGATTCTCCGTCCGGGATGCCGCCATCCTCGCCGGGGCCGGGCTGACCGCCCTGCTGGCGCGGGACCTGCCGGGCCAGCCGGGGATCCTGGTGCTGGTCGTGGTCGGCCACTTCTTCCTGTTCTGCAACGTCATCCGCCTGCGCCGCCGCTTCGAGCTGATCTGGGCTGCGGCGTTCGTGACATTGGCAGTCGCCATGAGCCTCACCGGTCGGCTGCGCTGGCCCACGGTCGTGCTGGGCGTGATGCCGATCACCGCCGCCCTCATCGTGGCCGAGGTGCGCAGCCTGAGGTATCACGGCGTCTGGTGCCGCCGTCCGCCGAGACCGCCGGAGGCGCCGCGGGGGTGAGCAGCGATCGCGGCCCGGTGCCGCACAGGCGAGCCGCCGAGGCCGTCCCCCGCTACCCCAGCTTGTACTCGCGCAGCTTCTCGTACAGGGTGCGCAGGCCGATGCCGAGGCGGGCGGCGGCCTTCTTGCGGTGGCCGCCGGTGGCGGCGAGGACGCGGCGGATGGCCTCGCGCTCGAGGTCGGCGAGGGTGCCCTCGAAGACCGGGTCGGTGGGCGCGAACGTCGTCGGGGTGAAGCCGACGCCCAGGCGCAGGTGCTCCGCGGAGATCTCGCGGCCCTCGGCGAGGATGGCGCCGCGCTCGAGGACGTTCGCGAGCTCGCGGACGTTGCCGGGCCAGGCGTAGGCGGCGAGGGCGGCGCGGGCGCTGTCGTCGAGCTCCAAGCCGGGGCGGCCGAGCTGGCGGGCGGCGCGCGTGAGGAGGTGCTCGGCCAGCGGCAGGACGTCGCCGGGGCGGTCGCGCAGCGGCGGCAGCGCGACGGGGAAGACGGCCAGGCGGTGGTAGAGGTCCTCGCGGAAGCGGCCGGCGCGCAGCTCCTCGCCGAGGTCGCGGTTGGTCGCGGCCAGGACGCGCACGTCCACCTCGATGGTGCGCGTGCCGCCGACGCGCTCGAAGTGCCGCTCCTGCAACACCCGCAGCAGCTTGGCCTGCAGCTGCGGCCGCAGCTCGGCGACCTCGTCGAGGAAGAGCGTGCCGCCGTCGGCGAGCTCGAAGCGGCCGCGCCGGGCGGCGACGGCGCCGGTGAAGGCGCCCTTCTCGTGGCCGAACACCTCGCTCTCGAGCAGCGTGTCGGAGAGCGCGGCGCAGTTGACGGCGACGAAGGGCCCCTCGCGGCGGCGGCTCTCGCGGTGCAGCGTCCGCGCGACGACCTCCTTGCCGGTGCCGCTCTCGCCGAGGAGCAGCACGGTGGCGTCGGTCGGCGCCACCTTGCGCACCGCAAGGGCGACCGCCAGCATGGCGGGGTCGCGGGCGATGAGCGTCTCGGGCTCGCCGCCCGGGGCGACGTGGCGCTGCCGCTCCTCCCGCAGGCGCCGCCGCTCGAGGGCGCGGGCCGCGACGAGGCGCAGCTCGTCCGGCCCGGAGAGGGGCTTCGCCAGGTAGTCGAAGGCGCCGAGCTTCATCGCCTCGACGGCGCTCTGGACCGTGCCGTGGGCCGTGAGGACGATCACCTCCATCTCGGGCTGCTCGGCGCGCGCCTTGCGCAGGAGCTCCATGCCGCCCAGGCGCGGCATCTTCAGGTCGGTGACCATCAGGTGGAAGCTCTGCCGGTCGAGCAGCGCCGCCGCCTGCTGCCCGTCGGCGGCGGAGGTGACGCGCAGCCCCTCGCCCTCGAGCACCTCGCCGATGAAGTCCCGGATGCCCTCCTCGTCGTCGACGACCAGGACGCGCTCCACGTGTGACTCCTTTCACGGCTCCCGCGGCGCGGCCGGCGGCAGCGCGACGCGGAAGAGGGCGCCGCCGCCGGGCCGGTCGTGCGCGGTGATGGTGCCGCCGTGCCCCTCGACGATCTTGCGGGCCAGGGCGAGGCCGAGGCCGGTGCCCTGGGCCCGCTTGGTGTAGAACGGCTCGAAGACGCGCTCCTCGTCGCCGGCGGGCAGCCCCTCGCCGCGGTCGCGCACCTCGAAGACCAGGCGCGGGCCCTCGCCGGACGCGGCGAGCTCGACGGGCGCCTCGGCGGCCTAGGCGGCGAGCGCGTTGCGCAGGAGGTTCACGAGCACCTCCTCCATGCGCGCGCGGTCGAGCAGGAAGCGCGGCGGGGCCGCGGCGAGCTCCAGGCTGATGCGCGCGTCGCCGACGGTCTGGGCGGCGCTGCGGGCCACGGCGGCGGGGTCCTCGTCGCGGCGGTCGACCGCGCCGGTGCGCACGAACTCGAGCACCTGGGCCGCGAGCCCCTCGAGCCGCACCGCCTCACGCACGATGATCTCGGCGCCGCGGCGGCCGGGCTGCCCCGCCCCCAGCTTCTCCAGCAGGAGCTGGGCGTGGCCCTTGAGCGAGGCGAGCGGATTGCGCAGCTCGTGGCCGAGCACGGCCGACATCTCGCCGAGCGCCCGCAGCTGCCGATCGCGCTCGAGCTGCGCGGCCGCCGCCTCGGCGCGGCGCGACTGGCGCCAGAAGACGACGGCGGCGAGCGCGAGGAGCCCCGCCGCGGCGAGGCTCACGACGAGGGTGAGGAGCGCGCGCCGGCGGATGGTCTGGGCGGTGACGGCGTCGAACTCGACGGTGAGCCGCAGCCCGTGCAGGCGCTGGCGGAAGGCCTCGAACCGCGGCGGCAGGAAGCGGGGCCGCCGCGCCCCGGGCCCCGGAGCGAGCGGGCTCACGAGCCTGGCGCGCGGGCCCGAGCGCGCGAGCTGCACCCGCGGGCCGCCGTGATCGCGCTGCGCCGCCGGCTGCCAGGTCCCCGGGTCAGCCTGGGCGCCCGCGGCCGCGACGACCCGCTCGTCGCCGTCGAGGATGGCGATGTACTTGACCCCGCGGTCCTCGAGCTCGGCCAGGCTCTCCTTGAGCGCGTCGACGTCGAGGCTGCCGGCGCCGCGCAGGTCGCGGCGCACGGCGAAGACGAGGTCGGCGGCCGCCGCCCGCGTCACCGCGAGCGAGGTCTCGCGGGCGCCGAGGTAGCCGGAGATCCCGGTGCCGAGCAGCGCCATCCCCATCGCGAGCGTCGTCACGAGGAGGCCCCAGCGGGCGACATGGGTCGAGATGCGCGGCACGGCCGATGAGCGCGCGGGGCGAGGCCGCACGCGGCCCCGCCCCGTCGCGGGGTGGATTGTAGCCGACCGCATGGCCGCGGTCGAAGCCGGCTCAGAGATCCAGGTCGTCGGCGTCGCCGCCGAGGTCGGCGAGGCCGCCGAGGCCGGCGTCGTCGTGATCGTCGCCGGGGCCCAACATGCCGAGGCCGCCCATGCCCATGCCGCCCATGCCGCCCATCCCGCCCATGCCCATGCCGCCCATGCCGCGGCCCATGCCGCGGCCCATGAGCTTGCCCATGTGCCCGCCCAGGCCGCGCATGCCGGGCCCCATGTGCTTGAACATCTCGCGCTGCTCGGGCGTGAGCACCTTGAGCGCGCCCAGCCGGAAGTCGACGTGCGCCTCCTGCAGCTTGGCCCGCAGGCCGGCCATCTCGTGCTGCTTGGCGAGGATCTGGCCGCGGTTGGGCTGATCGGCCGACCACAGCAGCCAGAGCTCGCCGCGCTTCACCGCGACCTCGGCCTTGAGCGGGGCGGACTTGCGGATCATGCCGGCGCGCAGATCCAGGAGCTTCTGCTTCTGCTGGGGCGTGAGCCGCATGGCCTTCATGGCGCCCATGCCGAACCCTCCGCCGAGACCCATGCCGCGGCCGCCGCGACCGGGACCCGCCGCGGGCGGAGCGGCCGGGGCGCCCGGGGTCTGAGCGAGGACAGCGCCGGCGCCGCCGGCGAGGACGAGAGCGGCGAGCCCGAGAATGATGATAGTGCGCTTCATGGTCGTGTGACCTCCTTCGTGCCTCCACCCCTAGCAACTGGCGTGCCGCCGCCGATGCCCGCCGTGGCCGGCGCAATCTCGCGACCTTGCGGCGCCGGCACCGGCGCACCGGGTCGGCGAGATGCGGTTTCCGCAGCGGGCCGCTGCGCTTTCCGCAGCTATACTTGAGGCGATGCGCCTCCTCGGCCGCGCCCTCGTCGACCGCCTGCGCCGGCCGCCCGCGCGCGCCGCCGACGTGGCCGCGGTGCGGCGGCGGCTGCGCGCGCAGGCCGGACCGCGGCGCGCCACCACGGCCGAGCGCGCCGTCGCCGGGCGGATGCGCGATCTGCGGGTGGCGCTCAGCCGCGCGCTCGGGTCCCTGCAGGCCTGCGGCCGGTGCGGCGTGGGCCACCCGCCCCCGCACGGTCAGTGGGCGGGCGGCTTCTGCTGCGGGGCGCCGACCGAGGTGATCTTCACCGACGAGGAGCTCGCGGCCCTGCGCCTGAGCGGCACCACCCCGCGCCGCCTCCGCGTGCTGCTCGAGCCGGCCGCGGGGTGCGCCTTCCGCGGCCCCGCCGGGTGCGCGCTCGCGCCGGCCGACCGCGCGGCGAAGTGCGCCCGCTACCTGTGCCGGGACGTCGTGCGCGAGCTGCACGCGCGCGGCGACCTGGCCGCGATCGAGCTGCTCGCGGAGGAGCTGCACACCGCCTACACGCGCTTCGTCGCGCTGCGGGCCGCGCGGCTCGACGACGAGGCCGTCGGGCTGCGCTGAACCGCCGGGTGGCCGAAGCCATCGCGGCTGTGGCATCCTAGGACCCGTGACCGCCACCAAGCTGCAGCCCTTCGGCGTGACCATCTTCGCCGAGATGAGCCGCCTCGCCGAGGAGCACCACGCGCTCAACCTGGGCCAGGGCTTCCCCGACTTCGACGGTCCGGCCGGCATCATCGACGCCGCGGTCGCGGCCATGCGCGCGGGCGAGAACCAGTACGCGCGCTCGCGCGGGCACGTGCGGCTGGTGCGCGCGATCGCCGAGACGCGGGCCCGGCTCTACGGCCTCGCCTACGACCCGCTGACCGAGGTGGTCGTCTTCTCCGGCGCCACCGAGGGCATCGCCGCGGCGCTGCTCGGCCTGCTCGACCCGGGCGACGAGGTCATCCTCATCGAGCCGTTCTACGACAGCTACCCGGCCTGCCTCGCCATGGCCGGCGCGGTGCCCCGCTACCTGACGCTGCGCTTCCCGGACTTCGCCCTCGACCTCGACGAGCTGCGGCGCCTGATCACGGACCGCACGCGGCTCATCGTGCTCAACACGCCGCACAACCCGACCGGCAAGGTCTTCACCCGGGCCGAGCTCGAGGGCATCGCGGCGCTGTGCCGCGAGCGCGACCTGTGGGTCCTCGCCGACGAGGTGTACGAGCACCTCACGTTCGACGGCGCGACGCACGTGCCGATGGCGACCCTGCCGGGCATGCGCGAGCGGACGCTCACGCTCGGCTCGACGGGCAAGACGTTCTCGCTGACGGGCTGGAAGATCGGCTGGGCCACCGGGCCGCGCGCGCTCGTCGACGCCGCCCAGGCCGCCCACCAGTTCGTGACGTACGCGACCGCGACGCCGCTGCAGGTCGCGATGGCCGAGGCGCTCACGCGCTACACCGGCGACTACCTGGCCGCGTTCCAGGCGGAGTACGCCGAGCGGCGTGCGTTTCTGCTGGGCGCGCTCACCGCGGCCGGCTTCCGCGTCGCCGCCCCCGCGGGCACCTACTTCATCCTCGCGGACTTCACCCCGCTGTTCGACGGACCGGCGGGCCGGCTCAGGCCGGCCCCGGCCCTGGACGACCGCTCCTTCGCGCGCTGGCTCGTCGCGGAGCACGGCGTCGCGTGCATCCCGTCGAGCGTCTTCTACGCCGCGCGCCCGGAGGAGGGCCGGCGCCTCGTCCGCTTCGCGTTCTGCAAGCGGATGGAGACGCTGCGGCAGAGCGCCGCGCGGCTGGCGGCGCTGCGGCCCGCGGCGCGGGCGGGAGCCGGTGCGCCATGAGCGGCCTCACGCGCCGTGAGCTGCTCAAGACCGGCTCGGCCCTCGCCGTCGCGCTCGGGAGCGGCGCGCTCGGCGCCTGCGGCCACGGCACCGCCCGCGGGAGCGCGCCCGAGACGCCGCGGGAGCTGGCGGCCACCGCCGACACCTTCCCGCTGCTCGAGGTGCGCGGGACGCCCTATGCCATCGGCCACGCGATCGGCCGCCGCTTCGGCGCGGAGATCCGCGCGGCGCTCGCCGGCCGGGCCGAGGCGCTGCGGGAGCTCACCGCCTTCGTCGACGCGCAGCCGCCGGCGCTGCACGCCACCTTCGTGGCCGCGGCGCAGCGGCACACGCCGGCCGTCGTCGAGGAGCTGCGCGGCTGGGCCGACGGCAGCGGCGTGCCGCTGCGCGACCTGTTCATCCTGAACCTCGCGCCCGAGTACGGCGCGCTGCAGGCGCAGGGCCGGTCGCGCGCGACCTGCGAGCGCACGCCCGGCTGCTCGACCATCGTGCGCTGGGACCGCGGGCGCGCGCTCGTCGCCCACAACGAGGACGGCGACCGGGCGTACGCCGCGGGCATGTTCCTCCTGCGCGTGCACCCGGAGGGCAAGCCGTCGTTCCTGTGCGCCTCGTACCCGGGGGTGCTGCCGGGCAACGCGCCGTGGGTGAACGACCGCGGCGTGCTCATGACCACGAACTTCATCCCCGGGCGCGAGGTGAAGGTGGGCGTCGGCCGCTACTTCCTCGACCGCCTGGCGATGGAGGCCACGAGCCTCGACGCGGCGCTCGCGATCGCGCGCCACCCCGAGCGCGGCTACGCGTTCCACCACGTCATCGCCGAGGTCGCGCGGCGCCGGGCCGTGGCGCTCGAGGCCACGCCGTCGAAGGCCTCGGTCCGGGAGCTGGCCGGGCTGTACCTGCACACGAACCACCTCGTGCACCCGCCGCTCGCCGACGAGCCGCAGGACCTGGCGACGCCCTCCTCGACGCGTCGGCTCGAGACGCTCGAGCGCTGGCGCGCCGGCGTCGACGTGGCGGCGCTCGACGCGGCCGGCCTCGCGGTGCCGCTCACGAGCCACGACGGGCGGCCCTACTCGCCCTGCCGCCACCCCGCGGGCGAGATCCGGGGCGCGACCCTCCTCACCGCCATCTTCGACGTCGACCGCCGCATCCTGCGCATCGCCAAGGGCCAGCCCTGCGCCGGGCGGTGGCACGACTACGCCTTCTTCGGGAGAGGGACCCTGGGAGGGTCCCTTTGACCTCCCGCGCAGAGTGCTGGCAGGCGAAGCCCGCCAGCACTCACGCGGTGATGATGCAGCCCACGTGGTGGCAGCGCGGCGTCATCTACCAGATCTACCCGCGCTCGTTCCAGGACGCGAACGGCGACGGCATCGGCGATCTTTCGGGCGTGGTCCAGCGGCTCGACTACCTCGGCTGGCTCGGCGTCGACGCGCTGTGGCTGTCGCCCTTCTACCCGTCGCCCATGGCGGACTTCGGCTACGACGTGGCCGACTACTGCGACGTGGACCCGCGCTTCGGCACGCTCGCCGACTTCGACGCGCTCGTCGGCGCGGCCCACGCCCGCGGCCTGCGCGTCCTCGTCGACTTCGTGCCGAACCACACCTCGAACGAGCACCCCTGGTTCCGCGAGTCGCGCGCGTCCTGCGCGAGCCCGCGGCGCGACTGGTACCTGTGGCGCGACCCGGCCCCCGGCGGCGGTCCGCCGAACAACTGGCTCGCGCACTTCGGCGGGCCCGCCTGGACCCTCGACGCCACGACCGGGCAGTACTACTACCACGCGTTCCTCCCCGAGCAGCCCGACCTCAACTGGCGCAACCCGGCGGTGGTCGCCGCCATGCTCGACGTCATGCGCTTCTGGCTCGGGCGCGGCGCCGACGGCTTCCGCGTCGACGTCATCTGGCACCTGCTCAAGGACGCGGACTGCCGCGACAACCCGCCGAACCCCGACTGGCACCCGGGCCAGGGGCCGTCGCGGCGCGTCCTGCCGCTCTACGTCGCCGACCAGCCGGGCGTGCACGACCTGGTCGCGGCGATGCGCGCGGTCTGCGAGGAGTACCCCGGCGACCGGCTGCTCATCGGCGAGATCTACCTGCCGCTCGCGCGGCTGATCGCCTACTACGGCGAGCACAACTCGGGCGCGCACCTGCCGTTCAACTTCCAGCTGCTGCGGCTGCCGTGGCGCGCGCCGGTCATCCGCGAGGCGGTGAACACGTACGAGGCCATGCTCCCGCCGGGCGCGTGGCCCAACTGGGTGCTCGGCAACCACGACCACCACCGCATCGCGACGCGCGTCGGGCCCGCGCAGGCGCGGGTGGCGGCGATGCTGCTGCTCACGCTGCGCGGCACGCCGACGCTCTACCAGGGCGACGAGCTCGGCATGGTCGACGTGCCGATCCCGCCCGCCGCGGTGCAGGACCCGTACGAGCGCAACGTGCCCGGCCACGGCTTTGGCCGCGACCCCGAGCGCACGCCCATGCAGTGGGACCAGGGGCCCGGCGCGGGCTTCACGACCGGGACGCCGTGGCTGCCGCTCGCCCAAGACGCCGACCGCGTGAACGTCGTGACGCTGCGCGAGGACCCGCGCTCCCTGCTGACGCTGCACCGGCGCCTCCTCGCGCTGCGTCGCGCGGAGCCCGCGCTCAGCGTCGGGGACTACACGCCGCGCGACTCGCACGGCGACGTGTTCGCGTTCGCGCGCGCGGCCGCGGGCCGGCGGCTCACGGTCACGCTCAACCTCGGCCACGAGCCGCATGAGGCCGTGCTGCCCGCCGGCCGCGTGCTGCTCAGCACCCACCTCGACCGCGAGGGCGACGCGGTGGGCGGGGTGGTGCAGCTGCGGCCCGACGAAGGTATCATCGCCCTGGGTTGACCACGCGACCGGAGCCGCCCGTCCGGGGGCGCGACCGGAGCTGCCGGCCGGGCATCTCAACGGGCCTACCCCACACCGATCGACGGAGCCACGCCATGCTGGAGACCAAGGGTTACGCAGCATTCGACGCCAAGTCGCCGCTCAGGCCGTTCCAGTTCACCCGCCGGCAGCCTGGCGACCGCGACGTCGAGATCGAGATCCTCTACTGCGGCGTGTGCCACTCGGACCTGCACCAGGTCCGCAACGAGTGGCAGAGCTCGAGCTACCCGATGGTGCCGGGCCACGAGATCGTCGGCCGGGTGGTACACACGGGCGCGGGCGTGACACGCTTCAACAAGGGCGACCTCGCCGGCGTCGGCTGCCTCGTCGACTCGTGCCGCACCTGTGACCCGTGCGAGCGCGGGCTCGAGCAGTACTGCGAGCTCGGCAACGTCATGACCTACAACGGCGTCGAGCGCGACGGCACGACGCCCACCTACGGCGGCTACTCCAACCGCATCGTCGTCGAGGAGCGCTTCGTGCTGCGCGTCGCGAAGGGCCAGCCGCTCGAGCAGGTGGCGCCGCTGCTCTGCGCCGGGATCACGACCTACTCGCCCCTGCGCCACTGGAAGGTGGGCAAACGCTCGCACGTCGGGGTGCTCGGGCTGGGCGGCCTCGGCCACATGGCGGTCAAGATCGCCGCCGCGCTCGGCGCCGAGGTCACGCTCTTCAGCTCGAGCGAGAAGAAGAAGGCCGACGCGAAGCGCCTCGGGGCGCACGAGTACGTCGTCACCTCCGACGAGGACGCGATGCGCACGCGCGCCGCCCGTCTCGATCTCATCATCGACACGGTCTCGGCGCCGCACGACCTCGTCGCCTTCACGAACCTGCTGCGCACCGACGGCACCCTCGTGCTCCTCGGCGCGCCCGACCGCCCGGCCGTCCTGCCCGCCTTCCCGCTCATCATGCGCCGCCGCACCGTCGCCGGCTCGCTCATCGGCGGCCTCCCGGAGACCCAGGAGATGCTCGACTTCTGCGCCGCGCACAAGATCACGGCGGACGTCGAGACCATCCGCATCCAGGACATCGACCACGCCTACGACCGCATGCTCCGCGGCGACGTCCGCTACCGCTTCGTGATCGACCTCGCCAGCCTGCGGTAGCCGCGCCCGGCGACGGCGAATGCAACACGGAGCCACGGAGACGCGGAGGGACTCTGGGTAGGGTTCTGCCCGCGCGCGGCACGGCCCACCGCGCCGGCAGAGATCCGACCAGGAACCAGCTCCGTGACTCCGCGCCTCCGTGTTGCCTTATCCCACCGCCGCTTGTCCTCGCGGCCGCCCTCGCGCTACCGTCCCCGGCCGAGAGGTGGCGCGATGGAGATCACGTGTGAGGCCCCCATCACGAGCGTGACGGTGCACGCGCGCGGCGCGCTCGTGACCCGCCGCGCGGTGCTGCCGCCGGACCTGCCGGCGGGCGACGTCGTCCTCGTGATCCCCGGCGTGACGGCGCTGTGCGACCGCGGGAGCCTGCGGGCGGCGCTCACGGGCGAGCGCGACGTCGTCGCGGTGCAGGCGGCGCTCGAGGTGCCGGCCGCGACCGAGGTGGCCGGGCCGTCGGTGCAGCGCGTGCGCGCGCTCACGCTCGAGCTCGAGCGTCTGCAGGAGGAGCACGCGCTGCTGGCGGCGCGGCGCGAGGTCCTCGCCGCCGACGCGGTGGATCCGCGGCTCCGGCCCGCCTCCACGCTCGAGCGCATCGACGAGCGGCTCGGCGACGCCGTCGCCGCCGCGGGCGCGCTCGACCGCGCCGTCGCCGATCTCGACGGGCGGCTGGAGGCGCTCGAGGAGCAAATCGAGGAGGTGAGCCGCCGCCGCGACGCGGCCGTGCTCGCCGACCTGCAGGCGCCGACGCACGCGCGCGTCGGCGGCGGGCACCCGACCGTGCGCCTGACGGTGCACCTCGCCGGCGCGGGCGCCGCCGCGGCGCTCGACCTCACCTACTCCGTCTCGGCCGCGCGCTTCTGGCCCGCCGCCACGGTGCGGCTCGCCGAGGGCGGCGCGCACGCGACCTGGACGCTCGAGGCCCTCGTCGCGCAGCTCTCGGGCGAGGACTGGCCGGCGGTCGCGCTGGCCCTCTCGACCGCCGACCTCATCCACGACGCGCGGCTGCCGGAGCTGCCGTCGCTGCGCCTGGGTAAGGCGCAGCCGCCCGCGCGCCGCGGCTACCGCCCGGCGCCGGCCGGGCTCGACCAGCTCTTCGCCGGCCACGACGCGGCGTTCCCGGCGCTGCCGCGGCCTGCGCCCGCGCCGCGGCCGCAGCCGCAGTCGCAGTGGCAGAGCGCGGCGACCGCCGGCGCCGTGCCCGAGGCGCGCGCGCTCCCGGACACGGGCCGCATGTTCGGCTTCGCCGCGAGCGAGTCCGCCGGCGACGTCGAGGAGGAGCTCGCGGCTGCGCCCTACGACCAGGCGCTCCTCGATGCGCCGCCGCCCTCGCCGGCGGCGATGCCGGCGCCCGCGTCCGCGCCCCCGTTCGCGCCCGCGCCCTCGTTCGCGCCGCAGGGGATGCCCCTCGCGGCGAAGCGGCGGTCGTTCGCCCCGGCGCGGGCCTCCGTGGGGGCTGGCGGCGGGCGGGAGGAGGCGCCGCCCGTCACCTTCGCGCAGGCGGCGCCCGAGGCGCTCGCGCCCGCCGAGGACTGGCTCGACTTCGACGCGCTCACGCTCGCGCCCGCCGGCGACCGCGCCCGGCGCGGCCGCCTGCGTCGCGCCGACGACCGGCTGCCCGAGCGCGCGGCGGCCCTGGCGCGGATCGACGCCCTCGCACCCAATCTGCCGCACACGCGCGACCCGCTCGCCGCCCGCGGCCACTTCGACTCACGCTACGACGCCGACGGGGTGCGCGACCTCCCCTCCGACGGCCTCGTGCACCGCCTGACGCTCCAGTCCGCGGAGACCGTGCCGGTGCTGCGCTTCCGCACGGTGCCCCGCGAGGCGCCCGAGGTGTACCGCGAGGCCGAGCTCGTCAACCCGTTCGCCGTCGCGCTCCTCGCCGGCCCAGCCGACGTCTACGTCGAGGGCAGCCTGCTCCTCACCGCCGCCGCCGGCGCGGTCGACCGCGGGGGGCGGCTCACGCTGGGCATGGGCGTCGAGGACCGGCTCCGGGTGGCGCGCAACGTGCGCGTCGAGGAGGAGAGCGCCGGCCTGCTCGGCGGCAAGTCGGCGGTGACCCACACGGTCCACATCGAGCTGCGCTCGAACCTCGGCCGCCCGGCGACGGTCGAGGTGCTCGACCGCGTCCCAGTCAGCGACGAGAAGGACGTCGAGGTGAAGCTCGTCGCGATGCAACCCGACGGCGAGCGCTACGACCAGGCCGACCGTGGCGCGCCGGTCCGCGGCGGCTGGCGCTGGACGGTCGAGGTCCCGGCCGGGGGCACGCGGACGATCGAGTACCAGTACCGCGTCACGCTGCCGGCGAAGAGCACCATCGTGGGAGGGAACCGCCGTGACTGAGCCCAGGCGTCTCGAGGCCCCGAGCACCGTCGCGCGGGTCACCTTCTTCGAGGACCGCGCCGAGGTCGAGCGGGTGGCGACCTGCCGCGTCGAGCCCGGCGTCACGCTCGTCGTCGTGCCCGGCGTCACCGTCGTCCTCGACGACACGAGCCTGGTCGCGCGGGTCCGGGGCACGGGGGCGCGCGTGCTCGCGGCGCGCGCGGTGCGCCGGGTGCGCGAGCTGCCCGAGCTCTCCGCGGCCGAGGTCGCGGCCGTCGAGGCCGACCTCAAGCGCGCGACCCAGCGGCGCGCCCGCGCCGAGCGCCAGGTGTCGCGGCGCGAGGCGGCGCGCGAGCGGCTCGCCGGCCTCATCGAGCGCTGGGCGGTGGCGGTCCGCCGCGCGCCCCGGGGCGGCCCCGCCGCCGCCGGCTGCCAGGCGGCTTACGCGACCGTCGACAGCGCGCTCGGCGAGACGCTCGCGGCGCTCGGGCGCGATCGCGGCGAGCTGCTGCTCGCGCGGGAGGACGAGGAGCGCGCGCGGCTGCGCCTCGCGGCCGGCCGCCGCCTCCACCCGCGCTACGAGGCGACGCTGGAGCTGCAGGTCGAGGCCGCCGCGGCGGGCGAGGTCGAGCTGCGCATGAGCTACCGCGCACCCTGCGCGCTCTGGCGGCCCGAGCACCTGGCGCGGCTCACCCGCGCCGACGGGCTCGAGGAGCTCGAGCTCACGACCATCGCCACCGCGTGGCAGGCCACGGGCGAGGAGTGGCGCGACGTGCCGGTGCGGTTCTCGACGGCGCGGCCGGCGCAGGCCGACGCGCCGCCGCTCATCACCGACGACGTGCTCGTGCTGCGCCGCAAGAGCGACGAAGAGCGGCAGCGCGTGGTGGTCGAGGCCCGGGACCAGGTGATCGCGGTCACCGGCGCCGCCGGCGGCGTCCGCCGGGTCGACGAGATGCCGGGCGTCGACGACGGCGGCGAGCCGCAGTGGTTCGCGCCGGCGCGGCCGGCCACCATCCCGAGCGACGGCCACCCGATGCGCGTCGCGATCGGGGCCGCGCGCCTGCCCTGCACCGTCGAGGTGGTCGCCTACCCCGAGCGCTCCCTCGCCGCCTACGTCCGCGCGACCGCGACGCTTCAGGGCCCCGCGCCGCTGCTCGCCGGCCCCGTGCGCGTCGGGCGCGGCCGCGAGATCTGCGGCACCGCCACCCTGCCCTTCGTCGGCCCCGGCGAGCCCTTCGAGCTCAGCCTGGGCGCGGACGACGCCCTGCGCGTCCGCCGCCGCGTCGACGAGAAGCGCGAGACGACCGCGCTCACCGGCACCCAGAAGGTGACCCGCACCGTGAGCCTCTTCGTCAGCAACCTCGGCAGCGACGCGCGCGACCTCACGCTCAAGGAGCGCGTTCCGGTCTCCGAGATCGAGGACGTGCAGATCGCGCTCGTCGACCGCGGCGGCGCCGAGCACGACGCGCGCGACGGCTTCCTGCGCTTCGCCGTCGCCGTCCCCGGCAACGCCACCCGCGAGCTCGCCTATGCCTACCGCATCGAAGCGGCGGCGAAGGTGGTACTGCCGTTCTGACCGGCGGGCGCCGTCAGCGCAGGGGTGCGCAGCTCGGCTCGGTCGCGCGGATCTGGTCGGTGATGGCCGTGAGCTCCAGGCCGAGGGCGGCGACGCCGGACGGAATCGGGAGGCAGCCCGCGGTGCCGGCGCAGGGGCCGCCGATCTCGATGCGGCGGCCGTCGATCTCGACCTGCAGCACCGCGCCATCGACAGGGCGCGGGTCGGTGCCGTAGAGCACCGGGGCCGCTCATTGGCGGGCTGGACGGTCACCGCCCACAAGCCGGCGTCGGGCTTCGCGTTCGAGACCGAGTACGAGGGGCTCACACTCAAGCCGGCGGAGTTGTGGGTCCTGCCCCCGACGGCCGGAGAGCGCGGGGAGTACTTCGGACTGCGGGTCGGTGTGCCGGGGCTCAACCGGGACGACGAGGCAAGGACGCTGGCCGCTCTCTGGATAGTGCTCGACACCGGCCTCGGCGAGAAGCGCTGCGCCGAGTCCATCGCCCACCTGGAAGTCGAGCCACTGCCTAAGCAGCCTGCCCAAAGGGGCCATATCGAGCTCGTAGAGCTCTCCGACTACCTCGTCCGGCGCGCCTCACAGGGCCAGGCCGCGAGCTGACGTGTCGATGCTTCGTCCCCGGCAGTGGTCCCGCTCGCCGGCGGACTGGCCTGCTCGAGCCGCAACCCGACCGAGCGCGGCGCAGATCCCGCGCCGGACAGCATCTCCAAGCACGGCGGCGCGCTGCCGGGCACAAGCGGTGCCGCCTGTTTCGACCGAGTAGCCAAGGCTGAGGTTCGCGGGGCCGTCGGCGCCCAGGCGGGCGAGATCGCGGGCGACCGCGATCACTCATTCGTCCGCGAGCCGAAGCGTTGGCTCCGCCTGCGCGGGGCGGGCCTTCACTTCCGCCAGCGGAAGTGCGGCGCCAGAGCCGGGCGGCACCCCCGCCAGCGGAAGTGGGGCCCCACCTCCGCGGGTCGGGTCTGCACTTCCGCCGGCGGAAGTGGGGAGTCCCCTCCCGCCGCCCACCCACCGCTGCATGAAGACCTCGCCGAGGAGCGCGGCCGCGGCGTGCAGGTTGTGCGGGCGGCACCTCAGACGAAGGTTGGCGGCGGTGTCCTCACCGCCGTAAGCGACGGGCGTCACGTGATCGAGCTCGAGCTGGTGGCGGGAGCCGCAGCGGGTACCGTCGGGGGCGACGTAGGTGCACTGGCCGCCGTCGCGCCGCCAGACCTCGCGCTGGACCGCCATCGGGACATGGGGCCGAGGCGAAGAGGTCGGGGGACGCGCCTGCGACGGGAGGAGGTGGGGGGACGCGGCATCGGCGGCGGGCGCGGGCGGCGGTGCGGCGGCGGGCGCGGGCGACGTAGCGGCGGCGGGCGCGGGCGGCGGCGCGGCGGCGGGCGCGGGCGGCGGGGTGGTGGCGGGCGCGGGCGGCGGCGCGGCGGCGGGCGTGGGCGGCGGTGCGGTGGTGACGAATGACGGCGGCGCCGGGGACGTATCGGTCGCCGGACGCGCATCGGCTTCGCCTGCGGCCCCGTCGCGGCCAGCCGGCACGCCGCCGCGGCGCTTGGCGTGCTCCTTCAGGATCAGGCGCAGGCCCTCGCGCATGACGTCCTCGAAGCGGCCGGCGGGAAACCGATGGCTGAGCGCGGCGCGCGCCTGCGCGAGGTCGTCGAGGAACGCCTGCGAGACGGTGACCCGCAGCATGCGCAGCTCGGCGTCGAGGGGCAGCACGCGGTCGGGAACGCGCCGGGGGAGCGCCACGAAAGTCGGCGCCGGTGGAGCCGGCGAGGCGGGAGCGGCCGATGCGGGCGTGGGCGGCGCCGCGAGCGGCGGCGACGCGGGTGGAGGCGGCACAGCGGGTGCCGCCGGCGCGGGCGAAGGCGGCGCAGCCTCCGCCGCGGCCAGCGGACTTGCCGCTGTCATGGGCGAAGACGGCGCAGCCTCCGCCGCGGCAAGCGGACTTGCCGCTGTGATGGGCGCCGCCGGCGCAGCCTCCACCGCGGCAAGCGGACCTGCCGCCGTAGCAGGCAGCACCACGATCCGCGGCGGGGGCAGTGGGCGGATCGACTCGCGCATCGGCGCGCGGGGGCGGTGTAGGGCGACCAGCGCCTCGGTCTGCTCCTTCGTGAGGCCGCTCGCCCGGACGAGCAGGTCGGCGACGTTCGCCTCCGAGAGGAGGTCCTTGAGCAGCGCCGCCGTCGTGAGCGACAGGCGACCGTCGCGCAACGCGGGCCCCAGCGCCGGGAAGCGGCGCAGCAGCCGCGCGCATACGACCCGGCGGTACGCCGCTCCGCCCAGCAGGCCCAGGCCGCGCGTGCAGAAATCGAACAGCGAGCTGTAACCCAGGTCGAGGTACGCGCGGCGGCGGTCGACCTCGCCGAGGTGCGCGAGGAAGTCGACCTGCACCGCGCGCTCGCGACCGAGCAGGTCGCGCAGGCGGCGAGTGAGCTCGTCGCGCGGGATCCGGGTCAGGTTCGCGGTCATGGGCTCCTCCACGAAAGGCGGGATCTGGGTCAGGTTCGCGGCCATGGGCGCCCTCCTCGACTCACCGGTCACTTCTCCTGGCGGAAGTGCCAGGTCCGTGCGTCACCCGTCACTTCTCCTGGCGGAAGTGCCAGGTCCGTGCGTCGCCGCCGTCACTTCTCCTGGCGGAAGTGCCGCAGCCGCCCGTCGCCGCCCCCACTTCCCCCGCGGATACTGGCCCTCACGGTCGCCCGCCCGCGGGCACCGGCAGCGGCTCGCCCGGCGCCCGCGCGACGAGCCGCGCCACCGCCGCCGCGTCGATCCGCCGCCGGTAGCGCACGATCACCGCCCCGGCCGGCAGGTCGCCGTCGGCGCACTGGCGCTCCTCGTCGATGCAGAGGATGAGGTTCGCGAGGCCCGCGGCGCGCAGGTGGGCGAGCTTGCGGGCCAGGTACTCGGGCGTCCAGAAGCCCACGATCTCGAGCAGGAACCGGCGGCGCGGGTCGCGCGGATCGACGAGCGCGAAGTCGGGGAAGACGAGGTTCACGCCGGCCCGCACCGGCTGGGGCTCGTGCACGACCTCCCAGCCCGGCGCCGCGCGGCGGAAGTCGCGCGCGAACCGCGCCTCGAGGCGGCTGTCGCAGGCGCGCGGCTCGGCCGCCGGGAGGAAGGGATCGCCGGTGCGGGCGACGAGCTCGAGCGACTGGCCGCGCAGGTAGCACTCGGCGTGCAGCCGGAAGCGGCGGCACCAGGCGAGGTGCGGGACGAGGCTGGCGAGCGCCCGGCCGTAGAGGAGCGTGTGGCAGAAGAGCGCGAACGGTCCGGAGAGGTGCAGCCGGGCGCCGCCCCCCGCCGCCGCGGACGCGCCGCCCCCCGCCGCCGCGTCCGCGCCGCCCCCCGCCGCCCCGTCCGCGCCGCCGCCCGCCGCCCCGTCCGCGCCGCGCCCCGCGAACGCGGCCGCGCCGCGCCCCGCGAACGCGGCCGCGCCCACCCCGGCCGTGGCCTCGACCGCGCAGATGAGGCCGCGCAGCCGCGCCACCCGCACCAGCGTGCGCGCGTGCCCGTCGGCCTCGACGGTCACGCCGACGGCGCGGCCCAGCAGCCCCTGCAGCAGCGCGAGGTTCACGCGCACCGCCAGCTCTGCCGGACCGAGGAGCGCGGGCGCGGGCACCGGCGCCTCGCCCGGGAGATCGGCGAAGAGCGCCGCCTCGACCGCGGCGGCGCCGAGGCCGAGGCTGGCAGCGGTCGCGGCGACGACCTCGCCGCGCGGCCGCCGCCCGGCCGCGCCGGCCGCGAACAGCACCGCCCGCACCCGACGCGGCGTGACCGCCGCGGGCGCGGTCGCGGCCGGCGCGCGCGCGAGCACGGCGGCGGCGAGCCGCTGCGCGGCGAAGGCCACCCCCGGCGCGATCGGCGTGCGCAGCCGCTCCGTGAGCTCGCGCCGGCGCCGCCCGGCGAGGCGCTCGTGCTCGTCGATCAGCAGCCGCAGCCAGGGGTGGTCCGCCGGCGTCAGGTAGTGCGGCGCGACCGCGCCGCCGACGACGCTATAGCTGAGCAGCGATTCGGGGAGCAAGACCGAGCCTCCGGCGCGCCGCCTGGCGCACCTCGAACGTGTCGCGGGTGACGAGCTCGTAGACGAGGGCGCGCTTGCCCGGGCCCGGCCGCAGCACCCGGCCGATGCGCTGGACGTGCTCGCGCTCGCCCAGCGTGCCGCCGAGGATCACGGCGACGTCGGCGTCGGGCACGTCGAGCCCTTCGTTGAGCACGCGCGACGAGACCAGCGCCCGCAGCTCCCCCCGCCGGAACCGCTCCAGGGCGTCGGCGCGTTCGGCGCGGCGGATGTCGCACGTCAGCGGCATGACGAGGTGCGCCCGCGCGATCGAGTACGCGCTCTCGTTGTCGGCGGTGAAGAGCAGCACGCGACCGTCGCGGTGGCGGCCGAGCAGCTCGCCCACGGCGCGGCGCTTCCCCCGGCACAGGGCCACGAGCCGCCGCGAGCGCCGCCACGCCGCCAGCGCGAGCCGCCCCGTGGGCGTGCGCTCGGCGCAGCGGACGAACTCGCGCCACGGCGCGCCCGGCGCATCGCGCCAGAAGGCCTCGAGCGCGTCCTGGAACCGCAGGCGGTCGAGGTTGTAGGCGCGGCGCTCGTCGGGCTCCAGGTCCACGTGCCAGGTGACCACGTCGAAGCTCGCGAGGAAGGTCCCCGCGAGATCGGCGATCGCGAGCTCGTACACCGTCGGACCGAGCAGCGCGGCGAGGCGCGCCGCCTGGGGCCCGGGCCGGGGCGGCGTCGCGGTGAGCCCGAGCCGCGCCGCGGCCGCGCACATCTCGAGCGTCTCGTCGCGGACGCCGGCGCCGAAGTGGTGAGCCTCGTCGACCACGAGGAGGTCGAACCGGTGGCCGATGACCGGCATGTAGCGCCAGGCGCTCTCGAAGGTGGCGACGGTGACCGGGGCGAGCTCGCGGGCACCGTCGCCGTAGCAGCCGACCGCGCCCGGGTGCACGCGGGCGAGCTCGCCCCGCCACTGCTCGAGCAGCACCCGCGTCGGCACGAGGCACAGCGCGCTCAGGCCGCTCGCGGCGAGGGCCCCGAGCGCCACGCGCGTCTTGCCGCTGCCCGTGGGCAGCGCGACCACCCCGCGGCGGCCCGCCAGCTGCCAGGCCGCGAGCGCGGCCTGCTGATACTCGCGCAGTCCGAGCGCGGCGAAGCGGAACGCGCCTTGTCCGGCTGGCCGGACGGCGTCCGTAAACCGGACACCGCGCCGGACGAGCGCGGCCCGGATCTCGGCGTAGCGGCAGCCCGGCGCGCGGTGGGCGGCGACGCGGTCGTCCCACGCAACCCCGGGCAAGGCCGTGGGATCCAGCTCCGCCGGGGGCGCGTCGAGGAGGATGGTGCCGCGGTCGAAGAGGAGGCGCATGCGCGACGAGAAAGCAAGCGATGTGCCACGCCACGCGCGGATTGCCGATCCGGGCAAAACCTGCTCTTATTCCGGCAGCGGCGCCGGGGGGCCCTCGCCTCTCCCGCCCATCAGGAGGACGCGCGCATGACGCAGCAGCCCACCCCGATCGCGACGGTGCCGCCCCGGATCCTCGTCGAGGACGACCGCAGCAGCCTGCACCCGAAGGCGCTCGCCCGCGCCTTCCTCGACCACCTGCTCTACTCCGAGGGTCACACGCCCGACGCCGCCACCCTGCGCGACTCGTTCGAGAGCCTCGCGCTGGTCGTGCGCGACCGCCTGGTGCGCCGCTGGATCCACACCCAGCGCACCTACGACCAGCAGAACCCCAAGCGCCTCTACTACCTCTCGGCCGAGTTCCTGCTCGGCCGCGCCCTGTCGAACGGCCTCATCAGCCTGGGTGTCACGCCCGAGGTGAAGCGCGTGCTGCAAGACCTCGGCCTCGACCTCGAGGACGTGTGCGAGGAGGAGCCCGACGCCGGTCTCGGCAACGGCGGCCTCGGCCGCCTCGCCGCCTGCTTCCTCGACTCGCTCGCGACGCTCGACTACCCGGCCTACGGCTACGGCATCCGCTACCAGTTCGGCATCTTCGAGCAGATCATCCGCGACGGCTGGCAGGTGGAGAAGCCGGAGCTGTGGCTCAAGCACGGCATGAACCCGTGGGAGATCGCCCGCCCCGAGCGCGCCGTGAAGGTCGACTTCTACGGCCGCACCGAGCACACCCGCGACCACAACGGCAAGCTCGAGGTGCGCTGGGTCGACACCCGCAGCGTCGTCGGCCTGCCCTTCGACACGCCGATCCCGGGCTACGGCACGAACACCGTGAGCACGCTGCGCCTGTGGCAGGCGACCGCGAGCGAGGAGTTCGACCTCGGCGTGTTCAACGCCGGCGACTACGAGCGCGCGGTGCAGGACAAGAACGCCTCGGAGGTCATCTCCAAGGTCCTCTACCCCAACGACGAGAGCATCGTCGGCAAGGAGCTGCGGCTCAAGCAGGAGTACTTCTTCGTGCGCTGCGCGCTGGCCGACATCGTCGGGCGGCACCTGCGCCACAACAACCGCCTCGCGAACCTGCCCGACAAGGCCGCGATGCAGCTCAACGACACGCACCCCGCCATCGCCGTCGCCGAGCTCATGCGCCTGCTCATCGACGAGCACGGCCTGGCGTGGGAGCCGGCGTGGGAGATCACCCGCGGCACGATCGCGTACACGAACCACACCGTGCTCTCCGAGGCGCTCGAGCGCTGGTCCGTCGACCTCTTCGGCCGGCTGCTGCCGCGCCACCTCGAGATCATCTTCGAGATCAACCGCCGCTTCCTCGAGGAGGTCGAGCGCCGCTGGCCGGGCGACGGCGACCGCAAGGGCGCGCTCTCGCTCATCGAGGAGGGCCGCACCAAGAAGGTGCGCATGGCCCACCTCGCGCTGGTGGGCGCGCACGCCGTCAACGGCGTCGCCGCGCTGCACAGCGAGATCCTCAAGCGCGACCTCTTCCACGATTTCCACGAGCTCTACCCCGAGCGCTTCTCGAACAAGACCAACGGCGTCACGCCGCGGCGCTGGCTGCTGCAGTGCAACCCGCGGCTCGCGAGCGCCATCACCGCGCGCATCGGCGCGGGCTGGCCGCGCGACCTCGACCAGCTGGCGCGGCTCGCACCGCACGCCGACGACCCGGCGCTGCAGCGCGAGGTCATGGCCATCAAGCACCAGAACAAGGTCGACCTCGCGACGTTCGTCCAGCAGCGCCACGGCGTCACCCTCGACCCGAGCTCGCTCTTCGACATGCAGGTCAAGCGCCTGCACGAGTACAAGCGCCAGCTCCTGAACGTGCTGCACATCATCGCGCTCTACGGCCGCGCGCGCCGCGACCCCGGGGCGCTGCGGGTGCCGCGCACGTTCCTCTTCGGCGCCAAGGCCGCCCCCGGCTACTTCATGGCGAAGCTCATCATCCGCCTCATCAACGCCGTCGGCGACACCATCCGCGCCGACCCGGCGGTGCGCGGGCTGAGCGTGTACTTCGTCCCCAACTACCGCGTCTCGCTCGCCGAGCGGATGATCCCGGCGTGCGACCTCAGCGAGCAGATCTCGACGGCGGGGCTGGAGGCCTCGGGCACGGGCAACATGAAGCTCAGCCTCAACGGCGCCCTCACCATCGGCACGCTCGACGGCGCCAACGTCGAGATCCGCGAGCAGGTCGGCGCCGAGAACTTCTTCCTCTTCGGCATGACCGCCGAGGAGGTGGCGCGCTCGCGCTACTCGCCCTACTCGGGCCGCCTGGCCTACGAGCGCGACGCCGAGCTCAGGGACGTGATCGACCTGCTCGCCTCGGGCCACTTCTCGCCCGGCGAGCCGGGGCTCTTCCGTCCGCTCGTCGACGCGCTCCTCGGCGACGACCATTACCGGCTGACGGCGGATTTCCGCTCGTACTGCGACTGCCAGCGCCGCGTCGACGATCTGTACCTCGACCCCGCCCGCTGGGCGCGCACCGCCATCCTCAACATGGCCCGCATGGGCTACTTCTCGTCCGACCGCACGATCCGCCAGTACGCCCAGGAGATCTGGGGGCTCGAGACGGTGGCCATCGAGGTGCCGCCGTACGTCAGCACCGACCAGGAGTAGCGCCGCCCGCCCGCGTCCCCCCTCCGTCGGCGGTCCGTTCGTCGTCGACGGAGCATCACACGGCACATGAGCGCGACGAGTGGGAAGGGAATGGGCGCCTTCACCGGCTTCCTCACCGGCCTCGGCATCGGGGCCATCTCGACGTACTTCCTGGATCCCGACGACGGCCACGCGCGGCGGGCCAAGCTCCGTGACAAGACGCGCAGCCTGATGAACGACGGCCGCGACTTCATCGACGAAGCCACGCACGACCTGCGCAACCGCGCGTCGGGCATGGTGGCCAAGGTCAAGAGCCGCGCGCGCCTGACGAAGCACACGTCGGACGACGTGCTCGAGGCGCGGGTGCGCTCGGAGCTCGGGCGCGTGGTGTCCCACCCCCGCGCGATCGAGGTGCTGTGCGACGACGGTCGCGTCATGCTCTCCGGCCCGATCCTCAGGGCCGAGGTGGACGAGCTGATCGCGGCCGTGCAGGCGATCCCGGGGGTCGCCGAGATCGACAACATGCTCGAGATCCACGACCAGCCCGGCAACATCCCGGCGCTCCAGGGGCGCTCGTCGCGGCCGGGGCGGCCGACCGAGGTCAACCAGGAGCAGTGGACGCCGGCGCTGCGCCTCATCGCCGGCGTGACCGGCGGCATCGCCGGCCTCTCGGGCGCCACCCGCGGCGGCATCACCGGCCTCGCGCTCGGCGCGGTCGGCGCGGGGCTCGTCGCGCGGGCGGTCGCGAACCAGCCCGTGTCGCGGCTCATCGGCGCCACCGCGGGCCGCCACGTGGTCAACGTGCAGAAGACGATCACGGTGCACGCGCCGATCCAGGACGTGTTCGCGTTCTGGTCCCGATTCGACAACTTCCCGCGCTTCATGGAGCACGTGAAGCAGGTCGAGCGCCGGGACGAGTGGCGCTCGCACTGGATCGTGGCCGGCCCCGTCGACACGCCCATCGAGTTCGACGCCGAGGTGACCCGCATCATCCCCGGCCGCCTGCTCGCCTGGAAGACGCCGGCCGACGCCCCGGTGAAGCACTCGGGCATCGTGCAGTTCGCGGAGGTAGCGGACGGCACGCGCATCGACGTGCGCCTCTCGTACACCCCGCCCGCCGGGATCCTGGGCCACGCCGTCGCGAGCCTCTTCGGCGTCGACCCCGAGAAGGCGCTCGACGACGACATGCTGCGCTTCAAGGCGCTGCTCGAGCAGGGCAAGGCCACGGCGCACGGGGAAGAGACCCGGCGCGACGAGGTCGGACCGCAGGGGCAGCCACTTCACTAACCCGCCGCGGCGGCGGCCATTAGCCGCCGCGTGAGCGGCGGCGGCTCATTAACGCCAGCAGCAGCGCGGCGAGCGCAGCGAGCCCCCCAGGTAGCGCCCCCGTGGCAGCGCACCCACACCCCCCGCTCGCCCCGCCGGCTGCGGCCCCCGCATCGGCCGGCCCGCCATCGTTCGTGGGCCGGCCGCCATCACTGCCCTGCGCATCTGCCGGCCCGCCATCGTTCGTGGGCCGGCCGCCGTCAGTGCCCGGCGCCGACGCGTCGGCTGACGCCGCCGCGTCAGTCAGGCCGCCGTCCACGAGCACCGAGCCGTACTCGTAGGCGCCGATGTCCACCCCCGCGCCCG
>DASXVK010000864.1:0-25006 GCA_036504295.1 Polyangia bacterium
GCGGTCACGACGCCCTATCAGGCCGCCGAGCGCGCCGGGATCGGGCCGGGCGACGTCGCCGTCGTCATCGGGGTCGGCGGCATCGGCATCTACGGCGTGCAGGTGGCGGCCGCGCGCGGGGCCACCGTCATCGCCGTCGACATCGACGCGGCCAAGCTCGCGCGGGTGCGGCAGTACGGCGCCGCGGCGGTGGTGAACGCCGCCGGCCTCGACGCGCGCGGCATCAAGGACGCGGTGCGCGCCGCGGCCAAGGAGCTGAAGCTGCCGCCGCACGCCTGGAAGGTGCTCGAGATGTCCGGCACCATCGCCGGCCAGGCGGCGGCCTACGAGCTGCTCACCTTCGCCGGCACCGTCGGCATGATCGGCTTCACCATGGAGAAGCTGCCGGTGCGCCTCGGCAACCTCATGGCCTTCGACGCCACCCTGTTCGGCAACTGGGGCTGCCTCCCCGCGCTCTACGGCCCGGCGCTCGCGCTCGTGCTCGCCGGCAAGGTGCAGACCCGCCCCTTCAGCCGCCGCTTCCCGCTGGGCGAGATCAACGACGTCATCGCGATGGCGCGCCGCCACGAGCTGACGGAGCGGGCGATCCTCACGCCGTGGGGGGGGCGACCCGCGCCACCCGCACGCGGAGCTCCGCGCGCTCGCTCGCGGCCGTGCTCGCCGGTGAGGAGGTTGTCGAGCCGGCGACAGGGGTGGACGGGTAACACGAAAGCGGAGCGAGCGTCGCTCAGTTTTCATATCCTGAAACGGGTCTCAACACGCGCGGCCGCTATCCCCGGCAGGATCAACGACGCCATCGCGAAGGCGCGCCGCCGTGGCGCCGGCGATGAGCTCGCGGCCGGCCGGCTGCTGCTCGATGAGCACGAAGGCGGCGCCCTGGCAGGCGAACCGGTCGCGCATCGCGGCGTAGGCCGCGCTCACGAGGTTTCCTGAGTGGTTGACTGGGGCCGAGCTCTCGTGGCCCGGTTCTGCCGCGCGCCACTTGCGGCTGGCGACCCGGGGCATTAATCTGGTCACCATGACCAGAAAAGCCACCACCAAGCATGTCGCTCCGGCCCGGCCACCACACGGGCACTGGCGCCTGCAGGACGCCAAGGCGCGCTTCAGCGAGGTGGTGCGGCGCGCTCACAGCGACGGCCCGCAGCACGTGACCCTGCACGGACGCGAGGCCGTCGTGATCGTCGATGCAGAGGAGTTTCGCCGCCTGCAGGGAGAGCGCACCGGCCAGCTCCTGATCGATGCGCTGCAGGCCTCGCCCCACCGCGCCCTCGAGATCGAGCCTCCGCGGGCCCGCATGCCGGTACGGGACGTCACGCTGTGAACGGCTGGCTGCTCGACACCAACGTCATCTCCGAGCTGCGCCGGCCGCGCCCCGAGCCGCGAGTCGTCGCGTTCGTCGCGGCAAGGCCCCTGGCCGAGCTCCTCATCAGCGTGGTGACGCTGGCCGAGATCCGCTTCGGGATCGAGCTGGTCGGAGAGCCGATCCAGCGCGCCGAGCTGCTCGGCTGGCTGACGCACCGAGTGCGCCCGATGTTCGACCAGCGCGTCCTCGCCGTGTCCGAGGACGTGATGCTCGAGTGGCGGCTCCTCGTCGAGGATGGCCGCCGCGCCGGCCACGCGTACTCCCAGCCGGATCTGCTCATCGCCGCGACCGCCCGGCACCACGGGCTGGCCGTCGTCACCCGCGACACGACCGACTTCGCGCGCGCCCGGGTACCGGTGGTCAATCCTTGGCTCGACGACGCGCGGTAGGATCGACCGCCCTCCTGCTGCTGCTCACGGCGACGCCCGTCGAGAACCGCCTGGAGGAGCTCTACAACATCGTCACGCTGCTGCGTCCCGGGCAGCTCGCTGGCGCGTGGGCCGCGCGGCGGCCGCGGGAGCCGGCACGAGAGCGGGCGCGGCGGGCACGGCCGGCTACCGCACCCGGATACGCGCGTCGACCGCGACCGGCGCCTGGCCGACCGGGTACGCGAAGATCGGGTTCAGGTCCATCTCGGCGATGGCGGGGAAGTCGGTGACCAGGCGGCTCACGCGGGCGAGCAGCTCCTCGACCGCCGCGAGGTCCACCCCCGGGGCGCCGCGCACGCCCTCGAGCACGCGGGCGGCCTTGAGGCCCGTGATGAGCTCCCGCGCCTGCGGCCGCGTCAGCGGGGCGACGCCGACGGCGACGTCGCGGAGCACCTCGACGAGGACGCCGCCGAGGCCGACCATGACGAGGTGGCCGAGGCCCGGCGCCGCCGTGGCGCCGGCGATGAGCTCGCGGCCGGCGGGCCGCTGCTCCATGAGGACGAAGGCGGCGTCCGGCCCCGCGAACCGGTCGCGCATCGCGGCGAAAGCGGCGCTCACGGCGCGCTCGTCGGCGAGGCCGAGGACCACCCCGCCCGCGTCGGACTTGTGCACGACGTCCGGGGAGTCGACCTTGAGCACGCACGGGCAGCCGACCGCGGCCACGGCCGCCGCGACGTCGGCGTCGCGCGCGAGCCGCGCGATCCGCGGCACCGGGATGCCGTAGCTCGCGAGGAGCTCGAAGGCGTCGACCTGCCCGAGCCAGGCGCCCGGCGCGGCGCGTCCCAGCACCGCCGCCGCGCGCGCGCGGTCGACGTCATACGCCGGCAGCTCCGCCGCCGGCCGGCGCTTGAGCTCGGCGTACTCGGCCGCGGCCGCGAGCGCCCGGGCGCCGTCCTCGGCGAACTCGAACACCGGGATGCCGCCGTCGCGGAGCTTGCCGATGAGCCCGGCCCACTTGTCGATGGTCTCGACGACGACCACCACCGGCTTGGTCGCGCCGGCCGCCGCCTCCTTGATGCGCGCGGCGATGCCGTCGAGGTCGACGAACGGCGCGGTGACGAAGAAGACCATCACCATGTCCGTCCCCGGCTCCTGGAGCAGGGTGTCGACGGCGGCGTGGAAGTGGTCCGGCCCGGCGGTGGCGACGACGTCGATGGGGTTGCCGAGGCTGGCCTCGGCGTAGAGGCTCGCCTTGAGGCGCGCCCGGCCCTCGTCGGACCAGCGCGCGAGCGTGAGGCCGCGCTCGACCGCCTCGTCGACCGCCTGGATGCCGGGGCCGCCGGTGTTCGTGATGAGGCCGATGCGGCGCCCGGGCGGCGGCGGCTGCGAGGCGAGCACGATCGCCGCCTTGATCATCTCGTCGCTGTCGTGGAACTGGACCACGCCGGCGCGCCGGAACATCGCCCTGGCCATCGCCGCCTGGTCGACGAGCGTGCCGGTGTGCGACGACACCGCGACCGAGCCCTCGTGGGTGCGGCCGCCCTTGATGGCGAGGATCGGCGTGTGCGGCGTGATGCGCGCCGCGACCTCGAGGAAGGCCGCCGGGTCCTTGAAGCTCTCGGTCTGCATCATGATGACGCGGGTGCCCTCGTCCCGGCCGTAGTAGTCGAGGATCTCGGGCATCGTGAGGTCGCACTCGTTGCCGTAGCTGCAGTACAGGCGGTGGCCGATGCCCACCTTGTGCAGGTGCAGCTTGAGCAGCTCGCCCATGCCGCCGCCCTGGGCGATGATCGAGATCACGCCCGGCTTCATCGGCACGAACGTGAAGTTCGCGTAGGCCGAGACCTCGGGGTCCGAGTTCTGCACGCCCTGGGAGTTGGGCCCGAAGAGGCGCATCCCGTGGCGGTGCGCGAGGGCCACCATCTCGCGCTCGCGCGTGATGCCCTCGCCGCCGACCTCCTTGAAGCCGGCCGAGTGGACGATGCCGAACTTCACGCCCTTCTGGCCGCACTCCTCGAGGACGCCCGGCACCAGCTTGTAGTTGACCGAGATGTTGACGAGGTCCACCTCGTCGGGGACGTCCAGGATCGACGGGTAGGCCTTGTAGCAGCGGATGTGCCCGCCCTTCGGGTTGATCGGGAAGATCGGCCCCTTGAAGCCGTTCTCGGCCAGGTTCTTGATGACGATGTAGCCGATCGAGTACGGGTTGTTCGAGGCGCCCACCACGGCGATGGCGCGCGGCCGAAAGAGTCCGTCGAGCATTGCGGTTGCCTCCCTGTCACTCCGCTGCCAGTTGGTGACGCGCGGCGCCCAGCGCCGCCCCGAGCGCCCCGGTGAGCTGCGGCTCCGGCGGCACGATGACCGGCCCCCCGCGGCGCGCGGCCAGCAGCTCGGCGACGATGGGGTGGTGGGCGGCGACCCCGCCCGTCAGCACCACCTCGCCCTCGAGCGGGTCCATCTCGGCCACGCGCTGCACGACCGCGGCGTAGGCGCCGCGCACGATGGCGGCGAGCGGCGCGCCGCGGCGCAGGTGGGCCAGGATCTCGGTCTTCGCGAAGACGGTGCAGAAGCTCGAGAGCTCGACCGCCGCGGTCGCCTCGTGCGCGAGCGCGTCGAGGGCGGCGACGGGCAGGTCGAGGCGGAGCGCGATCTCCTCGAGGAACGCCCCGGTGCCGGCGGCGCACTTGCGGTTCATGCGGAACCCGATCCGCCGGCCGGCGGCGTCGAGGCGGATCACCTTGTTGTCCTGCCCGCCGATGTCGACGACGGTGATCCGCCGTGGCACGGCGTGGTAGGCGCCCACGCCGTGGCACTGGATCTCGGTCTGGTCGGCGTCGGCGAAGGCGACGTTGCGGCGGCCGTAGCCCGTCGCCACCGTCCGGCGCACGGCCGCGCGCGTCGCGCCCGCGGCGGCGAGGGCCTCGGCGAGGCACGCCTCGGCGGTGCGGGCGTAGTCGACGCCCGAGGGGCGCACGGCGCGGCCCACCACCGCCCCGGCCCCGTCGAGGAGCACGAGCTTGGTCGCCGCCGCCCCGACGTCCACGCCGCAGAACACGGCCATGCCCCTCAGGCCCGGTCCTGCAGCTGCTCGACGAGCGCCTCGATCTGCGTGCGGGTCTGCTCCTCGGAGTAGAGGCGCAGGTCGCACAGATCCCCGCTCACCACGACGTACGGCACGCCGGTCCGCGCGGCGAGCCGGCCCGGCAGCCCGTAGCGGTTGTTCGAGTTGTTCGGGCAGGTCTTGGCGTCGTGGTAGACGATGCCGTCGACGGCGTAGTCGCGCAGCATCGCGGCGAGGTAGCGCTCCTTGAAGCTCTCGGCGCGCACGATGAAGAGCTCGGTGTACGCCCGCGCCATCCCCTCGAAGGGATCGGCGCACGCGAGCGCCTCGAAGATCCAGCTGTTGCAGTAGGTCGAGGCGACGACGCAGGCGCGCTGGCCCGCGCACAGCTCGGCGTGCTCGCGGAGCTTGCCCCACACGGGCATGCCGTCCCAGTAGAGGCGGTGCGCCTCGCCCTCGACCGCGGCCACGCCGCTCCCCACGCGCGCCTCGAGCTCCTCGAGGAGCCGGTCGTAGTAGCGCTCCGCGCGCTCGTCGCCGCGCAGCACCACCGCGGGCGCCATGTGGATGGTGCCGTCGAAGAACGTGAGCGGCGCCGGCCGGTGCGCCGCGAGCCGGAGCACGCGCTTCCAGAGGAGCGTGCAGCGGTACGACGAGGCCACGACCTCCTTGAGCCGATCGAGGTCGAGCCGGGCGCCGGCGACGGCCTCGAGCGGCGGCACCAGGGCGCGGTACTGGGCGATGAGCCCGTCCACGTGCGCCCCGGTGATGTCGCCGACGCTGCGCGGGGTCTCGACGCCGACGAGCGGCACCTCGAGCCGGCGGGCGTAGAAGCTCAGCCAGTCCTGCACGTCGCGGCACTGGTTGGTGTTGTAGACGAGCACGTCGGGGCGCGGCACGGCGCCGAGCCCGAAGGCCTTGGTGAGCGGGGTCGTCCCGCGCAGGTACGCGCCCACGTCGCTCGTGAGGTAGGAGCAGATGTCGGGCGAGTAGCCGGCCGCGTTCGCCGCCGGGATGAGGTCGGTCGCGGCGCGCGAGGAGCCGAGGAGCGCGCCGTGATTCTCCGGGAAGTAGACGAGGAAGCCGAGCCCGCGCAGCAGCTCCGCCGGGCCCACGCTCGTGCACCAGGCGACCTTGCGCTGGCGCGTGCGGCTGGCCTCGTCCAGCTCCTGGAAGTAGCCCGCCATCAGGTCGCGCAGCGCGCCCGCGGCCTGGATCTTCTTGATGACGACGCCCGTCTCACTCACGCCCGCCTCCCAACGTCAACCAGCGCCGCACACCGGCAAGGATCACCGGTGCCGCCAGGTGCGACTAGAACCCAAACCGACGGTCGAGTCAAGGCGCGCGAGCCGGGCGGCTTCTGCCTCTCCGCTGATCGAACCGGCGCTCCAGGCGCAAACGTCTAACCGACGGCCAGGCGGCAGTCGACTCGACCGCCGTGCGCCGGGAGCGGCCGGTCCCGGCGCTGCGAGCGCGAGGTCTGGCCGTCGCCTCGTTTTCCGCTTGCGCGGCCGGTACGGCCGTGGTGTTCTGACCGACGACCGGGCAGCCTGCGGTCGAGCTCGACTCGCGGTCAGAGGAGGGACGGGGATGAAGGTCGGTGTGATTGGCTCCGGGTCGATCGGACCCGATCTGGCGTACGGCTTCGCGTCGGCGCTCGCGGGGCGCGGCGGCACGGTGCTCCTGCACGACATCCGGCCCGCGGCGCTCGACGCCGGCGTGGCGCGGATCGACGGTTACCTGCGCAAGGGGCTGCGCGCCGGCAAGCTCACGCGGCGCGCGGCCGACGGCGTGCGGGCCGCGCTCCGGCCGACGCTCGCGCTCGCCGACCTCGCCGGCTGCGACTACGTGCTCGAGGCCGCCACCGAGGAGCTCGCGCTCAAGCGCCGCATCCTCGCCCAGGTCGAGGAGGTGGTGCGGCCCGACTGCCTCATCGGCTTCGCGACCTCGGGGCTGCCGCGCGCCCAGATCGCGGCCGAGGCGAAGCACTCCGGCCGCTGCTTCGTGAACCACCCCTTCTTCCCGGCGTGGCGCGCCTTGCCGATCGAGGTCGTGCTCTCGGGCGACGAGGCGCTGGGCGCGCGCATGCTGGCGACCCTCGCCGAACTCGACAAGGTGCCGATCCTCACCGCCGACGCGCCCTGCTTCGCCGCCGACGACATCTTCTGCAACTACATCAGCGAGGCGGCCCGCCTCGTGGCCGAGGGCATCGCGACCCCGGCGCAGGTCGACCGCATCGTCGACGGGGCGATCGGCGGCGGCGGGCCCTTCATGGTCATGGACCTGACGCGCGGCAACCTCCTGACCGCCCACTGCCAGGAGCTGATGCAGGCGGCGCCGACCGGAGGTGCGTGGTTCGCCCCGCCGCCACTGCTGCGCACGCAGGGCGCGACGCCGTGGCACGACCCGGCCCGCCCCGGCGACGCGAGCCACACCCCGGCGCAGGCGCGCGTGGTCCTCGACCGCATGCTCGCCGTCCTGCTCGCGCGCACCCTCTTCGTCGTCGACGCCGGCATCTGCGACGCCTCCGACCTCAACTGGCTCACCCGCAACGCCCTCGGCTTCAGCCAGGGCCTGCTCGAGCTCGCCGCGGGTCTCGGCCAGGGCCGCGTGCACGAGCTCTGCCACGCCTACGCGGCCGCGCACCCCGGCTTCCCGCTCCCGCCGACCCTCGCACGCGGCGACGCGCTGCCCGCCTTCCTGCGCGACGTCACCGTGGCGCGCGACGGCGACCTCGCGGTGGTGACGATCCGCCGCCCCGAGGTGAAGAACGCGCTCTCGGGCCGCACGCTCGCCGAGCTCGAGGCGGCCGTCAGGGCCCTGGGCGCCGACCCCGCGGTGCAGGGCATCGTGCTCACCGGCTGGGGCGGCGCCCTCGCCGGCGCCGATCTGGGCGAGCTCGCGGCGCTGCGCACGCCCGCCGAGTGCGAGGCCATCTGCCACCGCGGCCACGCGACCCTCGCCGTGATCGCCGCCCTGCGCACCCCGATCGTCGCGGCCGTCGACGGCCCGGTCCTCGGCGGCGGCGCCGAGCTGGCGATGGCGTGCCACGCCCGCGTCGTCGGGCGGGGCCTCACGCTCGGTCAGCCCGAGGTGAACCTCGGCATCATCCCGGGGTACGGCGGGACCCAGCGGCTGCCGCGCCTCATCGGCCTCGCCCCCGCCCTGGAGCTCCTGCGCACCGGCCGCACCGTCGACGCCGCCGAGGCGTGCGCGCTCGGGTGGGCGAGCGGGACGCCGGTCGACGACCCGGTCGCGGCCGCGCGGGAGCTCCTGCGCGCGGCCCGCGCGGGGGCGGCGCGTCTCACCCCGGTCAACCCCGAGCCGCTGTCCGGGTCCGAGAGCCTGCCGCCGATCGCCCTGGGCCACCGCTCGCGCGCCATCGACGCCATCCTCGTCGACGTCGTGCGCCGCGGCGTGGGGCTGCCGCTGGCCGAGGGGCTCGCGCTCGAGGCCGCGGGCTTCGGCCGCTGCAAGCTCACCGTCGACATGGACCTCGGCATCAAGAACTTCGCGCAGAACGGGCCGCGGGTGCCGGCCGCGTTCCTCAACGAGTAGGGCGGAGGCGGGAGGACAGCATGCGGGACACTTCCATCGTCATCCTCGACGGCGGGCGGCGCCTGCCGCGCGCCGACATCCTCGTCGACAACAAGCTGCCGGGCCTCTTCGCGCGCTTCTCGACCACGCAGCTCGGCGGGCTCGCGATCAAGGCGACCCTCGCGCACACCCCGGTCGACCCCGCCCTCGTCGGCCACGTCGTCATGGGCATGGCGCAGCACAGCCACCGCGACTCGATCTACGGCGCCCAGGGCATGCGCTGGCGCGGCGGCCTCGGCGACGACGTGCCGGCGCTCACCGTCGCGCGGATCTGCGGCAGCGGCGCCGAGGCGCTGGCGGTGGGCGCGGAGATGACGCTCGCCGGCCTGCGCCACGACGAGGCGCGCCCCTTCACGGTCGTCGGCGGCGCCGAGAGCATGCAGTACCCGTTCTGTCTCTACAGCTACCGCGGCCAGCCCGTGGGCGAGTCGGTGCAGAAGTACGGCCCGATCGACGCCGCGGCTCTCCCGCCCGGCACGTTCCTGCAGGACCTGCTCCTCATGAGCCTCTACGACCCGAGCGCCCGCCTGGCGATGGCCAACACCGCCGAGGAGCTCGCGCGCCGCTACGGCCTCACGCGCGAGGAGGCCGACCGCTTCGGCGTGCGCTCGCACGAGCGGGCCCGCCGCGCCCGCGACGCCGGCTGGTTCGCCGAGGAGACCGCGCCCGTCGTCGTCGAGGACGCGAGCGGCAATCGCGAGGTCCGCCACGACACCCACATCATGGAGGAGGTCAGCCTCGCCGCGATGGCCCGGCTGCGCCCCGCGTTCGAGCCCGGCGGCATCATCACCGCGGGCAACGCCAGCGCCGTCGTCGACGGCGCCGCGGCGATGGTGATCGGGACGGAGGCCGACGCGGCCCGCCACGGGCTCGCGCCCCTCTGCCGCGTCGCCGGCATCGGCGTCGCCGGCTGCGACCCGCGCGTGATGGGCATCGGCCCGGTGCCCGCCACCCGCCGCGCGCTCGCCCGGGCCGGGATCACGGGGGCCCAGCTCGACGCGGTCGAGCTCAACGAGGCCTTCGCGCCGCAGGCCCTCGCCTGCATGCGCGACTTCGCCGAGATGGGCATCGATCCCGAGAGGGTCAACCCGATGGGCGGCGCGATCGCGGTCGGCCACCCGCTCGGCGCGACCGGCGCGATCCTGACGCTCACGTGCGCGTACGAGCTGCGCCGCACGAAGGGCCGCTACGGCCTCGTGACCATGTGCATCGGCGGCGGGCAGGGGATCGCGGTGGTGCTGGAGGCGCTGGGGTAGCCGGCGCGGCGGCTACCGCTCGACGGTGGCCGCGGCGCTGGCCTCCGGCGCCTCCCCCACCTCCGCAGGCGGCGCCGCCTCGGCCCGGCTCGCCGCCGCCGCCACGCCCGCGAGCACCCGCTCGGGCGTGATCGGCAGCGTCTTGCAGCGGAAGCCGGTCGCGTGCCAGACCGCGTCGGCGATGGCGGGCGCGGTGGGCGAGACCGGCCCCTCGCCGGTCTCCTTGGCGCCGTAGGGCCCGCGCGGGTCCGGCCCCTCGACGCACTCGGCGTAGGTCGCGGGCATGTCGAGCGCGGTCGGCATCTTGTAGTCGAGGAAGCTGGCGTTGAGGGTGCGTCCCTCGCGCATCACCAGCTCCTCGCTGAGGGCGTAGCCGAGCCCCATCTGGATGCAGCCCTCGACCTGGCCCTCGACGGCGAGCGGGTTGAGCACCGTGCCGCAGTCGTGGGCGGTGTGGATGCGGGTGACGCGCGTGCGGCCGGTCTCCGCGTCGACCTCGACCTCGGCGACCTGCGCGCCGAAGCTGAACGTGGGCGTGACGAGCCCCATGTCGCGCGGCGTGTAGGCGCCGCGGGCGACGAGCGGCTCGCCGCGATTGGCCCGCTGCACCAGCGCCACGGCCGCGCCGAAGGGGAGGCCGCGCTCGGGACGGCCCTTGACGCGCACCTGGCCCTCCCGGCACTCGAGCTCGTGGATCACGTTGAGGTCGAGCTGCAGCGACGCCACGCGGAAGAGCTCGGCGCGGATCTTGGCGGCCGCGTCGCGCACGGCGTTGCCGGCCATGAGCGTCACGCGGCTGCCCCAGGTGCCGAGGTCGCCCTTGGGCGTGATCGCGGTGTCGGCGGCGGTGAGCTGCACGTCGGCGAGCCGCAGCCCCAGCTCCTCGGCGAGGATCTGCTGCAGCACCGTGTCGGAGCCCTGGCCGATGTCGGCGGCCATCGTGAGCAGGTGCACCGTCCCGTCGGCGTAGGCGCGCACCTCGGCGGCGCTGAACGGGTACTGGCTGTTGAACCAGTTGAAGTTCCCGCCGGTGATGAAGCTGTAGCAGCCGACGCCGACGCCGCTGCCGGGCCGCGGGCTCTGGCGCCGGCGCTGCCAGTCGCTCATGGCCGCGACGCGGTCGAGGCACTCGGTGAAGGCGCAGGTGCCGATGGTGGCGACGTCGGGGATGGTGTCGCCGGGGCGCATGGCGTTGCGCCGCCGCAGCTCGAGGGGGTCGAGGCCGAGCTCGACGGCGGCCTCGTTCATCTGCGACTCGGCCGCGAAGAGCGCCTGGGGCGCGCCGAAGCCGCGCATCGCGCCCGCCGGGGGGTTGTTCGTGTAGACGTGGGCGCCGGCGTAGCGGTAGGCGGGGTAGCGGTACAGCATGGCGCCGAAGTTGCCGACGAGGAAGGTGGCGGTCGGGCCCATGCTGTTGTAGGCGCCGCCGTCGAGGTGCACGACCAGATCCTTGGCCAGGAGCGTCCCGTCGCGGCGGAAGCCGACCCGCGAGCGCAGCCGCATCGGGTGGCGGCGCCGGCCGGCCGCGAGCTCCTCCTCGCGGGTGAGCACGAACTTCACCGGCCGGCCGGTGAGCCGCGCGAGGAACGCGGCGCAGACGTCGAACGGCCGCAGCTCCATCTTGCCGCCGAAGCCGCCGCCGACGTGCGGCTTGATGACGCGCACGTCCGACTCGCGCAGGCCGAGCACCTGGGCGAGGAGGCACTGCACGATCGCGGGGGCCTGGGTGCTCGACCACAGCGTGACCCGCCCCTGGCTGTCGGCCTGGGCGAGCGTGGCGCAGGGCTCGAGGAAGCCGTGGCTCACCGCCTGGAGCACGAAGGTGTCCTCGCGGACGTAGTCGCTCGCCGCGAAGCCGGCCGCGAGGTCGCCGTAGGCGATGCTGCGCGTGACGCTCACGTTGCCGGGGGTCTCGGCGTGCAGGGCCGGGGCCCCGGCCGCGAGCGCGGCGTCGAGGTCGAAGACCGCGGGCAGCGCCTCGTAGTCGACGCGGATGAGGCCCAGCGCCTCCTCGGCGGTGTCGCGGTCGACCGCGCAGACGGCCGCGATCTCGTCGCCGATGAAGCGCACGGCGTCCGACGCGAGCGCGACCTCGTCCTGGGTCGCGGGGAAGAGGCGCCAGTTGCCGTAGCGCACGCGCGGCAGGTCGGCGCCGGTGAGGACGGCCGCGACCCCGGGCAACGCGCGGGCGCGGCTCACGTCGACGTGGCGCAGGCGCGCGTGCGGCACGGTGCTCCGCAGGAGCTTGCCGTGGAGCATCCCGGGCAGGGTGAGGTCGTCGGTGTACTGCGCCGCGCCCGTCGCCTTGGCCCACGCCTCGCGCCGCGGCACGCCCTGGCCGATGACCCGGTGCGCGCTCATGCGAGCACCTCCCGGGCCGCCGCCCGCGCCGCGGCCGTGGCGAGCGCCCGGCGCGTCAGCACGGCCACCATGCGGCGGCGGTAGTCGGCGGAGGCGCGGACGTCCGAGAGCGGCCGCGCGGCCGCCGCGGCCGCCGCGCCCGCCTCGCGCAGCAGCGCCTCCGAGAGCTCCTGGCCGGCGAGCAGCTCCTCGGCGCGCGCGGCGCGCAGCGGCGTCGGGCCGACGGCGCCGAGGACGATGCGGGCGGCGCGGCAGCGGGGGCCGTCGCGCGTCACCAGCGCCGCGACGCTCACGGCGCTGACGTCGACGTGCGAGCGCTCCGACAGGCACTGGTAGGCGACGCCGGTCCGCGGCGGCGGCGGCGGCACCTGGACGCTGACGACGAGCTCGTCGGGCCGCAGGACGGTGGCCCCGGGGCCGACGAAGAAGGCCTCGAGGTCGACCCACCGGGAGCCCGCCGCGCTGCGCACCTCGATGCGGGCGCCGCGGGCGATGAGCGTGGGCGCGTTGTCGGCGCACGGCGAGGCGTTGCAGAGGTTGCCGACGACCGTGCCCATGTTGCGGATCTGCACCGTCGCGGTCTGCGCCGCGGCCTCGGCGAGGGCGGGGAAGTGGCGCACGACGGCCGGGTGCTCGAGCACCTCGGCGAGGCGGGCCGTGGCGCCGATCGTCAGGCCCGTGGCCGGCGCGTACTCGATGGGCCGGAGCGCCGGGATGCGCGTCAGGCTCACGACGGTGGCCGGCGCGAGCTGGCCGTGCGTGAGCTTCATGAGGAGGTCGGTCCCGCCGGCCATGACGCGCGCGGCGCCGCCGAGCCGGGCCAGCAGCGCGACGGCCTCGTCGACGGTGTCGGGGGCGAGGTACTCGAAGCGTGGCAGCATCGGTCGCTCCCTCAGCGCGCCGGCCGGTCGCGCAGGCGCCGCGCCGCGTCCTGCACCGCGGCGACGATCTTGACGTACCCGGTGCAGCGGCACAGGTTGCCGGCGAGCGCCGCCCGGATCTCATCCTCCGCGGGCGCCGGGTTGCGGCTGAGGAGCGCCACCGCCGCGAGCTCCATCCCGGGGGTGCAGAAGCCGCACTGGATGGCGCCGGTCGCGATGAAGGCCTCCTGCACCGGGTGCAGCGCCTCGCGCGCGACGGCCAGCCCCTCGACGGTGGTGATCGCGCGGCCCGCCGCCTCGACCGCGAGGGTGAGGCACGAGGCCACGGCCCGCCCGTCGACGAGCACGGTGCAGGCGCCGCAGTCGCCCTCGCCGCACCCGCACTTCGTGCCGGTGAGCTGCAGGTCCTCGCGCAGCACCTGGTTCAGCGTGCGCCACGGCCAGACCGCCAGCTCGTGCCGAGCGCCGTTGACGCGCAGCTCGATCAGCTGCTTCATCCGCCCTGTCCTCCCGTCCCGGTTCCCGGCGCGCCCGCGCGGCCCGTCCCGGCCGGCGCCGCCTCGCGTGTGCCGCCAGCTGACCAGAATCCTGACTCAAAGTCAAACGCCATGGCGCGGCCGCGCGGTGGCCCGCTTCGCTCCGCCCGCGGCCTCGGCATCCAAGTCGCAACGACCGGCGGCGACCCGCAACCGGAGGAGCGATCGATGAACCTCAGCGCGCGCAACCAGCTCAAGGGGACCATCAAGAGCATCAAGAAGGGCGACCTCATGGCCGAGGTCGTCGTCGCGATCGGCGGCCAGGAGCTCGTCGCGGTCATCACGGCGAGCTCGGTGGAGCGCCTGGGCCTGAAGACGGGCGATGCCGTCGCGGCGGTCATCAAGGCGACCGAGGTGATGATCGGGAAGTAGATCCAGCAGTCCGCGCGGCGGCGACGGTGGCCTCGGCGCGGGTGATGTCAGATCACTGCACCTGGTGACCGCCCTGTTGGCGCCCGAGGACCGCCCAGCCCGGCAGACGGTCTGGGTCCCCGTCTCACCCGGGCGCCGGAGCCACGCCCCTCAGTCCCACCGGAAGACGACCGCGTAGCCCTGGGTGTAGGGCGGGCCGCCCTGACCGTAGGCGTCCGCGGTCCACTGCAGGCAGCCGTCGCCGAGCACGACGGTGCCATTGACCGCCATGTAGTCGAGCTCGAGGTAGTCGTACTGGCTCGCCGGGGCGTGGTTGTAGGCGCGGATGTGCGGGTACTGGACGACCTGGGGCGGGAAGCCGTAGACCATGCCGTCGGTGTCGTCGTAGGTGCTGCCGGCGAAGGTCGTGTGCTGGATCGAGAGCTTCGCCGCGCCGCCGTCGAGGAAGAGCACGAGGTTCATGGTGGCCGGCAGGCTCGTGTAGCGCGTCGTGACGCCCCCCGAGTAGGTCAGGTAGCTGATGACCCAGTCGACCGGAGCGCCCCACGTGCACGGGGTGCACGAGCGGGTGCGGATCTGGATCGTCGCCGACGCCAGGACCTTGCGCGCGGCCCCCCCGAGCAGCGTGAGGGCGGTGCCGGCCGTCAGGGCCGTGCCGCTGCAGAGGCCGGCCGTGAACGGGTCCTCGGGCCCGCACCCCTCGTCGGTGGCGCCATCGCAGTTGTCGTCGACGCCGTTGCCGCAGACCTCGGTGACCGGCGTGACACCGCGGGCGACCCGCTCGAGGACCTCGAACACGATCGGGCACACCGCCGCGTTGCCCCCGCCTCCGTCCGCGGCCTTGCCCCGCCGCTCCCAAATGACCATAATGGTCACATGACCTGCTCCGTGTCCAAGGCGAAGGCGAGGCTCTCCGAGCTGATCCGGTCGGCGCAGCAGCGGCACGAGGTCATCATCACTGACCACGGCCGGCCCGTCGCGCGCCTGATTGCCTACGAGCTCCAGCAGGAGAGCCTCGACGAACGGTTCCTCGCGCTCCGGGAGCGGGGTATCCTCGTCCCGGCCAGCGGCTCGACCAAGGATCCCTGGCCCCCGGCGACCCGCGTCCCCGGTGCGCTCGAGCGCTTCCTCGGCGAGCGGAACGAGCCGTGAAGCGCGCCTACGTCGACACCTCCGCGCTCATCGCGGTTCAGTTCGGTGAGCCCGCACGCCCGCGCGTGCTGGCGGTGCTGCGCTCTCACGACGAGCTCGTGTCGACCTCGCTGTTCGGGGCGGAGATGCTCGCGGCCCTCGGTCGCGCCGCGCTCCCGCTCCAGGCCGCTGACCGTCTCCTGGGTCGGCTGGCGCGGTTCATCCCTCCCGACGACCTGCGCGGCGAGTGCGAGCAGGCGCTCGCCGCCGGCGCGCTTCGCGGGGCGGATCTGTGGCACGTGGCGGCCGCCCTCAGGCTCGCCGGGCGGCACCGCAAACGCCTGACCTTCTGCACGCTCGACCAGACCCAGCGCGGCGTGGCCGCCGCGCTCGGGTTCCCCGTGAGGCCGTAGCGGGATTCAGGGTGGCCGCGTCCTCTCCGGCGGCCGCTCAGGGGCGCTCGAGCTCCCGCGCTACGCGCACCGGCCCGTCGGTGTCGGAGCGGAGGCTGAGGCCGCGGTCCCGCGGCGACCGGAGCACCGCCGCCGCGGGAAACGTGCCAGCCGCGCCGAGAACGACGCCCCCCCGCCCGGCCGCACCGTCAGTCTCGTCGACGCACGTCACCTCGCACGCCGTAGCGCCGCAGGCGTAGCCGAGGACGTCGCGAACTGGCTGTGCCGGCCGCTGGGCCGCGGACGCCGCCCGGAGACCGCCGGCCCAGCGCCCAGCAGCCCGCCGCCGGGTCACCCGCCGGACCTGAGCCGCTCGAGCTCACGCGTGAGCTCGGCGACGCGCTGCTCGGCCTGTTCCCCCCGGCGCGCCTCCTCCACGGCGCGGCGCGCCGCCTCCTCGGCCCGGCGCGCCTCCTCCTCGGCCCGGCGCGCCTCCTCCCGCGCCCGGCGCGCCTCGGCGTCGGCGCGGCGCTGCACGTCGCTCACGAGCACCTCGAGCCGCTCCCGCAGCTCCCGCTCCTCGAGCAGGGCCGCCGTGCCCTGGTAGAAGCGCAGGCCCTCGCCCTCGAGGGTCAGCTCCAAGCCGAGCACCGCGGAGGCGAGACGCCCGTTCGCCTCCGGGACGGGCTCGTAGGCGCTCCCGCCCGCCCGCGGCAGCCGCCAGCCCGCGAGCCGCTGGCGCCCCCGGTCGTATGCGAAGTACTCGCGGATCCCCAGGGCCGCGTACCAGGCGACGTTGCGCTCGTGGTCCTTGCGCCGCTTCCCCCGCACGTGCACCTCGAGCACGAAGTCGAGCCCCTTGCCCTCGGCGCTCACGACCCACTTCATCCGCGGCCGCGGGTCCACGTCGAGGACCGCGAGCAGGTCCGGCGCAAACCGGCGCTCGGCGGGGTAGTAGACCGTGAGGTCCATGGCGAGGTAGACCGGGCGCCGGAGCTTACCGAAGTGGCCGCGGAGCGCGTCGAAGGCGGCCAGCTTCGCCTGGATGTGCGGGTCGCCCTCTGGCTGGAACTCCTCGAGGCTCAGCTCCGCGGGCAGGCTCTCGACGACGCGGGCGCGCTCCACCTCCGACAGCGCGGCCCACTCCCGGTCGCTCGGGGCGCGCGGGAACCGGTCGTCGCCGCGGCGAGGCATGTGATCACTATAGGAACGGCCGCGTGCGGCGGCAACCGGAGCTCTTCCTGGCAGGCGCATGACAGGAGGCCGTCCCAGCAAGCCCGGTGCCAGCGCAAGGCGGCGGATTCGCACACCGGCGGCGGCCGGATTCCGGACATGTCCGGATGCCGGCCGGACGGGCTACCGACGCTCCTCGAGCTTGGCCTCGACCGGCTTCCGCTGCCGCAGCGCAATCGCGTACTCCTCGGGCTGTGGGGCAAACGACCCGCATCCCCGCTCGTGCTCGAGCACCGCGGCGTCTCCGGAGCCTGGTGCGTACGCGCGGAACCGGGGCGCGAAGCGGTGTACAGTGCCGCGCATGACCGACCTGCTCGCCCTGACCCCGCAAGCTTTCGCCGACCTCCTGCGCCAGCACGGCATCCAGCGCTTCTACCTCGTGTGGAGCGCGGCCGAGCAGCGCCTGCTCGCGTCCCACCCGGCGCTCGAGCCGCTCGCGCGCGCCGTCCAGTCGGACGCCCGCGACTTCGACGCGCACGAGGGCGTCTTCGTCCAGGTCGCGCCGGAGACCGGGGTCCTGCAGGGCGCCTTCGTGCACCGCACCTGCCGCGGGCAGGCGGCCGGCGGCGTGCGCTTCTGGTCCTACGACACGGTCCGGGACTACCTGCGCGACGGCCTGCGCCTCGGCCGCGGCATGGGCCACAAGAACGCGCTCGCGGGCCTGTGGTGGGGCGGCGGCAAGGGCGTGATGGCGCGCGCGACCGGCCGCGCCGAGGACCCGGCCGTGCGCCGGCGGATCTACGAGGAGTACGGCGACTTCCTCACGAGCCTGCGCGGCTGCTACGTCACGGCCGAGGACGTCGGCACCTGCGTCGACGACATGGCGGCGATCTACTCGCGCACGCGCTTCACCACCTGCATCCCGCAGCGCCTCGGCGGCAGCGGCAACCCCTCGGTCCCGACGGCGCTCGGCGTCGTGCGTGCCATGGAGGCCGCCCTCCAGCACCTCGGGCTCGGCGGCCTCGCGGGCAAGACCATCGCCATGCAGGGCACGGGCAACGTCGGCGAGCCCATGATCGAGCTCCTCCGCGAGCGCGGCGTCGCGCGCATCACCGCGACCGACATCGACGCCGGTCGGCTGGATCGCCTCCCGTCCAGGTTCGCCGGCTTCGACCTCCGGCTCCGGCGAGTCGAGCGCGGCGACGTCTCGATCCTGGCCGAGGAGGCGGACATCCTCGCCCCCAACGCGACCGGCGCGATGCTCGGCCCGGCGACCATCCCGGCGCTCCGGGCCCGCATCGTCTGCGGCGCCGCCAACAACCAGCTCGAGGACCCGCAGCGCGACGACCTGGCCCTGCAGGAGCGCGGCGTCCTCTACATGCCCGACTTCCTCGTCAACCGCATGGGCATCGTGAACTGCGCCGACGAGCAGTACGGCTTCGTCGACCAGGACCCCGCCTTCCACCGGCACCTCGGCACCGAGTGGGACAACAGCATCTACAACCTGTCGCTCGCGATCTTGCAGGAGTCCGCGCGCACCGGCCGCACCCCGCACCGCATCGCCTGCGAGACCGCCGACGAGCGCGCGCGGCAGCCGCACCCCGTCTGGGGCCACCGCGGCGTGACGATCATCGACTCGCTCGTCCGCGGCGGATGGGCGGGGTGAGCGGATGGGCACCTGGGTCGGCGCACTGGTCGAGACGCGCGGCCGGGCGGACCTCTGGGAGGTGGCTCGCCGCCACGGCGTGCAGCCCCTCGCGTGACGCCCGACCAGCCCGCGGGCCGCGGGCAGAAACCCTCCGCGTGGTCGCGCCTCTTCGGGCGATCGGGCTGACCCGCCGTGGGGAACCGCAATCGCAAGGCCACGACGGCGAGGTGCGGGTGCGGGCCCTGGTGGGACGGTAGAACGCGGCGACGGCACGGCGGCCGGGGCGGGCGACGGCTGCGTGTGCGGCTCAGCTCGCGCAGGTCCGGCTGCGGCCGATCCTCACGCTGTACCCGCGCGACTTGCTACCGCAGTAGGAACACGGTAGTATCAAGAGCGTGAGCGTGGCGAAGCTCTCGGTCTCGATGGACGCCTCCTTGGTGAAGTTGATCCGGCGCGCGGCGGCCGAGGAGGGTGTCAGCCTCTCGACCTGGCTCGCCGAGGCCGCGAGCCAGAGGGCGCGGCAGCGCGCGCTCCGGGAGGCCGTCGCGGAGCAGGCGCGCGGGCGCGGGACGATGACCGCGGAGGAGGCGAGCCGCCTGGTCGAGGCGGCGCGGGCGTCGTCGCGGGTGAGCCGCCCGCGCCGGAAGCGCGCGTGAGCCTCATCCTCGATGCCGGCGCCCTGATCGCCTGGGAGCGCGGCAGCCGGCTGGCGCTCGCGTTCCTGATGAGCGCGGCCGACTCCGGGGAGACGGTGAAGACCTCGACGGCCGTGATCGCGCAGGTGTGGCGGCACGGCAGCCGTCAGGCCGCGCTCGCCCGCTTGCTGCGGGGCGTCGAGGAGGTCCCGCTCACCCCCCAGCGGGCACGCGCGATCGGCGCGCTGCTCGGCCGCGCGCGCGGGGCCGACGTCGTCGACGCGGCGCTCGTGGAGCTGGCGGCGGGCGGCGACGAGATCCTCACCTCCGACCCCGGTGACCTCCTGCGCCTCGCCAACCACAGCGGCAAGACGCTGATCGTCACGCCGGTCGGGTGACGTCAGCCCGCGGCGCCGAAGAGCGCGACGCCGCGCCGGCCCGCTACACCCGCTCGACCACCGCCGCGATGCCCTGCCCCACGCCGATGCACATGGTCGCGAGGCCGTGGCGGCCGCCGCGACGGACGAGCTCGTGCACGAGCGTCAACACGAGGCGCGCGCCCGAGGCGCCGAGCGGGTGACCGAACGCGATCGCGCCGCCGTTGACGTTGACCTTCGCGGGGTCCAGCTCGAGCTGCGCCAGGCACGGCAGCGCCTGGGCGGCGAAGGCCTCGTTCACCTCGGCGAGGTCGAGGTCCGCGGCGCGCAGGCCCGCGCGCCCGAGCGCGAGCCGCGTGGCCGGGATCGGGCCGAGCCCCATCGTGCTCGGCTCGACCCCGGCGACGGCGCTCGTGACGTAGCGCGCGCGGGGGGTGAGGCCGAGCTCCGTGACGGCGCGCTCGCTCGCGAGGAGCAGCGCGGCGGCGCCGTCGTTGAGGCCGGACGAGTTGCCCGCGGTCACGGTGCCGCCCTTCTTGAACGCCGGCTTGAGCCGGGCGAGGTCGGCCGCGGTCACCTCCGGCCGCGGGTGCTCGTCGCGCGCGCAGCGCCGCGGCGCGCCGTCCTTGGCCGGAGTGAGCGGCACCGCGACCACCTCGTCGTCGAGGCGGCCGGCGGCGATCGCCGCCCCGGCCTTCTGCTGCGACGCGAGCGCGAACGCGTCCTGCGCCTCGCGGCCGACCTGCTCCCGCTCCGCGACGAGCTCGGCGGTTTCGCCCATCGACAGCGTGCCGTACTGCTCCTTCATGCGCGGGTTCGTGAAGCGCCAGCCGATGGTGGAGTCGAAGACCGTCGTCTCGCCGCGCGCCCAGGCGACGCCGGCCTTGGCCATCACGAGCGGGGCGCGGGTCATGTGCTCGACGCCGCCGGCGATGACGAGGTCGGCCTCGCCGGTGAGGATCTGGCGCGCGCCGTCGCAGACCGCGTGCATGCCCGAGCCGCAGAGGCGGTTGATGGTCGCGCCCGGCACCGTGACGGGCAGGCCGGCGAGCAGCAGCGCCATGCGCGCGACGTTGCGATTGTCCTCGCCGGCCTGGTTGGCGCAGCCGAGGAGCACGTCGTCGATCCGCGCCGGCGGGACCGGGTTGCGAGCGAGCAGGGCGCGCAGGACGTGGGCCGCGAGGTCGTCGGCGCGCACCTCCGCGAGGCCGCCGCCGTAGCGGGCGATGGGGGTGCGGAGGCCGTCGATGATGTACGCGGTGCGGGACATCTCACCATTGTACCGGCGGTCGGGAGATCCGCTATAGTCGCGGCGCAGCCGACGGGAGGAGCAGCGGATGGGACTCATCGAGGGCAGGGTGGCCGTCGTGACGGGCGCGGGCCGGGGCATCGGGCAGGCGATCGCGACGACGTTCGTGCGCGAGGGGGCGTGCGTCGTCGTGAACGACCTCGACGCCGGGCCAGCCGAGGAGACGCGCGCCGCGTGCGACGCGATCCGGCCGGGGCGGGCGGTGGTCTCGCTCGGCTCGGTGGCGGAGCCGCGCTACACCGACGCGCTCATGCAGACCGCGGTCGCCCGCTTCGGCGCGCTCGACATCCTCGTCAACAACGCCGGCATCACGCGCGACAACGTCATCCACAAGATGACGGACGAGGACTGGGACCTGGTCATCGACGTGAACCTCAAGGGCACCTTCAACTGCTGCCGCTCGGCCGCGCCCTACCTGCGCGACGTCGCGAAGCGCGAGAAGGCGAGCGGCGGCATCCGCTATCACCGCAAGGTCGTCAACTTCTTCTCGACGGCGGCGATCCGCGGCAACCCGGGGCAAATGAACTACACCGCCGCGAAGATGGGCAACCTCGGCATGACGCGCACGCTGGCGCGGGAGTGGGGCGCGTTCCACGTCAACGTGAACGCGGTCGCGCCGGGCTTCACCGACACGCGCCTGACCCAGCCCAAGGAGTCCTCGGGCGAGAACATGGGCGTGCCCCAGGCCCAGCGCGAGGCCTTCATCAAGACGATCCCCTTCGGCCGGCCGGCGTCGCCGCAGGAGGTCGCGAACGTCGTGCTCTTCTTCGCCTCGCCGCTGGCGGACTTCGTGACCGGCCAGGAGATCAACGTCTCCGGCGGCCACCAGATCCCGTGACCGCAATCGACGTGAATATCACGTCAGATCGTGCGTCCAATCGGCACGTAATCAGATAATCGTCGATCGTGGCTGATTTTGGTTGACACCAATCGGCCGCGGTGTCATCAAATCGATCCAGGAGCCAGAGGACCATGTCGCAGACCCTCGTCCAGCGCACCACGTCGACGCCGGCCAGCAGGCCATGGCAGCACGTGTGCGTCTGTGGGCGCGGCGCGGTGCTCCAGGGAAGCGACGGCGCCCTGAATCCCGAGCGCGCGCGAGGCCCAGGCGGGTAGGGCTCGACGGACAGCAGCACCATCGAGACGGCCGCCTGGGACTCACCCCGGCGGCCGTTTTCGTATGTGGGCCAGGCTCCCCTCGGGGGCGGGGTCAGATCGGCCCACGATTGATTAGCTGGTGATCAGGCTAATGCGGGATACGTGTATCAGCCGCCACCTGATTCAATCATTTCAGCGCTCGTTCTCTGATAAACGAGTAGCTCCTCGTGGTCACGACGCCCGGGCTCCTCCCGGGCCGAGGGCCCCTCGCATCTCTGGTGAGTGCATCCGGCCGTTAACCGGACACAGCAGGGTTCGATCCCCTGGGGGCTCGCCGATGGTGGCCGTTGAGGTCGTCGCGTCGTGACCGCGCGGGCTGTCGCCGAGAGCCACCATGACCTGGCAGCAACCGAGGTGATCCGATGCGCACGCTCGTCCTGGATCAGGGCTACATGCCCGTGAACGTCGTCGACTGGCGGCGCGCGATGTCGACCATCGCCCGCGCCCGGGCCGACGTGCTCGAGGAGTACGCGGCGGTCGTGCACGCCGGCGTGCAGATGCCGGCGGTCGTGCGGCTGAACCGGCCGGTGGCGCGGCACGAGCTGCGGGTGAAGGTCAGCCGGCAGAACGTGCTCGCGCGCGACCGCGGCCGGTGCCAGTACTGCGGCCGGCGCTTCCCGAGCGCGGAGCTGACCTACGATCACGTCACCCCGCGCGCCCAAGGCGGCAAGACGACGTGGGAGAACATCGTCATGGCCTGCGTCGACTGCAACCGGACCAAGGGCAACCGCACCCCGGCGCAGGCCGAGATGCGGCTCCTGCGCCCGCCGGCGCGGCCGGGGTGGGTGCCGCGCTACAACACGCGCCTCCAGACGCCCGAGGTCCCGCCGGAGTGGCGGGACTACTGGACCATCGAGCTGGAGGCGTGAGCGAACGTGGGGCGCGGGGGAGGCCGTCCTCTCCCGCGCCCCGGCGGCGCGAGCGTGCTACAACACGCGCCCCATGATCAGCTTCAGCAACGTCTCCAAGCAGTACGGGCCGCAGGTCCTCTTCGACGACGCCTCCTTCCAGCTCAACCCGGGCGAGAAGGTGGGCCTCGTGGGGCCGAACGGCGCCGGCAAGACGACGGTGTTCCGCCTGATCACCGGCGAGCAGACGCCCGACGAGGGCAACGTCGAGCGGCCGCGCCGCCTGTCGCTCGGCTACTTCCGCCAGGACGCGAGCGACCTCGGCGACCGCAGCGTGCTGCACGAGACGGTGGCGGGGGCCGGCGAGGTCGCCGACCTGGGCGACGAGCTGCACGACCTCGAGCACCGCATGGCCGCCGCCGGCGACGACCTCGACGCGGTCATCGCGCGCTATGGCGAGGTGCAGGCGCGCTTCCAGGACCTCGGCGGCTACGACCTCGAGTCAAGGGCGCAGTCGATCCTCGCCGGGCTCGGCTTCGGGCCGGACCAGGTCGCGGGCCAGATCGGCCAGCTCTCGGGCGGCTGGCGCATGCGCGTCGCGCTCGCGCGCATCCTGCTCATGCGGCCCGACGCGCTGCTCCTCGACGAGCCGACCAACTACCTCGACATCGAGTCGATCCTGTGGCTCGAGCAGTTCCTGCGCGACTACCCGGGCGCGGTGCTCATGACGTGCCACGACCGCGACGTCATGAACCGCGTCGTGTCGAAGATCATCGAGCTCGACGGCGGCCAGCTCCGCACCTACTCGGGCAACTACGACTTCTACGAGCAGGCCCGCGCGGTGGAGGCCGAGCGGCGCGACGCCGAGTACGAGCGGCAGCAGGCCTTCCTCGCCAAGGAGAGCCGCTTCATCGAGCGCTTCAAGGCGCAGGTCGCCTGGGCGCCGCAGGTGCAGAGCCGCATCAAGAAGCTCGACAAGATCGAGCGCCTCGAGCCGCCCCGCCGTCTCGTCGAGAAGAAGATCGAGTTCCGGCGCCCGCCGCGCTCCGGCGAGGACGTCGCCAAGGTCGCCGGGGTGCGCAAGGCCTACGGCGCGCGCGTCGTGCACGACCGGCTCGACCTGCTCGTGCGGCGCGGCGAGCGGTGGGCCGTCATGGGCGAGAACGGCGCCGGCAAGACCACGCTCCTCAAGATGATCGCCGGCGTCCTCACGCCCGACACCGGCGAGGTCACCGTCGGCGCGTCGGTGGCGATGGGCTACTTCGCCCAGCACCAGATGGAGCAGCTCTCCGGCGACCACACGGTCTTCGAGGAGCTGCAGGCGCACGCGCCGCTGGCCGGGTTCGGCACCCTGCGCGGGCTGGCCGGCGCCTTCGGCTTCTCGGGCGACGAGGCGGACAAGCCGGTGCGCGTCCTCTCCGGCGGCGAGAAGGCCCGCCTCGTGCTCGCCAAGATCCTCTTCGACACGCCGAACTTCCTCGTCCTCGACGAGCCGACCAACCACCTCGACATCATGACCAAGCGCGCCCTCACCCGCGCGCTGCTCGCCTTCGAGGGCACCATCATCTTCGTCTCCCACGACCGCGCCTTCCTGCGCGCGCTCGCGACGCGGGTGCTGGAGCTCGGCGCCGCCGGGCCGCACCTGTACGGCGGCAGCTACGACGAGTACGTGGCGTCGACCGGGCGGGAGGCGCCGGGGATGCGGCAGCGGTAGCGCGCGCGCGCCATGCGGACGGCGGCCGCGGGCCCAGGCCTTGCCGCGACTCCCGCGCGCTGCGACACTCGGGGGGCATGAGCGACCGCAACGAACGCGTCGAGTGCGACCACGGCGACGGGGTCGCGACCTTCGTCTGCCGGCACCTGAGGGACGGCGTCGCGTGCGGCTATCACTGCGGCGACGACGACCCGGATGACCGGTGGCCGGACGCCTGGTGCGACGCCTGCGAGGTCGCCCGGGTGCGGGAAGGTGGCTGGAACGACGCCGCTGAGGGCGAGGCCGACATCTCGCTCGTCTGCCAGCACGGCTACGAAGCCGCCAAGGAACGCAACGCGCGCATCCCGCCCCCGCTCGCGCCGGGCGCTCTCGGCCTGAGCGCAGCGGCGGTCCGGGGACTCGTCGAGCACGCGTCGGCGTGGACCAGGGAGCGGCAGGCGGATGCCCAGCGGGAGTTCGACCTGGGCGCCCATGAGCGGTGGGGCGCGGACTACGCCGCGGCCCGCTTCACGCTCGGCGCGCCCGAGCACCCCACGATCGTCGCCGACCTGCAGCTCGTCGGCACGTTCTCGAAGAAGACCAACTCCTGGCTGTGGTCATGGAACAACGAGGCCATCGAGCCGCACCTGAGTGAGGAGGTGGCCCGCCTTCGTGCGCTCGGCGAGGTCCGGGGCATCGCGCTGCTCGCGCAGGCGTACCAGGAGAACGTGGAAGAGGTGGACGCCTGGGAGCGCGCGTCGCTGGCCTGCTACCTCCTCGGCCATCAGGCGGTCTACCGCGCCCCGATGGATCACCGGTTCCTCTTCATGCTCCTGAAGAACCTGCG
>DASXVK010000865.1:0-4323 GCA_036504295.1 Polyangia bacterium
CAGCCGCCAGCTCGGCGCCGGCGGCATCGCCCTGGGACGGCGGATCGCGGCGCGGCTCGGCGCGGCCTACGTCGACCGGGAGATCCTGCGCCGCGCCGCCGAGGAGCTCGGCGCGCCGGCCGAGGAGCTCGGCCCGCTGGAGGAGACCGCGCCCTCGGTGTGGCAGGCGCTGCTCCAGAGCTTCGTCGCCGCGCCCTACGTCGGGTACGTCGCGCCGCCGCTGACGGGGCCGGGCACGGGCGAGCTGCAGCGCGCCGAGGCGGCCGTCATGATCGAGATCGCGCGCCAGCGCGACGCCGTCATCGTCGGGCGCGCCGGCTTTCACGTGCTCGCCGCCCACCCGCGTCACCTGAGCGTGTTCCTCCACGCCGACGAGGTGTTCCGGCGCCGCCAGGTCGAGCTCGAGTACGAGATGTCCACGGAGGAGGCCCAGGCGACCCTGCGCGAGACCGACCGTACCCGGGCCCGCTACCTGCATTCGCTCACCGGCCGGGAGTGGACCGATTCGCGGCAGTATCACCTGGCGCTGCGGACGAGCGCGCTGGGGCTGCCGGCCGCCGAGGAGGTGCTGGTGCGGGCGGCCTGCGCCCGGTTCGGCCTTGGCGAGCGCTAGGCGCCCCACTTCGGGATCGGGCGGAGCTCGGCGTCGGCGGGGACCTGGGCCGGGTCCGCGGAGGCCGGCCACACGCCCGAGCGGCCCACCTGGTCGCGCCGGCCGGCGCCCCCGCCGGGGCGGCCGCTCTCGCGCGCGGGGTCGCACCTCAGGCGGGACTCCGACCCTGGCCTCGGCGGGCGCTCGCTCACCGAGACGATCAGACAGATGCCCTCACGGCGGCTGGTGCAGTAGTGCTTGACGACCAACATCTTCGTCTCCCACCGGCACAATAAGGCCGACCCAGCCCTGACGCACCCCCCGTCGCGAGCCGCGCGTACGAGCCCGCGGGCGCTCGAGACGCGGGCGACGTCAGAACCGCGGCGGGCTCGCGGCCACGCCGAGGTTGCCGTAGGCCATCGCGCTCGCGTCGGCGCGGGTGAAGTACATGAGGTAGCCGCTCCCGCGCGGCACGACCGTCGGCTCCAGCTCCGAGTCGTGCGTGAGGAACTCGACCACGCGGTCCATCACCGGGTTGAGCGGGAAGACGTGGAACTCGAGGTCGGCGGCCATGGCGGCGGCGTAGCCGATGCTGTAGTTCGGCGGCACCTGCTTGAGCTGGTCGAACTCGATCGCGGCGGCCGACTCCATGCCGAACGCCGCCACGTAGAGCCCGACGACGGCGTTGCCGGCCGCGTCGCGGGTCAGGCGCGCGAACGGCTGGCCCACGCGGCTCACCTCGCGCCACAGCACCGGGTCGGTGAAGTCGGCCGGCATGAGCACCGGCGCCGGCTGACGCGTGAACGCCGCGCCGTCCGGGGACAGCGCGAGCCCGATGCCCGCGCCCACGCCGCCCTCGTAGAAGAGGGCCACCGTGCCGTCGGGGAGCGCCAGCACCGACGGCGCGCGCACCGCGCCGGCCTCCCACCCCGCCGCGGGCGCGAGCGCCTCGCCGGGGTCGCGCTCCCAGGTCACGCCGTCGGCCGAGCGGGCGCGCCGCAGCCCGGCGCCGTCGCCGTGCTCGAAGAACATCTGCCAGCCATCCGCGGTCTGGAGGACCGCGGGGGCGCCGACCCGGCCGGCCTCGTCGGCCGCCGGCTCGAGCACCGGCCGCGCGGGGTCGAACGTGAAGCTCAGGCCGTCGGCGGAGCGGGCGCGCCAGATGGCCCAGGCGCCGCTCCCGCGCCGCACCTCGACGTAGAGCGTGATCTCGGCGCCGCCGAGCGCCTCGGGCGCGCGCAGGTCCCAGGGCTCGCGCTGGACCACGCAGTGGGTACCGGCGCCGCAGTCGCGGTCCGTCGCGCAGTCCGCGGTCACGCAGTAGCCGCTCGACGACGAGCACACCTCGCCGGTCTGGCACACGCTCGAGTCGTCGCAGCGCTTCTTGCACACGCCGCGGTCGCACTTGTCCTCCTCGAGGGTGCAGTCGTCGAGGGTGAGGCAGGGGCGGTGGCACTTGTGCTCGGCGAAGGAGCAGGTGCGGTCGGGGCCGCACTGCTGGGCCGAGTCGCAGAACTGCACCGCGCAGCGGCCGCACAGGCACCGCTCGCGGTTGCGGCAGTCGCTGTCGGCGGTGCAGCCCGCGCCGTCGGCCGCCTCGTCGGGCACGCAGAAGCCGCGCGGCTCGCTGTCGGGCGGGCCGACGAGCCGGGGCTGCGCGCAGAAGAGCGGCTGCCCCAGGTCGCCCCACGGCGCGATGCCGTCGGGGTCGCGGATGCCGGTGAAGGACTCGCCGGTGCCGGCGAGCCCGCAGCCGGCGGCGCCCCCGAGAGCGACGGCGGCGGCGACGGCGGCGGCCCACAGCGCGATCGCGGTCGGGACGTGGCGGCGCACTAGAACCTCCCCGTCGCGGTCAGGCCGAGCGCGAAGATGTCGCCGCCCGAGGTGAAGCCGGGGCCGAGGGCGACGTCGGCCTTGAGGGTCGTGCGCTCGAGCAGGTGCTGGTACTGGAAGCCGGCCTCGAGCGACAGCGGGTGACGCAGGATCCCGCTCTGGTCCATGAGGTCCACGCCGGCGCCGAGGCCCACGACGACGCGGTCGTTGTCGGCGACGCTGGTGAGGCCGCGCTGGTCCGGCACCGGCGAGGGCTCGAAGGCGAGCCCGCCGCGCAGCCGCAGCCGCGCGCGTGCGCCCAGGCGGCGCGTGTACTCGGCGCCGACCCGCTCCGAGAGCGTGTCCTGGTAGCCGTCCGGCGGGAAGAGGGCGCTGACGAGCGGCGGCGAGACCCCGAGGTGCACGGCCACCTGCAGGTCGGGCGTGCCGCCGTTCATCGCGGACCAGCGGAAGTACACGAGGTCGGCCATCAGGGCGAGGTCGCTCCCGAGGAGCAGCCGCGCGCCGAACGCGAGCTTCGCCGGGGTGAAGAAGTTGACGGCGCGCAGAGAGATGATGGCGTCGCCGGTCACGACGCCGGCGACGTCGACGTTCGCGAGGATGTCGAGCGCCATGCGCAGATCCAGCTCGCCGCGGTAGCTGAAGCCGAGCCGCAGCCGCTCGCTCGGCGTCACGAGGAGCCCGACCATCGGCGCGGCCCGCGTCGGCAGGCCGTAGTCGAGCGCGGCGCGGCCGACCTTCTCGCCGCCGGAGAGGCCGACGTCGAAGGTGATGCCGCGGCCGGCGGCGTCGGCGAGGAAGCTGGCGCCCGCGCCGAGCGCGACGGCGCGCCAGCGCACCGCCGCCATCGCGTTCGCGACCAGGCGGTGGGCGTTGTTGTCGAGCAGCCCGAAGTGCTTCTCGGACTGCGGCACCATCTGCAGCCGGACGACGAACTGGTCGGGCAGGTAGAGCCCGAGGCCGAAGGCCGCGGTCACCTCGCCGAGCTGCCAGGGCAGGGCGACGCCGATGGACGCGCCGTGCGGGTCGAGCAGCTGCGCGTCCTTGCCGTCGAGCGTCACCGCGAGGCGCGCGTAGGACCACCCGAGCGCCACCTGCGCCTCCCGCGCGAGCGCGACGCCCGCGGGGTTGTAGAAGGCCGCGCTGACGTCGTCGGCGCCGGCGGTGAGCGCGCCCGCGAGGCCGGTGCCGCGGGCGGTGAAGCCGTAGAGCTCGAGCGGATCCCAGGCCCGGGCCTCGCCGGCGGCGCCGAGGATGATGAGGCAGAGCGCGAGCCGTGCGCCCGCGCGCCTCACAGCTCCACCCCCATGAGGAAGCTCGCCGACCAGACGTGGCCGCCGCCGCTGATGGTCGGGTAGCCGGGGTTCGAGATCTGCACGCCGCGCGAGGACGGGTCCGCGCTCGTGTCCTTCACCTCGTCGCGCAGGCCGCGGAACGGGTCCGCCGTCTCGCCGGGCGCGAAGAGGTGCTTGGCGTAGGTCCGCTCGCCGACGAGCTGGAGCCCGAAGTGGGCGTCGAGGGTGACCGGCCGCGGCAGCCACCGGGGCGCGGCGCGCAGGCCGGCGCCGAGCCCGATGATGTGCTTGGAGCCGTCCATCAGGTTGGTCACCCCGGGCTGCGCGGCGGGGATGGGCGAGGGGTCGAAGCCGTAGCCGCCCCGCACCCGCAGCTCGAGCGCGGCGCTGTGGTAGGCGACCTGGTCGACGCCGACGTGGACGGTGACGATGTCCGAGAAGGACACGCTCGGCAGCTCGCCGACGAGGTCGCCGGCGAGGGGCAGGGTGCTGGTGACGCGGATGTAGGGCCCCTGCCACGCCGACCAGCGCGCCCACGTGACATCGAGGCCGACGGTGGTGCCGGGCCGCGGCCGCACCGTCGCGCCGACCGCGAGCTCGTCG
>DASXVK010000866.1:0-5113 GCA_036504295.1 Polyangia bacterium
CCGTCGTAGAACGCCGACCCGGCGGGGCCCCGGCCGGGGCGGCAGGCGAGGTTCACGATGTCGCCCCGGTGGGACTCCATCATGACCGCGACCACCTCCCGCGTGAGCACCGCGAACCCGAGCGCGTTGACGTCGAGCATGGCGCGCCAGTCGGCGGTGCGGCCGCGCGCCGCCTCGCCGTACACGGCGGCGCCGGCGGCGTTCACGAGGATGTCGATGCCGCCGAAGGAGTCGAGGGCGCGGCCGACGAGCGACACGACCTCGACCTCGTTCGTGACGTCACACTGCACCGCGAGGGCCGGGGCGCCGGTCTCGCGGATCGCGTCGGCCGTCTCCTCCAGCTCGGCCGCCGTCCGCGCCGCCAGCACCACCCGGGCGCCCTCGCGCCCGAGCAGCTTCGCCGTCGCGGCGCCGATCCCCCTCGAGGCGCCGGTGACGATCGCGACCTTCTCATGGAGGAGCGAGCCCATGCAGGGACGATTACGCGGGGGGCGCGCGGTGTCAAGGCGCGGCCGGCCGCCGGCGTGAATGCCGCCGGGGCAGGTGTTGACGCGCGGTCACAGCCCGGCCCGGCGCCGGGCGCAAGCCCCCGATTTTCCAGGTGGGCCCGTCTGGCACGCCGCGTGCTGTCGACGGCGGCAACCTTCGCGAGCCCGCATGCACCCACGACCTCCGCTCCGCCTCGCCGCCGCCCTCGTCCTCTCGTGCCTCCTCGGCTCCGCGGCCGTCGCCCGCGCCGACTGGGCGGACGGCCGCGTGCCCGAGGGCGACAACGCCTTCACGCTGCGCCAGCGCGATCTGCGGCTGTCCGTGCTGGGGCGGAGCGCGGTCGGGATCACCGACCGCGTGGAGCTCTCGGCCTACCTGCCGCTGTACTTCGCGCTCTTCCCGAACCTCGCGCTGAAGATCGGGCTCTTCGACGGGGACGCGAGCTCGGTCGCGCTCAAGCTCGGCGTCGGGGCGGGCGCGTACCCGGTCATCGGCGGGATGGCGGTGCCGCCGTTCGTCGCCTTCGGCTTCACGGGCTTCGTCGTCGCGGGCTACCAGACGGCGGAGGTCGACTGGTCGGTCCGGCCGACCCGGCGGCTGACCGTGACCGGCCGCGCCGGCGTGCTCGGCCTCGAGCTGGGCGTCGTCGGCGTCGGCGGCGTGGTCGGGCCCGGCGCGGTGGCGGTGCTGCCGATCCTGGGCGGCGGCGCGGCGCTCGGCGGCGTGGGCGGGCTCGAGCTCGACGTCGTGCTCGGTCCCCGCGACGCCCTCGTCGTCGACGCGAGCGCCTACTACCTCAAGGGCGCCGACGAGGGTCTCGTCATCACGACCGCCGGCTGGACGCACGCGTGGGAGCACTTCCACCTCATGCTCGGCGCGTACACGTTCCTCGACCTCCCGCACGCGAAGCTGTGGCACGACGGCCACCCCGTGGGCCCGTACGCGAACCTGTACTGGAGCTTCTGACAGGGGGCGGCCTCAGCCCGGCGCGGTCTCGATCGCCCACCGCTCGAACGGCGGCGCCGGGCCGTCGAGCTCGGTGATGAAGCGCGACGGGCGCAGGATGGTCCGCAGGCCGCGCGCGTCCTCGGCCCGCTGCGGGTAGCACAGGAAGAGGTGGCGGCGCGTGCGGGTGACCGCGACGTAGAAGAGCCGCCGCTCCTCCTCTTCCTCCTCCTGCGTGCGCAGCGCCTGCAGGTTCGGGAAGCGGCCGTCGGCGAGCCACAGCACGAACACCGCGGTCCACTCGAGCCCCTTGGCCTGGTGGATCGTCGAGAGCGTCAGGTGCTCCTCGGGCGGCTCGCCTTGCAGCACGGTCTCGGCGGCGATTCCGGCCACGAGCGAGAGGTCGGCCAGGAACGCCGGCACGTCGGCGAAGCGGGCGGCGTAGTCGGCGAGCTGCCGCAGATCCTCGAGGCGCGCGTCGGCGTTCGGGAAGGCGCCGGCCGCGTACTCGGCGTAGTGGCCTGCGACCACACGCGCGATGGCGGCGGCCGGGCCCTCGGGCGGCTCGCGCAGCCGGGCGAGGAGGGCGGCGAGCCGGCCCACCGGCGCGCGCGCGCTGCCCGGCAGCTCCGGGGCGAGCGCGGCGAGCACCAGGTCGGCGGGCCCGTCCTGGCGGGCGGCGCCGTCGGCCACCCGCCGCGCGCTCCGCGCCCCGACCCCGCCGTAGAGCTTGAGCACGCGGCTCCAGGCCAGGCCGTCGCGCGCGTTCGCGAGCACGCGCAGGTAGGCCACCACGTCCTTGATGTGCGCCTGCTCGAAGAAGCGCAGCCCCGAGCGCACGACGTAGGGGATCTTGCGGCGGGTGAGCTCGACCTGCAGCTCGAGCGCGTGGGCGTGGTTGCGGTACAGCACCGCGATCTCGCGCAGCGGGACGCCCTCGAGCTGGTGCAGCTCGAGGAGGCGCTGGGCCACGAACTCGGCCTGCTGGTACACGTCGGCGAGCGGCACGACCGCGGGCGGGTCGCCGGGCGCGCACACCGGGCGCAGCACCTTCGGGTGCTGGGCGGCGTTGTGCGCGATGCACTGGTTCGCGAGCGCGATGATCTCGGGGGTCGAGCGGTAGCTGGTCTCGAGCTTGTAGACGCGCGCGTCGGGGTAGCGGGCCGGGAACTCGAGGATGTTGCGGAAATCCGCCCCGCGGAAGGAGTAGATGGACTGCGCGTCGTCGCCGACGACCATGAGGTTGCGGTGGCCGGCCGCGCACAGGTCCACGAGCTCGCCCTGGATCCGGCTCGTGTCCTGGTACTCGTCGCACAGCACGTGCTCGAAGCGCGTCCGCAGCTCCGCCGCCGCGTCGGGGTGGTCGACGAGCAGCGCCTTCCACAGCAGCAGCAGGTCGTCGAAATCGACCATGCCCATGGCCGCCTTGCGCGCCGCGAAGCAGTCGGCGACGCGAGCGATGGCCGCGGCGGCCTCCACGAAGCGCGGGGCGTCGTGCGCCACGGCGTCGGCGACGCTCATGCTCGAGTTGATCGCGCGCGAGAGGAGCGCCATCAGGACCTTGGGCTGCGGCAGCCGCTGGTCCCTGACGCCCTCCTCGGCGAGGCAGGCGGCGAGGAGCTCACGGGCGTCCTCGCGGTCGAGGATGCCGAACCCGGCGGGCAGCCCGACCCGGTCGCGGTACTGCCGCAGCAGCCGGTGCGCGACGTGGTGGAAGGTGCCCGCGAAGAGCGCGCGGGTCTCGACGCCGGTGAGCGCCTCGACGCGGCGGAGCATCTCGCGCGCCGCCCGGTTCGTGAAGGTGCAGAGGAGCAGCCGGTCGGGGCGGACGCCGTGGGCGAGGAGCCAGGCGACGCGGTAGGTCAGGGCGCGCGTCTTCCCCGAGCCGGCGCCCGCGATGACCAGCATCGGGCCGCCTTCGGCGACCACCACCGCGCGCTGCTCGGGGTTGAGCTCGGCCTCGAGGTCGAGCGGGCGGCCGGGCGGCCGCGCGCTGCGGACGACGTACTTGACCGGGGGCTCGGGGGCCATCGCGACAGCCCCGGGGGGACGGGCTCAGGCCTTGACGTGCAGGGGCAGGTGGCGCTCCAGGGTGGCGTTGCACCCGGCGTAGAAGAAGCGCCAGCACTCGCGGAGCTGCCCGTTGAGGACGGCGCCGTAGTCGTCGTCGTCGTCCTCGTCGTCCGCCTCGTCCTCGTCGATCTCGAGATCCGCCTTGATCTCGTCGAGCACCTCGAGGAGCTGCACGGCGCTGCCGACGCGCATGTCGGCCACCTCCACCCGGCCGTCGAACTCGACCGGCAGGTACACCTCGCAGGCGGCGTCGTGCGCCTCGAGGCGGTCGAGGAACTCCGTCAGGACGTCGTCGTCGATATCGCCCACGGGCGATGAGTGCGAGTCGTCGGTGCGCGGGAGCATCGGCGCGCCGAGGCGCTCGAGCGCCCCGGCCAGCTCCTTCAGCTCCTCGTCGCTCAGGCGGTCGCTCAGAGGCCCAATCTCGATCTCCGCCATGCGGTCTCCACCCTCCGGGAGCTCGGCGGCCGCGCGCGGTCGCCCATCGGCCCGGGGCCAATCATAAACCCTAGCCTACCATTCGAGTCTAGGGTGTCAACGAGACTGCGACGGCGGCGCGCGGACGGCGCGCCGGGCTCGTTCTAACTAGGTGGTGAGCCGCTCGATGAGGGCGATGAGCTCCTGGTAGTCCACCGGCTTGCGCAGGCACGGGACCTGGCCGAGGGCGGCGACCTTCTCCGCCATCTGGCCGTAGGCCGTGATGACGATGACCGGGAGCGTGGCGAGGGTCGGGTCCTGGAGCTGGCGCTCGCGGAACTCGAAGCCGTTCATGCGCGGCATCATCAGGTCGAGGAGGATGATGGTGATCGAGCCGCTCTCGCGCAGCTGCTCGAGCGCCTCCACCCCGTTCGCCGCGGTGCGCACGTAGTACCCGTGCTGTTCGAGGATGTCGCTCATGGAGGCCCGGATCTCCGGGTCGTCCTCCACGAGCAGGATGGTCTTCAGACGTCGCTCAGCCGGCACGGTACAGTCGTAACGAGCGCCGCTGCGGACCGCAAGGGTGGGTGAGCATGCCGTAAATTGCGGGGGGTGCCCCGGGATGGTAAGAAAGGGCGCATGCTGCGACCGCGGTGGCCGCTCGGACCGGGCGGGCGGGGTGGGCTGCGCGTGGCGCTGCTCGCCCTCGGGCTCGGCGGCGCCGTCGCGGCCGCGGGGGCGCCGGCCCCGGGCGCGGACGCGGTCTGCGGGCCGGCCGCGGGGCTGGGCGCGCGCCTCGCCGGGAAGGGCGCCGCCGCGGTCCTGCCGCGGGCGCGCCGGGCGTGGCTCGAGGCGGTCGCGACCTTCGAGCGGTGCGCCGATGGCGCGGCGGACGACCCCCGCGCGCCGGCCGCCGGGCTGGCGCTCGCGCGCGTCACGGCGGAGCTGCACCGGCAGTCGCGGCTGCGCGCCGATTTCGACCTCGCGGCGCTCCGCTTCGCGACCGTGAGCACCCGCTGGCCCGCCCGCCCCGAGGCGCTCGACGCCCAGCTCGGCCTCGCGGAGCTCAAGCTCGAGTTCGGCGCCTCCGGCGAGGCCCTCGACCTCTTCCGGCGGCTCGCCGCGGCGAAGGGGCGGCCCGGCGCCGAGGCGGTGAGCCGCCGCGCGGCGCGGGCGCTCGCGATCCTCG
>DASXVK010000867.1:0-8425 GCA_036504295.1 Polyangia bacterium
GCGCGAGGGCGGCGGCGAGATCGAGGGCGTACGTCCAGACCCCGCCGACGGTGTCGGCGGTCATGAGGACGGTGAGGTCAGCGCGAGGACGTGGGCTTGTCATGGGACGGCGGCTGCTCCCGTACGGCCGGCGGGGCCGGCCTACTCGGTTGGATGTCGCCGGACCGGGCGTTCAGTTCGACCGTCACGACGCGCTCCGCACCGCGGCGGCGGGGGCCAGCCGCGGCGCCTGCGCCAGCCACTCGCGCAGCCGGGCCACCCCGTCGCGGACCCGCACCCGCGGCGACCAGCCGGTGGCCGCGCGGAATTCGCGCACGTCGGAGACGTAGTAGCGCTGGTCCGCGGTGCGCCACGGCTCGAAGCGCACCTCGGGGCGGGCGCCGGCGAGATCGCCGATGAGGTCGAGCAGCTCGAGCAGGCTGATGGTGTTGGCCGGGCCGCCGCCGATGTTGAACGCGCGTCCCGCGATCTGGCCCAAGCTGGCCTGCGCGGCGAGCATGGCCTCGACGAGATCGTCGATGAACAGGATGTCGCGGACCTGCCTGCCGTCGCCGTAGATCACGACGGGCTCGTGATCGCGGGCGCGGATGAGGAAGTGCGCCACCCAGCCCTGGTCCTCGGTGCCGAACTGGCGCGGGCCGTAGATGCAGCTCATGCGCAGCACGGCCGCGGGGAGGCCGAAGGTGCGGGCGTAGTCGAGCACGTACTGGTCCGCGGCGCCCTTCGAGCAGCCGTAGGGGCTGTGGAAGTCGAGCGGCCGCTGCTCGCCGAGGCCGTGCTTGCGCACCGCGGGGTCGCGCGGCTCGTAGCGCGACCCGCGCAGACCGAGCTCGACGTCGTCGAGGCGGCCGTACACCTTGTTGGTCGAGGTGAAGACGAGCGGGGGCGGGGTCTCGCGGCGCCTGATGGCCTCGAGCAGGTTGAGGGTGCCGCGGGCGTTGATCTCGAAGTCCTCGATCGGGGCGACGAGGCTGGTCGTGACCGCCACCTGGGCGGCGTAGTGGAACACCGCCGCCGCGCGGCGTACGACGCGCTCGACGACCGGCGCGTCTCGCACGTCGCCGATCTCCACCGCGAGGCGCGCGCCGTGCCGGCCGCGCAGCCACTCCAGGTTCGCGGCGACGTTGCCGCGGGAGAGGTTGTCGAGGATGACCACCGGCTGGCCCTCGAGCAGCAGGCGGTCCGCCACGTTCGAGCCGATGAAGCCGGCGCCGCCGGAGATGACGACGGGACCGTCGCCGAAGGGCAGGGGGTACCTCATATCACCAACCCCCGCGCCTTGAGCTCCGCCTGATGCTCGACCACGCGGTCGACGGCGTGCTGGTCGGCCAGCCACGCGGCCAGCTCGGCCAGGCCCTCCGCGAACGGCACCTCGGCGCGATAGCCGAGGACGCGGCGCGCGGTGCCGATGTCGGCGTAGCAGTGGCGCACGTCGCCCTTGCGATACGCGCCGGTGACGACCGGCGCGACGCCGGGGCGCCCGACCGCCGTGGCGAGCGCCTCGCCGACCTCGCGCACCGAGCGCGCCTCGCCGCTCCCGACGTTGAGGACCCGGCCGTCCGCCTCGCCGCGCTCGAGCGCGAGACGGCAGGCGCGCGCGACGTCGCGCGCGTTGACGAAGTCGCGCCGCTGCAGGCCGTCCTCGAAGAGGAGCGGCGCCTGATCGTTGAGGAGGCGCGCGGCGAAGATCGCGAGGACGCCGGTGTAGGGGTTCGACAGCGCCTGGCGCGGGCCGTAGACGTTGAAGAATCGCAGCGCCACCACCGGCATGGCGTATGCCTGCCCGATCATCAGGCAGAGCCGCTCCTGATCGAACTTCGACAGCGCGTACACCGAGGCGCACGACGGCGTCTTCGTCTCGGGGGTGGGCACGGGCCGGAGGATGGTGCCGTCCTCGTCCCGGAGCTCCCAGTCCCCCGCCCGGAGCTGCAGGGCGGAGCGCTCGCGGGTGGGCGCGACGGCTCGATCGCCGTTACGGTAGAGCCCCTCGCCGTAGATGCTCATGCTCGAGGCCACGATGAGCTTGGCCACCGGGCGCTGGGCGAGCGCCTCGAGCAGGACGGCCGTGCCGAGGTTGTTCACGGACGTGTAGCTCGCGATCTCGTACATGCTCTGGCCCACGCCCACCGCGGCGGCGAGGTGGAAGACCGCGTCGATGTCCCGCAGCGCCCGACGCACGTCGTCGGGGCTGCGGACGTCCCCCACGACCAGCTCGACGTCGCTCGCGAGGTACGCGGGCCGGGCGCGGCGCTCGCCGTGCACCTGGGGCGCAAGGTTATCGAACGCGCGGACGGAGTAGCCGTGGCGCAGGAGCTCGTCGGCCAGGTGCGATCCGATGAAGCCCGCCCCACCGGTGATCAGGACGCGTTTCTGCAAGCTGCTCAAACCGAAACCGCCAGGTCTGGCGCGCTTCACCGTCGAGAAACATCCGCGTCGTCGACGGTGTGTTACGCAATTGTTTCGTCTGATGCTGACCTGAGACGGCCGGTTCCGGGTCGGGGCAGATTGCCCCGACGGAGAAGGCGGCCGAATCGGATGCCCAATTGCGTCGTCGGCGTGTCGCGCACCGCGTGGCCCCCGGCCGATCGGCGCGCGGCATCGAAGCTCAAAGAATGCAGCTCGTCGTCTTCGGTCTTACGATCAGCTCGTCGTGGGGGAACGGGCACGCGACGATCTGGCGCGGCCTCTGCCGCGGCCTCGCGCGGCGCGGACACGCCGTCACCTTCTTCGAGCGCGACGTGCCGTACTACGCGGGGCACCGCGACGCCGTCGAGATCCCGGGTTGCACGCTGCGCCTCTACGGCTCGTGGGACGAGGTCGCGCCCGCGGCGCGGCGCGCCGTCGACGAGGCGGGCTGCGCGATGGTGACCTCGTACTGCCCCGACGCGCTCGCCGCGACCGAGCTCGTGCTCGACTCGCGCGCCCCGCTGCGGGTCTTCTACGATCTCGACACGCCGGTGACCTTCGCGCGGCTCGCCGCCGGCGAGGAGGTGCCCTACGTCGGCGCGCGCGGCCTGGGCGGCTTCGATGTCGTGCTGAGCTTCACCGGCGGCGCGGCGCTGCGCGAGCTGCGCCGCCGCCTGGGCGCGCGGCGGGTCGCGCCGCTGTACGGCAGCGTCGATCCCCAGGTGCACCACCCGGTGGCCGGCGACCCGAGCTTCGCCGCGGATCTCTCGTACCTGGGCACCTACGCGGAGGATCGGCAGGAGCGGCTCGAGGCGCTGTTCCTGGCGCCGGCGCGCGCCCGCCCGGCGCGGCGGTTCCTCATCGGCGGCGCGCTCTACCCGCAGGACTTCCCCTGGGCGCCGAACGTCTGGTTCGCGCGCCACGTGCCCCCGGCCGAGCACGCGGCGTTCTACTGCTCCTCGCGGCTGACCCTCAACGTCACCCGCGCGGCGATGGCGGCGATGGGGCACTGCCCGTCGGGCCGGCTGTTCGAGGCGGCGGCGTGCGGCACGCCCGTGGTGACCGACTCCTGGGACGGCCTGGACGAGTTCTTCACGCCGGGCGAAGAGATCGTGATCGCGCGCGGGCCGGCCGACGTGCTGGCGGCGCTCGAGCTCTCCGACGCCGAGCTCGGCCGGATCGGCGCGGCCGCGCGGGAGCGCGCCCTGGCCCAGCACTCCGCGGACCGGCGCGCGGAGCAGTTGCTCGACGCGCTCGAGCGGACGCTCGCGGCGCGCAGCGCGGCCGAGGACGCCGCGCTCGGGAGGTAGCAGATGTGGGGTATCGTGCCTGCGGCCGGTCTCGGCAGCCGCATTCAGCCGCTGGCGTTCTCGAAGGAGCTGCTGCCCGTCGGGAGCCGCTTTGACGGCGAGACCGAGCGGCCGCGGGCCGTGAGCGAGTACCTGATCGAGCGGATGGTCCTCGCCGGCGCCGACAAGATCTGCCTGGTCATCTCGCCGGGCAAATCGGACATCATCGAGTACTACGGCGCCGCCGTCGGCGTGACCCACGTCAGCTACGTGGTCCAGCCGCAGGCCGGCGGCCTCTGCGACGCGATCTTCCGGGCGCTGCCGCTGGTCGCGCCCGAGGAGCACGTCGTCGTGGGGCTGCCCGACACCGTGTGGTTCCCGCAGGACGGGCTGCGGCGCCTCGGCGACGAGGACCTCTCGTTCCTCCTCTTCCCGGTGGGCCGGCCCGAGCTCTTCGACGCCGTCCTCACCGATCCGGCGGGCTGGGTGCGCGAGATCCAGGTCAAGCAGCCCGGCGCCGGGTCGTCATGGATCTGGGGCGCCTTCAAGCTGCGCGGCTCCGTGCTGCGGCTGCTCCACGAGATCTGGCGCGAGCGCGACCGGCAAGACGCCTACATCGGGACGCTGGTGAACGCCTACCTCGCCCGCGGTGGGCGGGCGCGGGCGGTACGCGCCGGGGAGGCCTACGTGGACGTCGGCACCCTGGGCGGCTACCGCGAGGCGTTGCGGCTCCTGGAGTCGCGGCGCTGACCGAGGCCGCCATGAGGCCAGCGGTGGCGGCGGCCGCGCTGCGCGACCTCTGCGCGGGGGGCGCGGGGCGGTACCTGGTGCTGGCCGCCCATCCCGACGACGAGGTGATCGGCGCCGGGGCGCTGCTCGCCCGCGCCGCGGACGCGTTCGTCGTCCACGTCACCGACGGGGCACCCCGGGACGCGGCGCTGCGCGCGGCGCCGCCGGCGACGACGCGCGAGGAGTACGCGGCGGTGCGTCGGGCCGAGGCGGCGCGGGCGCTCGCGGTGGCCGGGCTCCCGCCGGAGCGCATCCGCGGCCTCGGCGCCGTTGACCAGGAGGCGGCCCTCGGCCTCGCCGAGCTCGCCCGCGCCGTCGCGCGCCTCGCGCGCGAGCTGCGGCCGTCCGTCCTGCTCACTCACTCCTACGAGGGCGGGCACCCGGACCACGACGCCGCCGCGTTCGTCGGGTGGGCGGCCCGCCGGCTCCTCGGCGCCGACGGCGGCTTCGTCCTCGCCGAGATGACCTCGTACCACGGGGCGGGCGACCTCGTGGTCGAGCGGTTTCTCCCCCCGCCGCTCGGCGCGGCCGTACCCGCCGAGGTGGTGGTGGAGCTCGGGGACGAGGCGCGCCGCCGCAAGCGCGCCATGCTCGAGTGCTTCGCGAGCCAGCGCGCCGTGCTCGCCCCCTTCAGCGCGCCGTTCGTGGAGCGTTTCCGGCTCGCCCCGGCGTACGACTTCGCCCGGCCGCCGCACGCCGGCCCGCTGCGCTACGAGGCGCTCGGCTGGCCGCTCGACGGCGGCCGCTGGCGGGCGCTCGCCGCCGCGGCCCGCCGCGCGCTCAGCCTCGGAGGGGCGGCGTGAGCCTGACGGTCCTCAGCGTCGCCTACACGCTCGCGCCCGTCGGGCCCGGAGCGGTGGGGGGTGCGGAGCAGGTGCTCACGATGCTCGACGAGGAGCTCGCGGGCCGCGGGCACCGCTCGGTCGTCGTGGCGGCGACCGGGTCGCGCGCCGCCGGCCGGCTCGTGCCCACGCCGCGCCCGGCCGGCGTGCTCGACGACGCGGCCCGCGCGCGCGCCATCGCGCACACCCGGGCGGCGATCGCGCGGGCCCTGGCGCGCTTCCCGGTGGACGTGGTGCACCTGCACGGCCTCGACTTCCCGGCGGTGCTGCCACCGGCGGGCCCCCCGGCGGTGGTGACGCTCCACCTGCCGCCGGCGTGGTACCCGGCCGGCGCGCTCGCGCCGCGAGCGCCCACCACGCACCTCGTCTGCGTCTCGGCGGCGCAGCGGCGCGCCTGCCCGCCGGGGACGGCGGCGCGGGTGATCGCGAACGGCGTCCGACTCGAGCGCTTCCGCCTGCGCCGGCGCAAGCTGGGCTACGCCGTCGCGCTGGGCCGCATCTGCCCGGAGAAGGGCTTCCACCTGGCGCTCGACGCCGCGGCCCGCGCCGGCGTGCCGCTCGTCCTCGCGGGGCAGGTCTTCCCCTACCCCGAGCACGAGCGCTACTTCGCCCGCCAGATCGCGCCGCGGCTCGGCCCGGCGGCCCGCTTCGTGGGGCCGGTCGGGCCCGCCCAGCGGCGCCGCCTCCTCGCCGGGGCGCGCTGCCTGGTCGCGCCCAGCCTCGCCCCGGAGACCAGCTCCCTCGTCGCGATGGAGGCGCTCGCGAGCGGGACGCCGGTGGTCGCGAGCGGGGCGGGGGCGCTGCCCGAGATCGTCGATGACGGGCGCACCGGCTTCATCGTCGAGGGGGTGGAGGCGATCGCGGCCGCCGTTAGCGCCGCCGGCGCGCTCGATCCCGCCGCGTGCCGCCGCGCCGCCGAGGAGCGCTTCGACGCCGCCCGGATGCTCGACGACTACCTCGACCTCTACCGGGCGGTCACCGGCCGTGGCCGGCGCGACGCGGCCGCCGCGCCGTGAGCTACGGCACCACCGGGTCGCCGTGCTCGTCGAAGACGCGCACCTTGAGGTGCGGCGTGGTCTCGCCCACGGGGACCGAGTAGGCGAGGAAGAGCCCGCCGGCCTTCCGGGGCGCGACGGCGTAGCGCGGCAGCGCGCCGGCGCGGCTCAGGTCGAGCGGCGTCCCGCCCCAGCCGCCCATCGCGTCGCAGCCGCGCACCACGCCCGTGCCGTCGCCGGCGTCGGGGTTCGCGGCCCAGTACAGCAGCAGCGGCTGATTCTTGCCGTCGGTGACCCCGGCGGGGTTGGCGAGCCCGCCGGGCGCGCCCTCGACGACGGTGATCATCGACCCGGGGAGGAGCCGGCCGTAGCCGGCGACCGGCGTGCCCACGTCGTCGTAGAGGAAGAGCCGCCACAGCTCCGGCTCGGTGACCCCGCCGGTGGGCGCGCGGCCCGTCACCGCGTAGCCGTACGTGCCGGTCTCGCCGACCGTGCCTTGCCCGGAGACGGTGCAGTCCGCGTTGAGCTGGATGAGGTTGTAGCCCTCGAACGACTGGTACGCGACCGCCAGTACGTTGTCGGCCTCCGACCAGAAGACCTGCGGCCGCAGGCGGTCGCCGGCGGGCGGCGTGACGGTGGCGAGGGCGCCGTCGCGGACCAGCGCGTTCGAGCACTTCACGAACAGCGACGCTTTCCCCGTCACGTCCGTGTCGGTCTCCCAGACGAGGACCGGGTCGTTGGTCTGATCGGAGACCGCACCGGCGAGGCCGGCGAGCGGCCGGCCGACGCCGAGCTCGAAGAAGGTCGTGCTCAGGGGGCCGCCCGAGGTGCAGACGACGGCGATCTGGCGCGAGAGCCCCCCGTTGAACGCCGCGACGCAGGCGTAGGCCGTGCTCGCGAAGACCGCCGGGAGCCGCAGGCCGGGGTAGTGGTCGAGCGACACGGCGCTCTTTCCGGCCCGCACGACCTGCACGCCGGAGGTGCTGGTCCCGGCGACGACCGCGTTCTCCTGGTTGCCGGCGCCCACGAGGCTGTCGGGGTCCGTGCCCTCGTCGTCGAAAGTGGTGAGCTCCTGCGCGTCCGACAGAGCGCCCTTCGGGCTCAGCCGCTGCAGCTCGTACCACTCGCGGCCGGTGTCGGGATCGTACCGGCGGGCGACGAGGACCGCGCCGTCGTCGAGCGGCGCCAGCGCCGGCCGCTCATACGCCGAGCCGACGAAGACCTCGCCGGGGATCTCCTCGGTCCCGTTTCGCTGGCAGGTGAGGTCCGCGGCGCAGAAGAAGCCGTCGGGGCAGGCGGGCCCGAGGTTCGGGTCCCCGCATTTGAACCCGGGCTGGAACTGCGGATCGAAGCAGCCGCAGGCGAGGGCGAGCGTGGCGACGAGAGCGGCGCGCATCAGAAGCTCCAACCGAGGGCGGCGCCCGCCGGGGACAGGAGGGGTGCGAGCGAGACGCGCCGCTCCGGCGCGCGCCGGGCGCGCCGGCCGTAGTAGAGCGACAGCGCGCCGGCCGCCACGAGCACGCCGCCGCCGATGGCGAGCCCGAGGGCGGCGCTGGCGTAGCGCGGCCCGTTCTGGTAGTCGGTCTGCAGGTCGTGGGTGAAGGCCGCGTCCGGGTACCTGGCGACGTTCGTCCGGTCCTGCAGGTTGCTCGCGCTGCGCTGGGCCACGACCGCCAGGATCGTCCCGCCGATGATGAGGCCGGCGCCGGTGCCGAGGCCGGCGTAGCCTAACCGTCGCAGGCCCGCGCCGGCGGCCGCGGGCTCCGACGTGCGGCGGCGGGCGGCGGCCTCGGCCGCGGCGCGCTGCTGCGCCGCTCGCTCGGCGGCGGCGCGCTCGGCGGCGGCGCGCTCGGTGGCGGCCCGCTCGGTGGCGGCCCGCGCGGCGGCGCGCTCGGCGGCGGCGGCGCGCTCGGCCGCGGCGCGGTCACCGGCGGCGCGCTCGGCGGCCGTGCGCGCGGCGGCGGCCCGCTCGTCCGCGATGGCCTTGTCGAGGTGGCTCAGCCAGGCCGCCACGGCCTCACGGTCGTCGGCCTGCGGCTTGTCCTTGAGGTACCGGCGCAGGTACGCGGCGACCTTGTCGCGCTGCCCGAGCTTGTCGTGGCAC
>DASXVK010000868.1:0-7298 GCA_036504295.1 Polyangia bacterium
TCCACGAGCCCGCGGTCATCTGACCGTACATCGTCAGGCCCATGGCCTCGAGCTTCCAGAACTCGTCCCACGTCGCCCACGCCGGCACGAGCATCGCGTTCGAGATGAGGACGCGCGGCGCGTCCTCATGGGTGCGGAAGACGCCGACTGCCTTGCCCGACTGGACGAGCAGGGTCTGGTCGTTCTCGAGGCGCCGCAGCTCACGGACGATGACGTCGTAGGACTCCCAGTTGCGCGCCGCCTTGCCGCGGCCGCCGTAGACGACGAGGTCCTCGGGACGCTCGCCGACCTCGGGGTCGAGGTTGTTCATGAGCATGCGGAGCGCCGCCTCCTGGTGCCAGCCTTTGCAGGAGAGCGTGGCGCCGCGGGGGGCGCGGATCGGCAAGCGGGGATTCATGGCCGTCCTCCAACGAAAGTTTCCATAACGCTGCGTTCCGTCAACTCGCCTCAGGCCAGGGCGCCGATGGCGCCGGTCACGGCGGTGAGCAGGGAGCCATCGCGGATCATGACCCGCATGGCCTCGATGTCCTTGTAGAGAGGGCGATCCGCCTCGAGCTTCGGGACCCGCGCGCGGATGCAGGCGTGGGCCGCGGCGAGGCCCGGCCCGGGCTCGAGCGGCCGCCGCAGGTCGAGGCCCTGCGCCGCGCAGAGCAGCTCGACCGCGAGCACCGTGCGCACGTTGTCGACGATGCGGCCGAGCTTCTCGGCGGCGTGCACGCCCATGGAGACGTGGTCCTCGCGGCCGGCCGACGACGGGATCGAGTCGACCGACGCCGGATGGGCGAGGATCTTGTTCTCGGAGACGAGCGCGGCGGCGGTGACCTGGGCCAGCATGAAGCCCGAGTTGAGCCCCGACTCGGCGACCAGGAACGGCGGCAGCCCCGAGTAGTGCGGGTTGACGAGCTGCTCGACCCGGCGCTCGGAGATGTTCGCGAGCTCGGCCACGGCGATGGCGGCGAAGTCCAGCGCGAAGGCGACCGGCTGCCCGTGGAAGTTGCCGCCGCTCATGATCTCGTTGTCGAAGATCAGCGGGTTGTCCGTCGCGGAGCCGATCTCGCGCTCCAGCACCACGCGGGCGTAGCCGAGCGCGTCGCGCGTGGCGCCGTGCACCTGCGGCATGCAGCGCAGCGAGTACGGGTCCTGCACGCGGCCGCAGGTGGCGTGCGAGCGGACGATGGCGCTGCCGTCCGTCAGGCGGACGAGGTTCGCGCCGGCCGTGAGCTGGCCCGGGTGGGGGCGGGCGCGCAGGATGCGCGGGTCGAAGGCCCGCGGCGTGCCCTTCAGCGCCTCGAGCGACATGGCGCCGGCGAGGTCGGCCAGCCGGCAGGCGCTCTCGGCGTCGACCACGTGCAGGCTGCCCGCCGCCGTCATCGCCTGCGTGCCGTTGACCAGCGAGAGCCCCTCCTTGGCCTCGAGGGTGAGCGGCGCGAGGCCCGCGCGCCGCAGCGCCTCGGCGCCGGACACGACCGCGCCGCCGACGCGCGCCTCGCCTTCGCCGATGAGGCCGAGGGCCAGGTGGGCGAGGGGGGCGAGGTCGCCGGAGGCGCCGACCGAGCCGCGCGACGGGACCACCGGGTGCACCCCGCGCTCGAGCATGGCGCAGAGCAGGTCGACGACCTCCGGGCGCACGCCGGAGTGGCCGAGCGAGAGCACCTCGGCCCGCAGCAGCATCAGGCCGCGGACGACCTCGTCGGGGAACTCGGGGCCCACGCCGGCGGCGTGGCTGCGGACGAGGTTGCGCTGCAGATCCCGGACCGCGTCCTCGCCGATGCGCACCTCCGCGAGGGCGCCGAAGCCGGTGTTGACGCCATACACCGCCGGGGCGTCGTCGCCGCCGTTGGCGATGCGATCGACGAGCGCGCGGGCCACGCGCATGCGCTCGCGCGCGGTGGGGCCGAGCGCGACCGGCGCGCGGTCGCGGGCGACGCGGGCGACGTCTTCGAGCGTGAGCGGGGCTTCACCGAGGAGGAGCGGGGCGGTCGTGGCCATGATCGTCTCGGCTTATACGCCACGCCGCGGCCCTGATCAACGCCCGCGGAGGCGCGCGGCGGCCCCCGGATCGTGCATTGACAGTTGCCGCCCTCGCGTTGATAATCGCGGCAGCCTCGAGAGGCGAGTCTCTCTGATGACTTCCGACGAGAACCCCGACATCGCGGAGCTGCCGGACGATGCGCTCGAGCAGGTGGTCGAGCCCGGCCTCTCGGTCATCGACACGGCGGTCGCGGCCGCCCGGTCCGATGACTTCCAGAGCCTCATCGCGCTCTTCGAGCGGGAGCTCGACGGCGACGAGAGCAAGGAGCGCCAGGCGCTGCTCCAGCACGAGATCGGGGAGCTGCAGGAGACCCGGCTCGGCGACGAGAGCGAGGCGGTCAAGACCTACGCGAAGGCGCTCCACCTCGACCCCACGCTGCGGCCCAACGTCTGGGCCATCCGGCGGGTGTTCTGGGGCCGGTCGCTGTGGCCGAACCTCCTCAAGCTCATCGACGTCGAGATCCGCTTCGCCCGCACCGATGGGGAGCGCGCCGATCTCTGGCTGGAGCGCGGCCAGATCCTCGAGGACAAGGTCAACGACGTGGCCGGCGCCCGCGAGGCGTACGGCAAGGCCCGCGAGGCGAGCCCCGAGCACCTCGGCCCGCTCATGGCGCTCGAGCGGCTGTGCACCCGCGAGGGGGATCTGCCGGTCCTCGCCGAGGACGTGCTGCCGGCGCTCGCGCGCGCGACGCCGGAGCCGGCGCGCAAGGTCGCGATCCTGCTCGAGCTGGCGCGGCTGCGCGAGACGCTCGACGGCGCCGAGGCCGGCCCGGACCGCGTGCTCGCGGTGCTCGAGGACGCCTACGCCGTCGGCGTCGAACGGGCGCGCGTGCTCGACGAGCTCGAGCGGGTGGCCCAGGGCGCCCAGCTCCGCGACGAGGTGCTGCGCGTCTGGGAGCGCCGCCTCGAGCTGCGCGCCGCGGAGCCCCCGGCCGAAGGGGAGGCCGCGCTCCGCCGGGCGCGCGAGACCGCCGCCATCCGGCGCCGCCAGGCACAGCTCGCCCGCGAGGGCGCCGACCTGCCGCGAGCCTGGGACTACCTCGCCCAGGCGCTCGCCGCGTGCCCCGACGACCCGCTGCTCCTGCTCGAGCAGGGCGACCTCGCCGCCCGGCTCGGCCGCACCGAGGACCTCGCGGCCGTGCTGATCCGTCGCGTCGCCGGCCTGCCGGCAGACGACCCGCGGCGCCTCGGGCTCACGTTCCAGCGCGCGCTCCTCGCGCTCGGGCTGGGCCGCGCCGACGAGGCCGAGGCGCTCTTCGCCGCGATCGCTCAGGAGCAGCCGGCGTACCTGCCGCTGCTGCAGGTGCGCGAGCGCCGCGCCGCCGCCGCCGGCGACCACGGCGCGCTCGCCGACCTCTACGCGCAGCTCGCCGCCGCCGTCACCGCAGGCACCGCCGGGTTGCCGGCGCTGCCCCCGGGCGGCGACCCGGCGTGGGCCGCGGCCCTGCACGTGATGCGGGCCGAGATCCTGCAGCATCGCCTCGGGCGCGATGCCGACGCGGAGGCCGCTTATCAGGCCGCCCTCGGATGCGTCCGGCACTACCGCCCCGCCGTCGACGGCCTCGAGATCCTGCTCATGCGCGGGGGGCGGTGGACCGATCTCGCCGCCCTGCTCGAGGGCGAGCTCGACGGCGCCGCCGCCGAGCGGCTCGACTACCTGCTCGAGCTCCTCACGCGCGTCGCCCGCGACCGTCTCGGCGACCGCGAGCGGGCCCTCGGCTACCTGCGGCGGCTCGCCGACCTGCACCCGGGCGATCCCCGGGCCATGCGCCGCCTGTGCGACGGCCTGGTCGCGTGCGGCCAGTGGGCCGAGGTGGTGGAGACCAACGCCCGGCTCGCCGCCGACCTCGGCGACGAGGTGCGCGCCGCGCCCCTGCGCCTCGACAGCGCCCAGATCTGCGACGAGGAGCTGCACGACGCGGGCCGCGCCGTGGAGCAGCTCGGCCGCGTGCTCGAGGCGACTCCGGGCCACCCGCTGGCGGCGGCCGCGCTCGAGCACATCCTGCGCCGTGAGCACCGGTTCGACGAGCTCATCGCGGCGCTCCAGCGCGAGGTCGAAGCCACCCTCGATCAGGGCCGCATCACCGCGCTGCTCTTCAAGATCGGCGTGATCTACGAGCGTGAGCTCGGCAAGCCGGAGGAGGCCGCGCGGATCTACCGCGACATTCTCGACCGCTCGCCGGGCTACGCGCCGGCCGTGCGCGCCCTCGCGAACGCCTACCGGGTCGCCGGCGACGCCGCGCGCCTCGCCGGCGCGCTCGAGGCCGAGGTCGAGCTCATCGCGACGCCCGCGGCGAAGGCCGTGGCGCTCGTCGAACTGGGCGAGCTGTACGAGGAGCGGCTGTCGCAGGACGACACCGCCGAGGACGCCTACGCCCGCGCCCTCGCCCAGCAGCCGGGGTTCCTGCCGGCCGCGCTCGGGCAACTCCGCGTCCTGGCCCGGCGCAAGGACTGCGGCCGCTTCGGCGCCACCTGCGCCGAGGTCGCGGCCGCGCTCGGCGACGATCCCGCCCGCGCCGCATTCCTCGAGGAGGCCGCCCAGATGGCCGGCCGTCCCGACGGCGACCCCGACGGCGCCGCGGAGCTGTGGGCGGGCGTGCGCGCGGCGGCGCCCGGCCGGCTCGCGCCGCTCCTCGCCCAGGCGCGGGCCGCCGCCCGGCAGGGTGTCTCGGCGCCGCTCGGCGATGCCCAGGCGGCGCTCGGCGCCGCGCTCGGCGGGACGCTCGGCGCCGCGCTCGGCGCCCGCGCCGCCGTCGTCGCCGAGGTCACCGGGGCCGCCGACGAGGGCGCCGCCATCGCCGGCGCGCGCTACCGCGCCGCCCTCGAGGCGGTGCCCGGCTACGCTCCGGCGCTCGTGCCGCTGTGCGACCTCCCGCCGCCGTCCGCGACCCCCGAGCACCTCGCGCGCCGCGCCGGCCTCGCCGCCGGCGTCGATCGCGTCGAGATCCTGCTCGAGCGGGGCGAGATGCTCGAGGAGGCCGGACGACTCAAGGACGCGGTCCAGGCGCTCGGCGAGGTGCTGGCCGCCTCGCCCGATCACCCGGGCGCCGTCGAGGCGCTCCGGCGCATCGCGGCCCGCGCCGGCGACCTGGACGGTCAGGCCCGCGCCGCCGCCCGGCTCGGGGCGCTCTTGCGCGACCCGGCCCGCGGCGCGGCCGCCTACCGTGAGGCCGCCGCCATCGTCGATGCAAAGCTCGCCCGGCCGGCCGACGCGGCGCCGCTGTGGCGCCAGGTCCTCGAGCGCGAGCCCGAGGACGCCGCCGCCTACACGCGGCTCCATCAGCTCCTCGTCGCGGCCGGCGACGACGCCAGCCTCCACGAGCTGCTCAGCCACCGCCTGCGCCACGCGCCCGACGGCGGCACCCGCGTGCCGCTGCTCGTCGAGCGCGCCGAGCTGCGCATCCGGCGGCTCGCCGACCGCGCCGGCGCCGTGCGCGACCTGCGGCAGGTCCTCGACATCACCCCGGACCACCACGGCAGCCTGCGCCAGCTCGGGTTTCTGCTCGCGGAGGACGGCGCCTACCGCCCGGCGCTCGACATGCTCGAGCGCTACCTCGGCAGCACCGACGACCCGGCGCTGCTCGTGCCGGTGCTCCTCAAGATCGCCGAGATCCAGGACGTCGCGCTCGCGGCGCCTGACGAGGCGATCGGCACCCTGGAGCGCGCCGTGGACCTGGCGCCGGCCGAGGCCGCGGCGTACGAGCGGCTCGCCGCCGTCCACCTGAAGAAGGGCGCGCACGAGCAGGCCATCGAGACGCTGCGGCAGCTCGGCCATCGGCGCGACGACCCCTCGGCCCGAGCGCGCCTGGAGATCCGGATCGCCGAGATCCACCGCGACGGGCTGAAGGACCTCGACGCCGCGGCGAAGGCGCTCGAGCGGGCGCGCGCCCTCGAGCCGCTGTGCCTCGAGGCGCTCGGGCCGCTCCTGCGAATCCACGAGGAGCAGCGCAACCCCTCGTCGCGCAAGCTCCTGCTCGAGCAGTCCGTGAGCCTGGTCCGCGACGCGCTCGCCCAGAGCCCGCTCAAGCTGGAGCTGTACGGCACGCTCGCGCGGCTGCTCGAGTGGTCCGGCGAGGCGGACGGCCGCTTCTTCGCGGCGCAGGCGCAGGCCTTCTTCAACGCCGCGAGCGAGCCGGACCGCGAGCTGCTCATGCGGGCCGGGACGCGGCCCTTCGCGCCGTCGCGCGACCTCTCGCCCGAGAGCTGGCGCAACCGGCTCTCGCACATGCGCGCTCGGGGCGTGGCGATGGAGGTGTGGGCGACCATCGCGAACGCCGTCCGGCAGCTCTACCCGCAGGACCTCGCGTCGTACAACGTCGGCAAGGGCGACCGTATCAACCTGAAGTCGCAGGGCAGCGAGTGGCCGACGCTCGAGCGCATCGGCCGCGCCTTCGGCGTGAGCGGCTTCGAGCTGTACCTCACGCGCGCGCAGTCCGAGCTCGTCGCCGTGGTGCCCGGGGATCCGCCCGCGCTCGTGGTGGGCGCCGCCCTCGGCGGGGCACCCGGGCCGGCGCTCCGCTTCAAGCTCGGCCGGGCCTTCGCGCTCCTGCGCGACCGCACCGCCGCGGTGCTGAGCCTCCCGGAGGAGGACCTGCGGCTGATCTTCGCGGCCGCGGCGCAGATCGCGGGCGGCGAGGTCGGCTACGCCGTCCCCGCCGGGCGCGTCGAGGAGCGCGCGAAGGCGCTCGCGAAGGCCATGGCCCGCAAGGAGCGCAACGCCATCGCCGTGCTGGGCAGCCGCATGGGCCACCAGCTCGGCGATCCGCGCGACTTCCACACCGGCGTGCAGCTCACGGCGGCGCGCGCCGGGCTGCTCGCGGCGGGCGACCTGCAGGCCGCGCTCACGGAGCTGGCCCCGCACCTCGGAGCGGCCGCGCAGCGCGCCGGCAAGCCGGCCGCCGAGCTCACGGCCGCGTTCGGCGCGCCGGTCGACGGCCTCGACGTGCTGCTGTACGCGGTGAGCTCGGACCACCTCGCGCTCCGCGCCGAGCTCGGGCTCGCGCCGTCTCGTGAGTAGGAATATCGGAGGGTAGCTCGCGTGTCGGATCCCAGCGATAGGACGCCCGTCCCCGGGCAGCACAAGTCGCCGGACCCGCTTGGCGTCGCCGAGGACGACTGGCTCGCCGCGGTCGACGAGTGGGACTCGAAGCTCGACCTCGGGCCCGACGCGCCGACCGCGGGCGCCACGCCCGCGCTGCCGCCGCCGCTGGCCGCGCCGGAGCCGCCGCGGCCGGCCCCGGTCGCCGCGCACGCGCCGGCGCCGGGGC
>DASXVK010000869.1:0-5103 GCA_036504295.1 Polyangia bacterium
CGCGGCCTACGACTCGATCAAGGACCTGCACCACGTGGTCCCCACCGGCCGCTTCATGCGCAACATCCACCGCTGGTCCGCGCACGTGATGGTCGCCGCCGTGCTGCTCCACATGGTGCGGGTCTTCTACACGGCCGCGTACAAGGGCGCCCGCCAGCTCAACTGGGTCGTCGGCATCCTGCTGCTCGCGGTGACCCTCGGCCTCTCCTTCACCGGCTACCTGCTGCCGTGGGACCAGCTCGCCTACTGGGCGGTCACCATCGGCGCCAACATCGCGCAGTCCCCGCGCGAGGTCACCGACGCCCTCGGCGTGACGCCCTGGTTCGATCCGGGCGGCCTGCAGAAGGAGATCCTGCTCGGCTCGTCGGCGGTCGGACCGGACGCCCTCATCCGCTTCAACCTCCTGCACGTCGTCATCCTGCCGCTCGCGCTCACCGGCCTCATGGGCGTGCACTTCTGGCGCATCCGCAAGGACGGCGGCCTCGCCCGGCCGGCGGACGCCGCCGCGCGGCTCGGGCCGTCGCCGGAGCCCATCAAGCCGGTCTTCACGGCGGCGCCGCAGAAGACCTACGGCCTGATGGCGTTCGTGCGCGGCTCCTCGCCGAGCGTGGGCCGCACGCCCGAGGACACCCTGCCCTCCTGGCCGCACCTGCTCTACGCCGAGCTCGCGGTGCTGATGGCGCTGACCGCCGCCGTCCTCATCCTCGGCTTCTTCTTCGACGCGCCGCTCAAGGAGCCGGCGAACCCGCTCATCCCCGAGAACCCGGCCAAGGCGCCGTGGTACTTCCTCGGCCTGCAGGAGCTGGTCTCGTTCTCGGCCTTCATGGGCGGCGTGGGCGTCCCCGGGATCACGCTCCTCGGGCTCGTGCTCATCCCGTACCTCGACCGCGCGCCCGGGGTCGAGGGCCGCTGGCTCGCCGGGCCTGGCGAGCGGCGCGTCGCGCTCCTCGCCCTGGTCTACGGCCTCGCCACGGTGATCGGCCTCGAGGCGTTCGCCATCCACTTCGGCTGGCTGCGGCAGTGGTTCCCGGCCATCCCGCAGCTCGTCATCACCGTCGTCAACCCGGCGACGGTGCTGACGCTGCTCTACGCCGGCCTCTCGCTCGTCGTGATCCGGCGCACGCGCTCGGTGCGCCTCGGCGCGGTCGCCCTCTTCACCTGCTTCCTCGCCGGCTTCGTCGTCCTGACCGTCATCGGCGTCCACTTCCGCGGGCCCAACTGGGAGTTCTTCTGGAGCCCGAGCCAGTGGCCGATCCATTGAGGAGAACGCGTAACCGCTCACGGGGGTCCACCTTGGCTTTGGTATCAAGTTCCTCGAAGCTCCGTCGAGAACCGACTCGTGTTGGCGCTTGGACGCCGTGCGAGCGGGCTACTCTCGCGCGGGGAGCGCGCGGTGAGGGGGAGGCTCGACGGGCTTTGCCCGTCGAGGGGGGGCGGGCAGAGCCCCCCTGGACAGAGACGAGGACGCGATGAAGCTCTTCAAGCGCACGCTCCTCGTCGCGAGCCTCCTCACGCTCGCGTTCCTCGCGGCGGCGGCGGTGCGGGAGAACTACCGCACCGAGTGGCGTGGCTGGCAGCGCCGCTACCGCGCCGCGCTGCTCGAGCGCGCCACGACCCCCGCCGCCCGCGCCGAGGCCGCCGGCTTCGAGGTCCGGCCGCGGCAGCTCGTCGTGCCCGCGCTCAACGCGACCACCGAGACCGTCGACCGCTGCGTCTCCTGCCACGTCGGCATCGACGACCCGCGCCTCGCCGGCGCCCAGGCGCCGCTCGCGCCGCACTCGGGGACGGTGCTGCGCAGCCACCCGCCGGAGCGGTTCGGCTGCACCGTGTGCCACCGCGGCCAGGGGCGCGCGATGACGCTGCGCGAGGCCAAGGCGACGGACGTCTTCTGGGACTACCCCCTGCTGCCGGCGCGCTACACGCAGGCCTCGTGCGGGAGCTGCCACGACCCGGCCTACCTCGCCGACAAGGGCGCCCCCGTGCTCGCCGCGGGCGCGCGCCTCTTCGAGACCCAGGGCTGCCGCGCCTGCCACCGTGAGGGCGGGCTCGGCGGCGGGCTCGGCCTGGCCCTCGACGTCGAGGGCACCTACACGAAGCACCACTACGTGATGACCGCGGTCACCGGCGACGCGACGTCGGTGAGCTGGCTCGAGCAGCACTTCCGCGATCCGCAGGCCGTGATCCCGGGCAGCACCATGAAGACCCGCGGCCTCACGCCCGCCCAGGTCCAGGCGCTCACGACCTACATGCTCTCGCTGCGCGGCCGCCAGCCCGCCGCCGCCGCGTGGACCGCGCCGGACCGCTACCGGGCCATCGCCGCCCGGCTCGCCGCGACGCACGACGGCGCCGACCTCTACACCCGCCTGTGCCGCACCTGCCACGGCGAGGGCACGTTCGGGGCATGGGACAAGGCCTTCGGCCGCTTCGTGCCGGCCATCCGCAACCCGGCCTACCTCGCCCGCGCCCGCGCGCCGTACCTGCGAGCGACCATCCGCAGCGGCCGCCCGACGACGCTCATGGCCGGCTTCGAGGGGGGGCTGCCGGCGCCGGCGGAGGGCGCGCTCGTCGGCTGGCTCACCGCCGCGGCGCCGCCGGAGCCGCCGCCCGCGCCGCTCGCCGCGGGTGACGCGGGGCGCGGCGCGACGACCTTCGCCGGCCTGTGCGCCGGGTGCCACGGCGCCGCCGGCGAGGGGCTCGTGGCGCCGCAGCTCGCGAACCCGGTGTTCCAGCGGCTCACGACCGACGACTTCATCGCCGCCACCATCCGCCACGGGCGGCCGCGCACCGCCATGCCGGCGTTCCAGGCGCCGGGCGCCGGGCTCGCCGAGGGGGACGTCGCCGACCTCGTCGCCGCCGTCCGCGCGCTCGCCCCGGCCGCCGCGAAGGGAACCGACCATGGCATCTAGACACGGGAAGGACGGGGGCGGTCTGCGCCGCCGCGACTTCATGGCCTGGCTCGGCGCCGCCGGCCTCGGCGCGTGGGCGGGGTGCGGCGTCCGCCGCGGCGATGCCCCCGCGCCGCCGGCCATCCCGGGGGTCGTGATCGCCTACGACCCGCTCAAGAGCTACCCGTACCGCGGCTGGGAAGACCTCTACCGCCGTGAGCTCGTCTGGGACCGCGTCGTGCGCTCCACGCACTCGGCCAACTGCACCGGCTCCTGCTCCTGGAAGGTGTACCTCAAGGACGGGATCATGGTCCGCGAGGAGCAGGCCGCCGACTACCCGCCGATCAGCGCGGAGCTGCCCGACTACAACCCCCGCGGCTGCCAGAAGGGCGCCTGCTTCGTCGAGTACGTCTACGGCGCGCAGCGCCTGCGCACCCCGCTCATCCGGGCCGGCGCGCGCGGCGAGGGCAAGTGGCGGCGCGCGAGCTGGGACGAGGCGCTCGGCCTCATCGCCAGGAAGCTCCTCGACAACGTCTACCAGCACGGGCCGGACACGAACTTCTTCTTCAGCGTGATCCCGGCCATGAGCCCGGTGTCGTTCTCGGGCGGGTCGCGCCTGGCGCACTTCATCGGCGCCGTCTTCCTGTCGTTCTACGACTGGTACTGCGACCTGCCGCCCGGCGAGCCGCTCACGTGGGGCGTGCAGACCGAGTCCTGCGAGTGCGCCGACTGGTTCAACGCGAAGACCATCGTGCTGTGGGGCAGCAACATCAACGCGACCCGCATCCCCGACGCGCACTTCGCGTGGGAGGCGCGCTACCACGGCGCCAAGATCGCCGCCGTCTTCCCCGACTACAACGGGAGCAGCATCCACGCCGACCTCTTCCTCGGCATCCGCCCGGGTACGGACGCCGCGCTCGCGCTCGGCGTCGCCAACGTGCTGGTCCAGGCGGGGAAGATCGACGTCCCCTACGTGAAGGAGCAGACGGACCTGCCGTTCCTCGTCTGCACCGACACCGGGCGCTTCCTGCGCGCGGCCGACCTCGCCGCGGGCGGCAGGGAAGACGTGTTCTACGTGTGGGACGAGGCCGCCGGCCGGCCCGCCCCGGCGCCGGGGACGATGGGCTCGTCCGAGCGGCACCTGCGCCTCGGCGACGTGCGGCCGGCGCTCACCGGGACGTGGCGCGTGCGCGGCCACGACGGCCGCGAGCTGGCGGTGACGCCGGTCTTCGCGCTGCTCGCGCGCGAGCTCGCCGCCTACCCCGTGGCGCGGGTGGTGCGCGAGACCGGCCTCGCCGAGCGCGACGTGCGCGAGCTCGCCGCGCTCCTCGGCGACCGCAAGCCGGCCATGATCATCCACGGCGCGGGCGTCAACCACTGGTACCACAACGACCTGATCAACCGCGCCCTCATGCTCCTGGTCGCGCTGACCGGCAACACCGGCAAGAACGGCGGCGGCTTCAACCACTACGTCGGGCAGGAGCGCGTCTGGCCCGAGCACGGCTTCAAGCAGCTCGCCTTCCCGCGCGGCGCGAAGAAGCAGCGGTTCCAGAACACGACGCTGTGGACCTACGTCCACTCGGACCAGCGCGACCCGCAGCTCCACGGCGGCAAGCCCCCAGGAAAGACAATAGACTGGTACATCCGCGAGAGCGTCGGCCGGGGCTGGATGCCGCTCTACCCGAAGCAGCCGGACCCGGCGCGCCCGACGCGCAAGCCGCGGGCGCTCATCGTCTGGCGCGCGAACTACCTCAACCAGGCCAAGGGCAACGAGCACATCCTGCGGTCGCTGTGGCAGGATCTCGACCTCATCGTCGACGTCAACTTCCGCATGGACACGACCGCGCTGCACGCCGACGTCGTGCTGCCGGCCTCGACCTACTACGAGAAGACCGACATCAACACGACCGACTGCCACTCCTACGTGCACCCCTTCGGCAAGGTGCTCGACCCGCTCTACGAGAGCCGCACCGACTGGGACGTCTTCGGCGCCCTGGCGCAGGCGATGGCGAAGGAGGCGGCCGCGCGCGGCCTCACGCCGTACCGCGACGAGGAGCTCGACTGGACCCGCGACCTCACGCGGCTGCACGACGAGTGGAGCGACGGCGGCCGGCTCGCGCGCGACGAGCAGGCCGTGGACTTCATCCTCGGGCACTCGGCGGAGACGAAGGGCCTCAGCTACGCCGCGCTCGCGTCCGGGCCGAAGCGATTCCAGGCG